>JAAYVM010000121.1 GCA_012517145.1 Acholeplasmataceae bacterium
CAAAAAAGCCTGGCACAAGTAGCTGCATTGGAAGATGAAGTACGCAGGACTTTGGATCAGGATGGCAATGGCACGTCCCGTGGCGGCATAGATCGTGCTTCGCATGAAGCAGATCTAAAGGGTCAGGGCGGTCCAGGAAAAATTGGCCTTAGCAATATGGATATCCTTAGCAAGCAGAATAAACTTATTGAGCAACGTATTGCCTACAAATATGAGAATTTGAGCAATATGCTGGAACAGCTTGAGCAAAAGAGTGTTACACCCAATTACTGGCCTACGGACAGCGGTGAGATTTCTTCCCGTTATGGCTACCGTTACGATCCTTTTGGCTATGGTGGCGACTATCACCCAGGTATTGATATTGCTGCAAACTATGGTGACCCCGTTTACGCTTCCGCTGCCGGTGATGTAGAGCAGGCTGGCTGGAACGGCGGTTATGGCCGTTATATCAAGATTTCGCATGGCAATGGTTATGAAACGGCCTATGGACATATGAGCTCAATTGATGTCAGCTCCGGCGAAAGTGTCAAAAAAGGCGATGTTATTGGTTATGTAGGTAGCAGCGGCTACAGCACAGGCCCACATCTGCATTTCGAAGTTTTGCTTAATGGACAGACAGTTAATCCTTTGAAGATTCTTAATTACTAAAAATTAATGTTTTTTGGATATTTTAAGAGCCTGGTTTTCAGTTAAGCTGAAAACCAGGCTCTTTACTTTTGGTATATTTAATCGAAAAAAGAATTCAACAAATATTCTTGCAAAAAAGAGGAGTTTCGTTGTATGCGTAGAAGAGACTATTAACATAAATCGGAATTTTTAAAAAAATCAATGCATTATTGGAATATGAAGATAAGTGGTTTTCCTAAAACATTGGTTCGGAACAATGTAATGGCTTCTAGAAGGCGGAAGGGCTTGTTACGATGTAAAGGAAGCAGCCTCTTCTCGCGTGTTTGCTCCTTGCAGGAAAAGAGGAACTCACTTCGGTTACACGAGCGGCTAAAAAATGAGGAGGGACGTCGTTTTTTGTTTTTAGCCGGAAGATGCAAATTTTTATGCGCAGGAGAGTTTTCGAGCCGGTGTTTTTTATTTTGCTTAAAACCATATAAAAAAGAAGGGAGGATTATTGCCGGAAAAACAACATATGTGTTTTGTTCAAACAAAAAAACAAAGGGGGAAATTTCATGCCTGATAAGGATAAGATTGTTGAAGCGGAAAATCCAGTAATGAGAATAGGTTCAACTTTGACACGACTTTCAATGAAGTACATGCCTGACCCCAGTATTTTTGCCGTTGTCTTAACATTGTTTGCTTTTCTGCTTGGAGTATTTGTAGCTGGTGTTGCGCCGATGAAAATGGTTCAACACTGGTATAAAGGTCTTTGGAGCCTATTAACTTTTGCGATGCAAATGGCATTGATCATTATAACCGGCTCGGCAGTTTCTGAAGCTCCTCTGACCAAAAGAGGCATACAGAAATTGGCAGGAATGGCTGCTACCGGTAAACAGGCTGCCTGGTTGGTAACCTTCGTATCAGTATTAGTTTCCTTCCTGCATTGGGGCTTGAGCCTTATAGTCGGGGCACTGTTGGCAAAAGAACTGGCGCGTGAACTGCGTATTAAAAAAATTCCCTTTGAATATGGTCTGATTGGCGCAGGCGCATATGTAGGTCAAATGACCTGGCACGGAATGCTTTCTGCATCAATTGGTCTGTTGATTGCAACACCGGGACATTTTTTGGAGAGCAAAATAGGTCTTATCTCCATGTATGATTATATGTTCAATCCCATGAACATTTTTGTGACACTTGCTTTACTGATTTTTCCACCGCTATTTGCTTCCATGGTTCATCCTAAACCGGCTAACGTCTCGGAACTGAGTGATGAAAGCCTGAAGGCAATTGAGCTGGAGAGCAGCGCCATTTCGGAAATGCCGAAAGACCCTTCAGTTGGCGATATTCTGAACCATAGCACGATCCTGGCCGGTTTGCTGGGTTTACTGGGTATGGTCTATGTCGTATGGCATTTTGCGACTAAAGGTTTTGTGCTGGATATCAACCTGGTTAACGCGATTTTTATGTTTTTGGGCATACTGATGCACAAAAATATTGCAAGTTATTTAAAAGCAGTAAAAGCTGCAACTCCCGGAGTAGCCGGAATAATCTTCCAATTCCCACTTTATGCAGGCATCATGGGTATGATCCAGTACTCAGGTTTAGTTAACATGCTGGCTAATTTTATGGTAAGCATAAGTACTCCGACTACTTTCTATCTATGGACTTTCCTCAGTGCTTCCGTCATTAATATGTTCGTGCCTTCCGGTGGCGGCCAATGGGCAGTACAAGGACCGGTTGCAATTAATTCTGCTATGATGATGGATGCGAATATTATTAAGACCTGTCTCGCAGTAGCTTATGGCAATACGTGGACGAATATGGCGCAGCCTTTCTGGGCTTTGGCGCTTCTTGGCGTAACTGGACTTAAAGCACGTGAAATCATGGGTTACTCAATCGCTATAATGTTGATGAGTGGTTTTATCTTCATCATTGGCGTAACTTTCTTACCGGTTTAAGGAGGAGAAAAAATGAGAGAACTAACAATAGCTAAAGTGCATCAGTTGATGCAGGAGAAAAAACTAACTGCTGTTGATCTGGTTGAATATTATTTAGATAGAATTGATAAATATGACAAAAAGGGGCCTAAGCTGAATTCTATCATTTTGATTAATCCACATGCTGTTCAGGAAGCTAAAAACTTGGATGAAAAATTAGCAAATGAAGGTTTCGTTGGTCCTCTTCATGGCATACCGGTAATTCTTAAGGATAATTGTGAAACTTATGACATGCCGACTACAGCTGGCGCGATTTCTCTAAAAGGGTTTGAATCAAAGAAAGACGCTTTTCTTGTCAAACAGCTCAGGGAAGCTGGCGCTATCATTTTGGCAAAATCCAATCTGCATGAATTTGCTATTTGGGGTGAAACAATCAGCTCCATCCAGGGGCAAACGCTTAATCCTTATGATCTGACAAGGACTCCCGGTGGCTCTTCCGGTGGCACCGGCGCTGCCATTGCCGCTGATTTTGGCATTGTTGGCATTGGTACAGACACGATCAACTCTGTTCGCTCACCATCTTCCGCTAACAGCCTTGTTGGAATCAGACCGACTATCGGCTGCGTCAGCAGAGGAGGAATTGTGCCATACTCTATGACACAGGATACGGCAGGTGCAATTTGCCGCACAGTGGAAGATGCTGCAAGAACTTTGTCGGTTATTGCCGGGTATGATCCGGAAGATGAGATTACCGCCTGGGATTTCCCACATCGCCATGTAGACTATGCTGCCGGATTGGATAAGAGCACTCTCGTAGGAAAGCGTATCGGTGTTTTGAGAAGCTTTTTCGGTAAAGAAGAAATTAACCAAGAGGTTAATGCAGTTGTAAATGCGGCTATTAACCAGATGAAAGCAGCTGGCGCTATTGTAATGGATATTAAAGAAGACATTAATTCTGCCTGGCTTACTTCCGATGTCAGTGTGCATCTGGATGATTTCAGTGATCACCTGACCGCATATTTGCAGGCATTGCCGGCAGATAAAGTAGCTGTTCATTCTCTTAAAGAGATTTACGAAAAGGGTTTGTACCATCCGGTTGATAAGGAAAACATAGAAACAGCGATTAAACTTACAACGCATTCCCCAGAATATGATAAAAAGATTCTGCGGCAGGCTCAGGTCAGAAATTCGATTATGAAAATTATAGCCGACTATGAGCTTGACGCGATTGTTTACCTGCATCAGCAGCAACTTGTCTGCAAGGTGGGAAGTTCACAAAAGCAGCGCAATGGCGTTCTTTGTTCAGTAACCGGCTTCCCGTCGGTAGTTGTCCCGGCAGGTTTCTCCAAGCCAGATGCTGACTCTGTAACCGGTGTACCTATTGGTATGGAAATAATCGGCGAACCTTGGTCAGAAAAACGTCTTATTATGATTGCACATGCTTTTGAACAAGCAACGCATTACAGAAAGTCGCCGGTAACAACACCTTTCTGATATTTTAATAGAAAGTAACTGCAAAAAGCCCCTCAAGAAAGTGTAAATACTATCTTGAGGGCACTTTTTTGTATTAAATTTAATTTATTCTATAGTATAATGAAGGTAATTATTCTAAGCATATGGGGTGAATTTTAATGGATATGAAAGAATTGAGGGATTTGGGCAGACAAAAATTCGGTAAAGTCTGTCGTATGTGCCCTGTTTGTGATGGACGTGCTTGCGCAGGAGAAATTCCCGGCGCCGGCGGAGTCGGTTCCGGTCAGGCTTTTCGAAATAACATCAGCGCTTTGGCAGAGGTAAAGCTGCGCCAACGGATAATTCATAATGTTCATAAACCTTCAACGGCTTTTGATTTGTGGGGAAACGAACTATCAATGCCGATTTTGGCTGCACCTATCGGAGGGATTGCCTTTAATTGGAACAACTATATTTCTGAAGGTGATTATGCCAAAGCTGTTATCAGTGGTTCTAAAGCGGCCGGCTCTATGGGTATGGTTGGCGATGGAAAACTACAGGAAATCTATTCGAGCGGGCTTGCCGCAATTTTGTTCGAGGGTGGTTGGGGTATTCCTACTATTAAACCTAGGCCGAATGAGCAAATTATTGAGCTTGCTTACCAGGCTGAAGCGGCAGGAGCAGTTGCTGTTGCCATTGACGTCGATGCCGCGGCTCTGATTAACATGACTGTTTCTGGGCAGCCTGTTGGCCCTAAAACTTTTGCGGAACTTGTTGAATTGAAACAGAACATAAAACTGCCTCTGATTATTAAAGGTGTAATGAATATAGAAGATGCTTTGAAGTGCGCCGAGGCAGAAATTGATGGCATAGTTGTTTCTAATCATGGCGGACGTGTGCTTGACCATACACCGGGTACAGCTGAGGTTTTGCCTGGGATCAGAGATGCTGTCGGCAACAGAATGACGATTTTTGTTGATGGCGGTATTCGTACAGGCTTTGATGTGCTGAAAATGCTTGCACTGGGTGCTGATGCGGTCCTTCTAGGGCGGCCGATAACGCAGGCAGGCGCCGGCGGCGCAGAAGGCATTGCCTTTTTGCTTAAATATCTGCAGGCTGAGCTCGAGGCAGCAATGATTATGACAGGTGTACAGGATTTAAGTAAGATTACAAGAGATATCATTTATAAAAAATAACTTGGCAGGGTATAAAAAAGCGGCTGTGACTTTTCGTCACAGCCGTATATTTTTTCTTATTAAGCTTTCCACAAACCATGCAGATTACAGTATTCATAGGCAGCAATAAATTTGTCGCCAGGTGTCATTACAAACACTGCTTGAGGAGCATCGCCAGGTTTCAGAATCTTACGTTCGCCGCCTTGCTCTGTCAGAAGATAAATCCACTGGATGTAATGTTCAGGAAGCATAGGATGGGCTACGCTGCCAACTTTTACTGTAACTGTATCACCTTCAATAGTGACAACAGGCACATGTTTTTCTTGCGCAGCATCTACTGTGTTGGGAACCAATTCAGTCATTTTTTCACCGCAGCAAGTTAAAGGTGCGCCGCTGTCAAAAATCATACCTACAAGATTTCCACAATGTTTACAGATAAAAAATTTAACTTCTCTCATTTAAAAACCTTCTTTCTTTTTATTATTGCGGTAAAATTGCCGCTTGTTAGCCGAAAATTATTTCACGCTAATGTCAAAAAGTCTTTTCAGACCTTTAATTATTTTTATTCGCCATAGCTGCGAAAAAACCTCTCAATCTTCCATAAAAATTTTAAAGGATATTGAATAGTAATTATTATCAATTGAATTTGTTTTAAAATTAACATAAGTTTCCTGATGAATTGACTTGTATTGCTCAATAAACTAGAATTAAGTGTAAGAAGAGCTTGCTTAAGTATGAAAAATTTTTTGTAAAGGCGGTCAGAGTTATGGAAAAAAATTATGATATTGCCATCATCGGCGGTGGCCCGGCCGGACTTTCGGCTGCAGTTACTGCCAGCATTCGCAATAAAAAAGTTGTTATTTTTGACGCCAATGGTTTCAGTCCACGTTTAAGAAAAGCTCACATGGTAAGTAATTACCTTGGTTTGCCTAATATTTCCGGACAGGATCTGATGGATAAATTTCTTGAGCATGCAATGAGTTTCGAACCAACAATAGTAAAGGATAAGGTTATATATGCCAGTCAGGATGAAAACACTTTCACTCTTGGCACGGCTAATGGTTTTTATAATGCCAGGTCAATTATTCTGGCAATAGGAGCTTCTTCTTCGGAAATCATACCGGGAGAAAAAGAATTTATTGGCAGGGGTGTGAGCTATTGCGCTACTTGTGACGGACATTTCTTCAAGGGTAAGACTGTTGCAGCAATTGTGACGGTTCCCAGTGCTTTGGAAGAAGTTGACTTTTTAGCGGAGATTTGTGAGAAGGTCGTACTGATGCCGCGTTTCAAGCTGGAAGGTCCACTGAGGCATTCCAACATTGAGATTGTATAAGCAGAAACTGATGAAATAACCGGTACCGACAGAGTAACAGGTGTCAGAACCAAGCGTGAATATTATCCGGTACATGGCGTGTTTATTTTTAGGGATTCTGACCCCATTGATTCTTTGTTCCCAGAACTGCAGCTTCACGGCAAGGCAATAGCCGTTGGCGAAGAGATGGAAACAAGTGTGGACGGTATTTTTGCAGCCGGTGACTGCACAGGCCAGCCTTGGCAAATCAGCAGGGCTACAGGGCAGGGTTTAGTAGCGGTATTGAGTGCAATAAAGTATCTGGCGAAATTAAAAGATTGATTAAATAAAAAAACAGCTAGCAGCAGCTAGCTGTTTTTTTATTTAATTGTTGACAGTATTTTTTCATCATTAATTATTTGCTCCAGGCGTTTAAGAATATCGGAGTTATATCCTTTTGTCGCGCCTTCTCTTTTCAGCAGCGATAATGAGAGGTTGATATTGTCGTCTTTCTGGGACAGAAGCCAGGAAAATCTGTTGACAACCGTGAGGATATCGGCCTCGGTTTCTAAACCTGTAAGCTTGATTTTTGCTTTCAATTCCTCATAATCAGCGTTTGCAGTGTTATTTGCTGAGTAAAGCAAAACTGGTTTCAGCCATTCGATCAATCTTAAATCTTCAAGCAATTTTAAGCCGACATCAAGTAAGTCGGCTTCATCTGCTGCCATTATAATTCCTGCGTGCTGGAGTATGATTGCAGCCATTAAGCGATCTTCAGTCTCCTCGTTAAGAGAAAGGTTATCAGCCAGTTTTTTGGCATACAATAATTCATTGCTAACTAATGAATTAAGGCGTTTGTCGCCTATAGTGCACATTATTTTGTTTAAAACATTGACTACGCCTTTGCGTGGTTCCATGGTATCAGCGCACAGCTTATCTTTAAGCAGCTTATTGATAATTGCCTGCAATTCTTCGTAGTTGATTGGTTTAATCAAAAAATTGTCAGCGCCGACCTTAAAGCCATGGATACGGTCTTCTATGTCGCTTAGGGCCGTCATCATTATTACAAAGATATTTCTTGTTTGAGGGTTTTCTTTTAATTTTTTGCATACCTCATAGCCGCTCAGACCAGGCAGCATGACGTCCAGCAAAATAATGTCGGGAAGTTCTCTGGCAACGATATCGAGACAGTTTCTGCCCTCTGCGGCGGCATAGACAGTATGTCCCCAACTTTCAACGACATCTTTGACTAGTTCACATATTTGCTCATTATCGTCAACGACTAAAATTCGTCCCACTTTTTTACCTCGTTTCATTATGCTTTTTCTTCAGTTAACGGGATGGCAAAAATAATTTCTGTTCCTTCACCTAACTTGCTCTTTAAGAAAATCTGACCACCATGCAATTCAACAAGTTTTTTGACGATAGGCAAACCCAGGCCTGTGCCACCAAAGCGTTTGTCATAATTGCCTTCCACCTGTTCAAACTCACAAAAAATACGTTTTTGATCCTTCTCGGCGATGCCTATTCCGGTATCCTGAACAATGACCTCCATCTTATCGGCTCGATGGAAGATTTTAACATTAATTTTTCCGCCGGAATCCGTAAATTTGATAGCGTTCGAAAGCAAATTATAAAAAATTTGGGTCATGCGTTGTAAATCAGCATAGATTAGGAAATCTTCCGGTTCAATATCTACTGAGATTGCCAGTTCTTTATTCTTAATTAAATTTTTTACATTTTTGACGACTTCCCTAACCAGGTTAGCTATATAAAATTCTTGCTTTTTGAGGGTCATTTTCCCTGAGGCTAACTTCGAAATGTCCAGCAAATCATTAATCAGCTGCAGCAGATGATTGCCGCAATAAGATATGCTGTGAATATATTTATCCTGCTTATCGTTAAGCTTGCCAAAATAATTACCGCCTAAAACATCTGCCGCATTGATGATGACACTCAAAGGAGTGCGTAATTCGTGACTTAAGTTAGCCAGAAACTGTGATTTCGTTACGTCAAGTTTCTTCAATTCTGCTACTACGGCTTGCAGATGCTGCGTTCTTTCAGTTACCAATAATTCCAGGTTGTCATTGGTTTCCTTTAAAGTTTCAGACAAGTGTTTTTGCTTGGAATGTTCTTCTTCCAATTGTTTAAGGTAGACCGTTCTTTCTTCTTCGGCTTTTTTGAGATTACTGATAAATTCCTGGAAGGATTCCAGCAAGATGACGCTTTCGTCATCTGTAACTGTAGGGCCTGCAGGAGCTGTACCTAAATATTTCTGGCCGTATTTTTTTACCATTTCGGTTACAGCTACAATAGGAGCACTGATGTTTTCTGCCAACACATGACCCAAAATCAGCATAATGATCAAACAAATAAAGATGACAGCCAAAGCAATAGTTCTATTGTCTGTAACCATTGAAGCAAAACGGCTCTCTTCGATGCCAATGCTTAAATAACCTACAACTTCGCCATCGATATTCTTAATTTCTCTATCCAAAAAGACATAGTTGGTTCCTTTGATATTGCTTGAACCGAAGAACTGCCCATCTTTATTATCGAAATTTTTCCCCTTGGTTGCCTTGGTGCCAATAAGATAGGGGATTTCTTCACCTTCCGTAGCTTTGGTAGCCACGCGAACCCCAGCGACGGAAAGGACCAAAAAGCCTTCCGTGGCGCGGGAACTTATATATTCAGGGAAATAGTATTGACTATTGGCAATGTCTGCGACAATCAGGGCACCGGATACGTTAGCCGCATTATTTTTCTCTTTGATAGGAACAATCGTAAATTCAATCAAAGCTTTTCGCAGATATTGATCTTGCCCGGCAATACTTTCATCCAATTTAACCGAGTAGTCACTATATTCTTTGCTGCTATTGGCGAATAATTCATCTAATGAAACTATATCGGTAGTCTGAATTATTCTGTTTTGCTGCATAGCTTTTTGAACTAAAGCAGCAATCTTGCCATTGGGCTCATATTTAACAGTTGGCGAGACATAAGCAATCAAAGCATTATTCTTGTCTACAACAATTGCATAATCAATGTTTTTATAATAGTAATTTTTGAATCTTTTTAAATTGCTGTTGAGCTGCATAGCGTTTTTTTGTTGTAAATAATCCTTGATATGCTCGTCTTCAGCAAAAAAGTGGCATACTGTCTGCATGTCGCTTCGCCTTTTTTGGATATCACTGAAGACAATTTCCAAACTGGAATTAAGGTATTTTTGCTCTTCAGTTCTGACCTGACTGCTGAGAAAAAAATTCGAAACCAGCATCAGAAGGGACATTGGCAAAATAATCAGTGCAGTTATAAAAATAACCAGCTTTTTTTTAATGCTCATCGTTATCTCCACTGTTACTGCCATAGTAGTGTACTAATAATTGCATTCTGTCGTGCAGGTTCAATTTGGCCAGAATATTGCTGACATGAGTTTTTACAGTTCTTTCACTGATAAAAAGTGCATCGGCGATTTGTTTATTGCTAAGACCTTTGCAGACCAGTTCGACAATTTCTTTTTCCCGCAGACTGATACGCGAGTTCCGTTTTAAATCATCTTCCCTGAATTCCCTTTTTTCTTTAATTTTGCATTTTTCAAATACGGATAAATTTACATTAAGCAAATTAAGGGTTTCTTCTAAAAGTTCGCTTATTTCTCTTAATTTCTCTTTGCTGATTACCGGTAAATGGTAGCGTTCACGTGTTTCAGGTGAAATTTTGCTGCCTTCATAAGTAACTCCGCCGACATAGGCGTATGCCATGATCTGACCATCGAAAAAAATTGGACAGACGAACCCTATAAGACCGAAGGGGCAGGTAAAAAATTTGGATCTGTCTTTTTCCTGGATACTTGCCAGATGGTTTTTACCCTCATCAATGCAACGCTGGAGATTTTCCCTCTGAATGACAGTGCAAAACAAAGGAAATTTTGAAAAAACCGTTAAAGGTTTGCCTTCGGCATCAAAAAAGGACATGCTCACATTATAACTTTGTGAAAATACATCCTGAAAGGTCTGAAGTTTTTCTTTTCCTATAAATTTCAACCATTCCTGTGGAGAAAAATATTTACTCATATTTGCACCTCATATAATTGTGTGATTACAGTTTTTATGTCATTAACGAGCAGTTATTTGAAATAATGTATAATTCTGCTAATTATAAGCGGTTTAGAAAACCAAAACAATCTCATACGCTAAGTATATAGCTTGTAAAGAATTACAGCAATAAGTTTGCGGTATGAATAACACCGCTACACCTATGGTAGTAATACTTTAGCTTTAGTACTTTGGTACTAAAAACGATTGGATGCATCCATAAAATACGTACTTAAGATGCAAAAAGGTATTTGCTACCCGAAAGTATTAGGCCATAAGTAAGAAGACAAAAAAATAGTTCAAAATAATATATCTTTAGTACAATGCTCGCAGAGATAAAAAAAGTGTATCCTTTATCCGTGGGTAAAGGGGGTGAAAGGCATTTATATGCAGCGCCGTAAGTCGCTGACTGCTTCTAACAGGCCAGATGACGTAGTACGGTAAAAAAATCATGCTTATTTAAGAAAAGGAGGCTTTATAGTGGGTGCAGATGTAAAGTGTCTAATTTTGTTGGCAGTAATAGCGTTATTCTTTGTTACAGAACTCATACCTTTGGCAATCACAGCAACAGCAGGAGCTATTGCCTGTGGACTTCTCGGTTTTATCCCTGTTAAAACTGTTTTTGCCGGTCTTTCTAATTCTACGGTTGTATTGTTTGCAGGTATGTTTGTTGTAGGTGCATCAATGTTCCATACCGGCTTGGCTCAAAAAATTGGTACTACGGTTGTAAAAATTTCCGGTACCGGTGAAAACAGCCTGATGTTCGGCATCATGGTTGTAGGTGCAGGCCTTTCCTCAGTACTATCCAACACTGGTACAACAGCTTGCTTGCTTCCTGTTGTTCTTGGTATCTGCTCTGCAGCAAAGATTCCTGCTTCCAGGCAGTTGATGCCATTGGCTTTTGCTGCTGGTCTCGGCGGAGTTATCACCCTTGTTGGTACACCGCCTAATATCATCGCTGCTGGTGCTTTGCAGGCAGCTGGCTTTAAACCTTTCAGCTTCTTTGAATTTGCTTGGATCGGTGTTCCTCTTACCGTAGCTGGCATGATCTATATGATGTTTGTAGGCAAACACCTGTTGCCGAAAAAAGCTTTGGATGCTGATCAAGAAATTGAACAAGAAATCGAAGCTAATGCCGACGTTAATACAACAAAACAACTTATTTCCGGCGCAATTCTTCTCGTTGTTGTATTGGTTATGGCTCTTGACCTTAAAGGTTTCACCCTGGAAATGGCAGCAATTACTGGTGCTCTTGTAGCTGTATTGACTGGCTGCCTGACAGAAAAACAAGCTTATGCTTCCATTGACTGGGTTACCATCTTCTTGTTTGCTGGCATGATGCCTGTTTCTACCGCTTTGGATAAAACCGGCGCAGGCAAATTGATCGCTAACTGGGCAGTAGGTATCATGGGCGGAACTCCATCTCCAATGATGGTTACTATCGTTCTGTTCCTGCTCTCCTGTGGCTTGACTCAATTCATGTCCAATACTGCATCAGCAGCTCTCTTGTGCCCGATCGGTATTGCAATCGCAAAACAATTGGGTGCATCTCCTCATGCAGTTTTGATGGCAATTGCAGTTGCAGCTTCCTGTGCTTTTGCAACTCCTGTTGGTACTCCTCCAAACACCTTGGTTCTTGGACCTGGCGGCTATCGCTTCAATGACTATGTCAAAGCCGGTACCGGTTTGGTTGTCGTATCCTTCATAGTATCCATCTTGGTAATCCCAATGGTTTGGCCTTTCTTCCCTGGTAAATAATACTGAAAAGGTCGGAGCCAACCGGCTGCGACCTTTTTATATTTAGTGTTTAATGGTTTTTAAGGAGGCAGAAGAATGAATTCTGTTACTAGTAATCCTTGGCTGATAGCAGCAATCAACATGACAATTGTTTTTGCTGTATTGTACATCCTTGGATTGTTAATGACGGCAATCCGCAAACTGGATCCGTCAAAATAAGGTTAAATTATTCTTGAATTTTGTTTTAAAAATAATATTGAGGTGAGAAATTTGGACGCATTTGTAACTGCCATTATGGCGATTTGGAATGATAGTGGATTTGCAGCTTTTACTGTGGGTAATGCTATCATGATTTTAGTAGGTATAGTACTGTTGTACCTTGCCCTTGGTAAAGGCTTTGAACCACTGTTGTTGTCCCCAATTGCTTTTGGGTGTTTGTTGGCTAACATTCCTAAGACCGGTTTTGAAACCGATCCTGGCGTTATGCAAGTAATCCTCTACGGAATAAATAATGAAATATTCCCGCCGTTGATCTTCCTCGGCGTTGGCGCAATGACCGACTTTGGTCCGTTGATTGCTAACCCAAAAACCTTGTTATTGGGCGCTGCTGCTCAATTAGGCGTATTCATTTCTTTGTTGGGCGCTATGATGTTGGGCTTCACTGTTCAAGAAGCAGCTGCTATCGGTATTATCGGTGGTGCTGACGGCCCTACTGCTATTTATCTGGCTGCAAAGATGGCTCCGAACCTTCTCGGTGCAATCGCTGTTGCTGCTTACTCCTATATGTCCTTGGTTCCATTGATTCAACCACCTATCATGAAACTTATGACTTCCGAAGCTGACCGTAAGATTGTTATGGAACAATTGCGTCCTGTAACTAAATTCGAAAGAATCGTATTCCCAGTTGTAACAACTATCGTAATCAGCTTATTGCTGCCACCAGTTTGTTCCTTGATTGGTATGCTGATGCTTGGTAACCTCTTCAGAGAAGCAGGCTGCTTGGATCGTCTTTCCGATACTGCACAAAATGCTTTGATGAATACTGTCACCATCATGCTCGCAACTGGTACTGGTTTGACTATGAAAGCTGATAGCTTCCTGAATTACCAAACTATTTTGATCATCATCCTTGGCCTTGTTGCTTTTGCCTTCGGTACTGTCGGCGGCGTTTTATTCGGCCAAATCATGAAAGTTGCTACTGGCGGCAAAATCAATCCTTTGATTGGTTCCGCTGGTGTATCCGCAGTTCCTATGGCTGCTCGTGTATCTCAGATTGTTGGTCAGAAAGCTAATCCTGCCAACTTCTTGCTGATGCATGCTATGGGACCTAACGTAGCAGGTGTTATCGGTACAGCTGTTGCTGCCGGCGCTATGCTTGCTATGATTGGACCAGCTGTAAAATAAGTTTTAGTAACACCACTTTAAAGCAAGATGATTGCTTTGAGTGTTATCCTCTGTACGCGAATAGCCTCCCGTACAGAGGCAATAAAAAAGGAGCCGTTTCAGACGAGAACACTGAAATGGCTCTTTTTATTTTTTGTAAAAAGCAATTTTGTACAATACCGCACAAACTTTGTTTATTACAATAGAGAAAAAACTGAAAGGGATTTTCTCTATGTCATACTTCTACCTTAGTGCGGCTATGTTCATTGTTGGCAGTTCTGTGGTTGTCGGCAAGATTATCACCGGTGATTTTCCACTATTTCTCGCTTCTGGCCTTCGTTTTTTGGTGGCTACTTTATTGTTGTTTCCTATGGGTGTTTATAAACGAACGCTTTTCTCTCTTTCACGCCATGATTGGTATATTATTTCCACGATGGCCTTTTGCGGACAAATTCTTTTTACGATTTTGCTCTTGCTGGGGCTGCGCTACACTTCGGGTATAAATGCTGGTACGCTAACCAGCACTACACCATTTTTCATGGCGCTTATCGCATTTGCCTTTCTTGTAGAAAGATTTTCTGCCTGGCAGATTTTTGGTCTTTTGCTCGCCGTCGGTAGTATAATTTTACTGAGCATAGATACGTTCCGAATGATATTGCAAGGCGGCAAAATTTCCTGGCTGGGAAACTTGCTAATTCTTGCTGCGGTAGGCAGCGAAGCGGTCTTTCTGCTCTTTGCGAAGAAACTTGAGAAACAACTCTCTGGTCTGGAGCTTACTGCTATTTTATCTCTGTTAGGTTTCTTGCTGTGCTTGCCGCCGGCCATTATTGAAGCAGCTGGTTTTAACTTTCAGGCCTTAGGCGTTGCGGATATTATAGCCGTTTTCTATTTCGGCGCTATTTATACTGATCTAGCTTATATTTGTTGGTTTCGCGGCATTACCGGCGTAAGCGCTGCAGTCGCCAGCGCCTCTACGGCTGTAATGCCATTATCAGCGGCTCTATTATCAACATTTCTGCTGCAAGAAGATATTTCTGCACTGCAGCTCATAGCTCTTTTGATGGCGGTAAGCGCTATTCTGGCACTGGCAAGTGCAGAAAATGAAAGGAATATATGTGATGACTCCGCAAGAAATCAAATGCAAAAAAGATAAAATAAACTGCAAATTTTTGCCGCAGTTAGGGTCAATTCAGGTAATGGAGGCTTCTTATCAGAAGCAGAATTTCAGTCGCCATACCCATGATTGCTATGCTTTTGGTTTCATCACCGCAGGTCGTCTGGATTTCTTCTATCAGCATAAAGATTGGCAGGCAAACCCAGGTGATATCAATCTTGTGGTTCCGGGTGAAGTGCATGATGGACACGCTGCCGGCAATTCTGGTTGGTCTTACAAGATGTTATATCTGCCGGCAGCAATTGTGCGTGCGGTTAATTCCAACTTAACGGGAAACGATATACCACCTTATTTTTTGCCAGGCGTTATTTCAGAGAAGGTTTTTGCGAAGGGCTTACAAGAGCTTTACGAAATTCTTGCAGATGAGGAAGCACCATTTTTGCAGCAGGAAAGTATGTTGTGGCAGTGGTTAGCAGCGTTCATCAGTGCCTATGCAGGACAAAAAAAGAAAGTACTGCATTTTGGCAAGGAAGAGATTGCCGTACAGATAACCAAGGACTATTTGCAGCAGAATTATGCCAATAGCGTTTGTTTAAAAGACTTGGCCGAGGTGACAAAGCTTAATCCGTATTATTTGCTGCACGTGTTCAAAAATGCTGTTGGTATGCCGCCACATCTTTATCAGCAGCAACTACGCATACAAAAAGCCAAGGTGCTGCTTGTGGCTGGTTCTACTTTGACAGATGTTGCCTATGAAACAGGTTTCGTTGATCAAAGCCATTTTTCTCGTCAGTTCAAAAAAAATAACCGGCTTGACGCCGGCTTGTTATCAGAAGATGTTCTGAAGGAAGCAAAAGAAACCTCCCCATGCTTCATTTTTTACGTTTTTCAAAAAGGGAAAAGAGATTAGTCGGTGCTTCGCTCGAAAGCTGGTAGTCAGGAGCAGCGGCAATTACTTTCTCACGGGCAGCTTCCAGGTCATGAAAAACATCCCATTTGGCTGTGACAAGGTCGTGACCACTTAAACGCAGCAGATAAGCTGGATGAAAGGTAGCGATGCAGTCGAATCCCTGTGAGGTTTTGAACCATTGACCACGGTCCTTGGTGATGCGCATATCAGCGTTGCCGAGAAAGTGCAGGGCGACGCCGCCTAAAGCGACAATAACTTTAGGCTGAATTATTGCCAGTTCTTTCTCCAGCCAGAGTTTGCCGCAAAAATCTGCTTCGGCGATATTAGGGGTTTTATTGTTGCGCGGCCGGCATTTGATGACATTAGTGGTAAGTACTCTGTTTCTGGTCATTTTCACAGACCAAAGGGCTTTGTCCAACAGCTGGCCTGAAGGGCCGATCAATGGGCAGCCGTAGTCATCCTCGACGCCGCCAGGACCTTCGCCGACGAAAACAATTGGACTCTCAGGATTACCAAACCAGCCAACCGGCGCAATAGCCGATTCGCGAAAAGTACAGGCGGTGCATTTATGAAGCTCATCCGCGAGCTTTGCTAATTTTTCTTTTTTCATTATGGCGAGCCTCCAAAAAGTTTGAATAAATTTACTGTTCGTTCTTAAGAGCAGAGTTCCTGCCTGAAAATGTATACAGGATATAATTATTTTTAGGCTTGCTTTACCAGTCTTTTCTAGCTATAATAGCGTCAAGGATATTTAACGACAATTGAATATGGTGGGATGATGGTTAAAAAAGAGACCGCTTCAATGCGGCGCCGAAGGGGCAAGTGACTTTGTGAAACTCTCAGGCAAAAGGATTTTAACCTGACTAACCTCTGGGAGTTATAATGTTTGGCGTGCAACCGTTTTTATTCTCTCACAGATACAACAGAGACAAAGGAGTATAGACTTCGAGTCTCTGTTTTTTTATTTCATATTTTTATGCATTGCAAAATGAGGAGGTAAAGAAATGGAAGGAAAGAAAACACCGCTTTATGATACACATATCAAATATGGCGGCAAAATCGTGGAATTTGGCGGCTGGCTTTTGCCGGTACAATATTCCGGTATTATCGAAGAGCATAAGGCAGTAAGAACCAAAGCAGGCTTGTTTGATGTTTCTCATATGGGAGAAATTTGGGCTGAGGGTAAAGGTGCCTTTGCCTTTCTGCAAAACCTGGTAACCAATGATTTGGCTGATATGCAAGAAGGGCAGATCCGCTATTCGCCTATGTGCTATAAAGATGGCGGCACAGTTGACGATTTGCTGGTTTACAAATATAGCGAAGAATTATATCTGATTGTTGTCAACGCAGCCAATATTGAGAAAGATTGGAACTGGATGGTGGAAAATGCCGCCGGTTTTGCTGTTGCCCTGACCAATAAATCTGATGAAACCGCGCAGCTTGCTCTGCAGGGACCTTTGGCTGTTGCCATCCTTTCCAAACTGACCGATGCTCCTGTCAGCGAGATACAATACTATCATTTTCTACCGGAAGTTATGGTTGCCGGTAAGAAAACCATGGTTTCACGTACCGGTTACACCGGCGAAGACGGTTATGAAATTTACTGTGCACCTGCCGATGCAGCAGAATTGTGGGAAGCAATCATGGCTGCCGGCAAAGAAGAAGGCATTTTGCCGACAGGCTTAGGCTGCCGTGATACATTGCGTTTTGAAAGCTGCCTGCCGCTTTACGGGCATGAATTGTCCGCGGAAATTTCGCCGCTAATGGCTGGTCTCGGGCGTTTTGTTAAGCTGGATAAGGAAGCCTTTAATGGCCTGGAGGCTTTGAAAGCGCAAAAAGCCGCTGGCCTTGCTAAGAAAGTAATGGGTTTGGAAGTTACCGGGCGTGGCATCGCAAGAGCCGGCTATCCTGTTAAAGCTGACGGCAAGGTCATCGGTTCCGTAACTACGGGCTCTCCGGCTCCGACTCTGGGTAAAAACATGGCTTTGGCTTTACTTGATGCCGCCTATGCTGAAATTGGCAGGGAGATTGCCGTCGAAGTTCGCGGCAAGGATATCAGCGCTGTTATCGTAGCAAAACCTTTTTACAAAAGAGGCTGAATAAAAAACTATCAAACTTAAAATTAAAGGAGAGATTGTTATGAAAATACCAGCAGAATTATTGTATTCTACAGACCATGAATGGGTGAAAGTTGAAAACGGCAAGGCAATCATCGGCATTACTGATTTCGCCCAAGACCAGCTTGGGGATGTTGTTTTCGTCGAAGTACCGGAAGTTGACACAGAAATTAATGCCGGCGACGGCTTGTCCACTATCGAATCAGTTAAAGCTGTTTCCGATGTTTACAGTCCGATTTCCGGCAAGGTAATTGAAGCCAATGAGGAACTTTCAGATGCACCGCAACTGATTAATGAGGATCCTTACGGCAAAGGCTGGATTGCTGTTATTGAAATTGCTGATGAAAACGAATTAAAAGAACTGCTTTCTGCGGAAGCTTACGAAAAACTTTTGTCTGAGGAGGCATAAGATAATGACTTGGAGCTATCTGCCTCATACTGCTGAGGACAGACAGGAGATGCTGGCGGCGATTGGTGTCCAAGACACCATGGATTTGTTTTGCGACATTCCGGAACAAATCAGGCTGCATCGCTCGTTAAATCTTCCTGCGCCTCTCAGCGAACCGGAACTGACTAAATACTTTCAGAAACTGGCGTCGGCAAATGCCAATCTGCAGGAATATGCCTGTTTTTTAGGAGCCGGTGCCTATGACCATTTTATACCGAGCACAGTCGACCATGTTTTGCGTCGCTCTGAATTTTATACCGCCTATACGCAGTATCAACCGGAGATTTCCCAAGGTTATCTGCAGGCTTTGTGGGAATACCAGAGCATGATTTGTGAGATTACCGGCATGCCTGTAGCCAATGCGTCCATGTATGACGGTGCAACAGCCATGGCGGAAGCGGCAATTCTTGCCTGCCATGCTACGAACCGCAAGGAAATCCTGGTAGCCAGAAGCGTGCATCCTCATTACCGCGCAGCTTTGTGCACCTATGCCCGCGATTTTGATTTTGAAATTAAGGAAATTGATTTCACAGGCGGTGTTACTGCTCCAGAAAAATTGCAGGCACTTGCAAGCAAGGCAACTGCTGCTGTTATTGTGCAGAATCCGAATTTCTTCGGTAGTGTGGAAGATTTAGCAGCTTTGATTGAACTCACGCATGCCGTCGGTGCTCTCTTTGTAACCGTTGCCGATCCTATTGCGCTGGGTCTTTTGGAAGCGCCTGGCAAATTGGGTTCTGACATGGTTGTGGGTGAAGGACAGCCGCTTGGCCTTGCCATTTCTTTCGGCGGACCATATCTCGGTTTCTTTGCGGCAAGCAGCAAGCTGATGCGTAAGCTGCCTGGCAGAATTGTTGGACAGACTGTCGACAGAGACGGCAAACGTGGTTTTGTACTGACGCTGCAAGCACGTGAGCAGCATATTCGCCGTGAAAAGGCTACTTCCAATATTTGTTCCAATGAAGCTCTCTGCGCCTTGGCGATTTCCGTATATCTGGCAACGATGGGCAAGGAAGGTTATGCTGAGACAGCTAACCAATGTCTCCAAAAGGCGCACTATGCGTATGAAGAAATTTTGAAAACCGGCGCGGCTAAACCAGCTTTTGACGCACCGTTTTTCCAGGAATTTGTTGTTAAGCTGGCTAAACCGGTAGCAGAAGTTAACAAGGAGCTTTTGAAGGAAAAAATCATCGGCGGCCTCGACTTAGGCGAATATTATCCTGAACTGTCAGGCCATATGTTGGTTTGTGTCACTGAAAAGAGAACCAAAGCTGAAATTGACGCCTTGGTGGCTGGATTGGAGGCGTTAGCATGAAACAGCAGCCTTTATTGTTTGAATTGGGTAAACCCGGGCGCAAAGCTATAGACTTGCCGGCTTGTGATGTGCCACAGGCAGAAAACCTATTACCGGCAAAATACCTGCGCGTTGAGAAGGCAGCTTTGCCGGAAGTCAGCCAGCTGGAACTGATGCGTCATTATACCCAGCTGTCCAATCGTAATTTCG
>JAAYVM010000122.1 GCA_012517145.1 Acholeplasmataceae bacterium
AACCGGTACTGCCCATCACAGCAATTTTTTTCATCATTTTAAGAAACCCACCTTTTATCTACTTATAAAAAAACATAAAAAATAAAATAATATGTGATAGGTATTGCAAACAAAACACTGTCGAAACGATCAAGAACACCACCGTGCCCTGGGAAAACATTCCCTGAATCTTTAACACCAAATGACCTTTTTAATAAAGATTCAACCAAATCTCCTAAAGGTGCAAATATTGCAATCAAAATCGATAAAATGAGTGTTTTTAAAATATCAAACGCAAGTATAGATGTTCCTAAATACATCACAACAAGTACACAACCAAGAAAGCCAGCAATTGCTCCCTCAATGCTTTTTTTAGGGCTGACAGCCTGACAAAGCGGTCTCTTACCAAAAGCACAGCCAAATATATATGCAAAAGTGTCACTAGCCCAGGTTCCAAAAAGAACTAACCAAAGAAAAACTTCTCCTAAAGACATACTTCCCATACCAATAACTTTAACCATAGAAGAGGATACTTCACGTAACATTATAAAATGCGAAAACAACAAGCCAATGTACAAAACAGAAAAAGAGGAAAGAGCCACTTCCGGGGCCCAATTCCCTCGTTTATGATAATATAGTCCCTCCAGCATAATGGAGATTATCGCAGCAGTAAGAATTGGCACCAGCGTATCTTTGTAACCAAATGCAGGCAATATATTTAGGAGAGCTACAGCGGTTCCGCTTGTAAGATAATAGACCTTGTATCCCTTGCTAAGCATCATTACTCTGAATTCATACCAACCAATAAGAGCCAAAACTAGTACGGTCGACGCAAATATTAAGCCACCGCTTCTTATTAAAAAAAATGCTGCCGTGATGCCCACTATGGCAGTAAATGTACGTTTTAACATATCACACCCGCTTGCTTATTTGGTATTTAAACCACCGAAACGGCGGTCGCGTTTTTGAAAATCTCTTATTGCTTGTAGAAAAAATTCGCTAGAAAAATCTGGCCAGTAAATTTCCGTGTTCCAAATTTCAGCATATGCAATTTGCCATAACATAAAATTGCTAATTCTGCGATCGCCGCCAGTTCTAATTAATAGATCAAGCGGTGGCAAATCCTTTGTATATAAGTGACTTTCAAAACAATTTAAATTTATTTCATCAATCGAAAGAAGACCATTTTTTACTTCAGCAGCTATTCTTTTTACTGCTTCCAAAATTTCAGTCTGTCCCCCATAGTTAATTGCTAAATTAAGAATAATACCCGTATTGTCTTTTGTTTTCTGAACAGCGTTGTCCATTTTTTCCTGTACATTTTTTGGTAAACCGTCACGGCTACCCATAAAACGAACACAAACATTATTTTTCTGGAAAGTATCGATTTCATTTGTCAAATAACGGTCTAAGAGTTTCATAATAAAATTAACTTCACTAGCCGGTCTTTTCCAATTTTCAGTAGAAAAAGCATAGGCGCTTAGCGCCTTTACACCAATATTATCAGCAATGCGTACAATCTCTTTTAATCTTTCAGCACCAGCATAATGCCCGTAAGTACGTGGTTTCCCCTGCTCCTTAGCCCATCTGCCATTACCATCCATGATTAAAGCAATATGCTGCGGAATAAATTGGGGATTAATATTACTTTCTATTAATTGCTTAGGAACTGGTTGTTCACAGTTCTTAGTTTCAAATATTTTTTTAAGCATAATATCGCACCGCCGTAAATAACTAATAATAGCAAAACAGGCGCAACCCCCTCTTATCTGAGGGGGTTGCGCATTTCATTTACTCATTCAGGTTGTTTAATCGCACCTACTGGGCAAACAGAAGCGCATGCACCACACTCAACACATTCAGATTCGGTAATCTTATACTTAGCGCCATCTTCTACGATAGCACCTACTGGGCATGTACCAGCGCATGTTCCACAGCCAACGCATTCCTCTTCATTAATTTTGTATGCCATTGTTCATTGCACCTCCCTTCGGAATCTATATGAGCTTATTAAACAGATTGTTTGATCTGCAGCCAGCGATTGTCGAACGACGTAAAGTGAAGGTACACCTACGCATTCTTCTGGAATCATTCTAGGGGGCTTTGTTACATCAACTTTATACTTAAATCCAAGTTTATCCAAAATATCTGTTGCCATATCTAATCTATAAGCAAGCAAATCAGGTACAGTCAAGGTCAATTTCTCACACTTCCATAACTTCTTTTTCTTTATGAGCCATAATGACATCTATTTCTTTAATAAACTTGTCAGTAGTTTTCTGCATTTCTTCAGTAGCCTTTTTAGCCTCGTCTTCAGTAATTTCTTTGGCTTTTTCAATTTTCTTGATCAAATCATTTGCTTCTCTTCTAACATTTCTAACAACTACCCTGCTATCCTCAGATTTCTTATGAACTACCTTAACAAGTTCTTTTCTGCGCTCTTCAGTTAACTGTGGCAAGTTTAATCTGATAACTGTTCCATCATTATTCGGGTTTAGACCCAAATCTGATTTCATTATGGCTTTTTCTATGTCCTTTAATAGCGTTTTTTCCCATGGTTGAATTATAATCATGCGTGGCTCAGGAACAGTGACATTAGCCACCTGACTTACAGGTGTAGGTGTGCCGTAGTAATCAACAAATACTTTCTCAAGAAGTGAAGGCGTTGCACGACCAGCCCTGACAGTAGCCAGGTCAGCCCTCAAAAGCTCAATTGTCTTATTCATTTTAAAATTTGTTTGTTCCATAACATCGCTAATCGTGGTCATTTATATCCCTCCAACCAAAGTTCCGATATGTTCTCCTAAAGCTGCCCTAAGAATGTTTCCTGGCTTATCAATATTAAAAACAACAATAGGTATCTTATTATCCATACATAGACTTATAGCGGTCGAATCCATAACACCTAAATTTCTTTGTATAACTTCGATATAGTCCAACGTTTCAAATTTCTTTGCCTCTGGATGTTTGGCCGGATCAAGGTCGTAAACTCCGTCAACGCCTTTTTTAGCCATGAGGATTACGTCTGCTTCAATTTCTGCAGCTCTGAGCGCTGCAGTAGTATCAGTGGAAAAATACGGGTTACCTGTTCCAGCTGCAAAAATAACTACGCGGCCTTTTTCCATGTGGCGAATAGCTCTGCGTCTGATGTAAGGCTCAGCAATCTGTCGCATTTCAATTGCTGTCTGTACTCTAGTTACAACTCCACGATTTTCCATTGCATCTTGCAAAGCTAAAGAATTGATAACGGTTGCAAGCATACCCATATAATCAGCAGTAGCTCTATCCATGCCTTTTGCGCTGCCTGAAAGCCCACGCCAGATATTTCCACCGCCATTAACAATAGCAACCTCTAGTCCGGCAGATAAAACATCCTGAATCTGTTTCGCTATGGAGTCCACTACTTCCGGATCAATGCCAAAACCTTTATCACCAGCCAAAGCTTCACCGCTCAACTTTAATATCACACGTTTAAATTTCAAATTATTTGGCAATTTGTATTACCTCCCAACAAGTTCCTCACCCAGTTTAATTTCTACAAGCTTAGTAAATTTCCTCTTTGAAGCAAGAAAACATTTTTAATTTGTTGTCATTTATAATCATTGCTTCATAAAATAAGAGAACACTAAAGTGTTCTCTTATTTTTATATCAGATTTTTATTTTACAAATGACATAACTTCAGCAGCGAAATCAGTTTCTTTTTTCTCAATGCCTTCACCCAAATAATAACGGGTAAAACGACGGATTGAGATATTTTCACCAATCTTAGCGATGCTTTCAGTAATCAAATCACTGATAGTTTTGTCTGGATCTTTGACGAAGTCTTGATCAAGCAGGCAAACTTCTTTATAGTATTTTTCAATACGGCCAGTAACCATTTTTTCAATGATTTTTTCAGGTTTTCCTTCATTACGAGCTTGCTCGGAAAGAACTTCTTTCTCGTGTTCAAGTTCGTTTGTCGGTACTTCTTCGCGTTTCAAGTATGTTGGGTTTGCAGCAGCTATATGCATTGCAATATCCTTAGCTAAAGTCTTGAAAGCATCTGTTTTGGCAACGAAATCAGTTTCGCAGTTAACTTCAACCAAAACACCAATTCTTCCACCTGCATGGATATAAGCTTCTACAAGACCTTCAGCAGCTACACGGCCAGCCTTTTTAGCTGCAGCAGCTAAACCTTTTTCACGCAGAAAATCAATTGCCTTATCAATGTCACCAGACGTCTCTGTTAAAGCTTTTTTACAATCCATCATGCCAGCGCCAGTACGCTCGCGTAATTCTTTTACCAAAGCAGCAGTAATTTCAGCCATAAAAATTCTTCCTCCCCTTTTCAACTACCAGTCAAATGGTTGAACTATTCTTCTGTTTCTTCAGAGCCTTTAACTTCATCAGTTTCTGCAACTGCTGCAGTTTCTTCTACTTGCATACCTTGACGGCCTTCCAAAACAGCATCAGCCATTTTTGCAGTCAAAAGTTTTACTGCGCGAATTGCGTCATCGTTTGCAGGAATAACGTGATCGATTTCATCTGGATCACAGTTAGTGTCAACAGTAGCAACAATAGGAATATTCAATTTATGTGCTTCCAAAACTGCAATATGTTCTTTGCGTGGGTCTACTATAAACAAAGCACCAGGCAGTTTTTTCATATCTTTGATACCGCCAAGATATTTTGTAAGTTTTTCCATCTCATGACGAAGTCCAAGAACTTCTTTCTTTGGAAGCAATTCAAAAGTTCCGTTAGCTTCCATTTCTTCCAATTTGCGTAAACGGTTGATACGAGCTTGAATGGTTTTGAAGTTAGTCATCATACCGCCAAGCCATCTTTCATTTACATAAAACATGTTGCAGCGAATAGCTTCATCACGCATAGCATCTTGAGCTTGTTTTTTAGTACCTACAAACAAAATGCTTTCGCCGCGAGCTGCAACTTCACGAATGAAATTGTAAGCTTCTTCGACTTTCTTAACGGTTTTTTGCAAGTCAATAATGTAAATACCGTTTCTTTCAGTGAAGATGTATGGAGCCATCTTCGGGTTCCAGCGTCTGGTCTGATGACCAAAATGCACGCCAGCCTCAAGTAGTTGTTTCATAGAAATAATTGCCATTTCAAATTCCTCCTGTTTTTTCCTCCACGGATTTTTTTCGCCGTTAACCAGAAAAGCATAATCTGGACAGTAGACGCAATACTACGCGTGTGTTTTTAACCGAACGTAATTATATCATAAAGTAGTTATCTAAACAAGAGGAACATATGCATACACATAGTATAAAATGTAAATATTACAACAAATTAATTTCATAAATTAATGTATACAATATTATTTGGATTAAAAAATTGCTAATAATCGCTTAATATGATAAATTAAACGAATATTATATAAAACTTTCGTCCTGCAAAAAAATGCAGGGCGTTTTTTCTAGCTTAATTTTTATCCAAAATTTTGAAAGGCGGTTTTTATGTATGTCAACATTCGATTTTAACACTGTCGTTTCGCCATTTATTAAGGCATTACCAGCATCAGGATTAGCAAAATTTTTGGAAATTACAGCCAACAATCCAAATATTGTCCCACTAAGTGTCGGAGAACCTGACTTCGATATTCCTGAGAAAGTAAAGGAAGCTTGCATCAACAGCATAAACGCTGGTAAAAGCACCTACACTTCAACATTGGGTCTATTGGAACTGAGAGAAGCAATTGCTGAAGATACTTTCAAAAACTATGGTGTAAAATATGATCCAAAAACGGAAATTATGGTAACAGTTGGTGTCAGCGAAGCACTTTATGTTGTTGTTCGCTCCATTCTGGCTCCTGGTGATGAAATAATCATTCCTGAGCCATGTTATGTTGCAAACAAAGCCTGCATTCTCTTATCAGGTGCAAAACCGGTTGCAGTCGAAACATTTTTAGAAAATAATTTTGTACCTACTATAGAAGATCTCGAAAAGGCTGTTACTTCTAAAACCAAAGCTATTCTTTTAGGTTACCCTAATAATCCTACCGGAGCTGTAATTAGCAAAGAACAAATCAAAATAATTGGTGATTGGGCCACTAAACACAACCTTGTAATTGTTTCCGACGAGTTATACGCTCATCTTACTTATGGCGACAACAAACATACGATGTTTACTTCCTACCCGGAATTCCGTGATCGTACAGTTGTTCTGAATGGTTTCTCCAAAGCGTATGCTATGACCGGTTTGCGTCTAGGATATATCACCGCTCCTGCTGCTATCATCAGTGCAATGAACTTGCTGCATCAAAACGTTGTGCTGTGTGCTAATTCCACAGCGCAATATGGTGCAATCGCCGCTTTAAAATATTGCCAAAAAAACGTGGAAGCAATGGTTGCTGAATATGATACACGCAGAAAAATTATGATTGATGCTTTTAAAGCAATGAATATACCGCTCTACTCACCCGAAGGTGCTTTCTACGTATTCCCATGCATCAAAGAAACAGGCCTGACAAGCATGGAATTCGTGGAGAAACTATTAGATGAGGAAGAAGTGTTGGTAATACCTGGAAGCATCTTCGGCAGCAGCGGTGAAGGCTTCATACGTTGTTCTTACGCTTATTCTCAAGAGAATCTTAAAATTGCACTTGAACGCATAGCAAAATTTATCAATAAGTACAGAAAATAATTTTTGGTAAAAGATACAATAAATAAAAAAGCGAACTTTCGGTAATAAAACCGAAAGTTCGCTTTTAGTTTTTTATTCAGCGCGGTTCAATAAGTAACTTAATAGCTGTTCTTTGCCCGCCTTCAATTTCAATTTCGATAAATGCCGGAATACAGATAATATCCATACCACTAGGGGCAACAAATCCGCGAGCAATAGCAACAGCTTTAATTGCCTGATTCAGTGCGCCAGCACCAATTGCCTGCATTTCTGCCCTTCCGTGCTCACGTAAAACACCTGCAAGAGCTCCTGCTACAGAATTTGGGTTAGACTTTGCCGATACTTTTAGTACGTCCATTAAAATACCCCTCCCCCGATTCACTTGCATATATTGAACACAGTAATAGTTCGTTATAAAATTCAGTTATCCTGCAAATAAATACTAATATACAGTATACATTTAAAAAAAATTAATAAAATTGTATAAAATTCATTATCAATCTTTTCTTAAAAAATACATATACAGAGCACTTAATGTTTTAGCATCAAAAATAGTCTCAGCTAAAAGCATTTTTCTTACATCCTCTTGCGATATCGTTACTACTTCAATAAATTCGTCATCGTCAGTATGCTGTTCATGAAGTTCAAGATCTTCAGCCAAATAGAGATGAATTATTTCGTCAGTGAACCCAGGAGTTGTTGCTATCGTTGTCAGTTTACTCCACTTAGACGCTAAGTAACCAGTTTCTTCTGAAAGCTCCCTTGAAGCGCATTTCAAAGGATCTTCATTAAAATCCAGTTTACCTGCAGGAATTTCATAAAGAACAGAATCTAAAGGATACCTATACTGTTTGACAAAGACAATACTCCCGTCTTTCAAAATCGGTAAAATCGCAACTGCTCCAGGATGATGCACCAACTCTCTGACGGCCTCCCTGCCATTCGGCAAAATAACTTTGTCAACAGCAATCTTTAGAAATTTACCATCAAAAACAGTTTCTGTTGATACATGCTTTTCCCACAGCATGTTCTTTTCAAGCGAGCTCAAAATACTATTTACCCCCTATTGTCTTACAAGTCACGTTTTAAATCATTTTTAATTTTTTCAGCCATTAACAATAATTGTTCAGCATTAATTCTTGATGCCTCCGAAATATTATTGCCGCCGGCCATACGCATTATTTCTGTTACTCGTTCTTTTGCGTCAAGAGTTTTAACTGAAGTGCTGGTTTTATTATTCTCTACTATCTTTTCAATATATAAATGATTATCTGCAAAAGTTGCTATCTGCGCTAAATGAGTAATACAAAGAACCTGTCTCACGCTGGCAATAATTGCGATTTTCTCAGCCATTTTTTGAGCTGTCACACCACCAACACCTGTATCAATTTCATCAAAAACCATAGTAGGAACACCAGATTTTTCTAATAAAACGGTCTTAATAGCCAAGGCGATTCGCGAAAGTTCTCCACCTGATGCTACCTTAGAAAGAAGTCTGGCTTCCTGACCAAGATTGGCAGTAAAATAGAATTGAGCATCATCAGAGCCGGATGAGCCAAGCTCAGCTTTTTTTGTTAATACCACCTGAAATTTACCCTGTGGCATTGCGAGATCCCTTATATGCTGCGTTACTAATTTTTCAAACTTAGCAGCAATTAAAGTTCTTGCAGAAGTCAACTCATTTGCAATCTTTTTTAAAGTCTCAGACAGAACTTTCAGCTGTGATTTTTTGTTATCAATTCGATCAGTTATTAAAGACAACTCACTGAGATGTTCTTTTGCGTCAGACAAATAGCCCTGAATTTTCTCAAATGAATTACCGTATTTTTTCTTCAAACGATACCACAAATCAAGTCTTTCCTGCACTTCTGTCAAGTATGCAGGATCAAAATCATCTTTTTCAATATAGTTGCTTAAGCTTTGTCTGGCATCTTCCAAGGTCAGCCATGCATTATCAAAAGCACTATAAAAAACCTCTAATTCTTTATCATATGCCAAGGCTGAAGATATCTTATCACGAGCCTCACTCAGGCTATCCAGAACACCCTGGATTCCATTTTCATTGCCATTCAATAAGTCATAAGCAGCGGCTGCAGCTGACATGATCTTCGTACTATTTGTAAGTTTTTTTGCTGTTTCCTGCAGAGCTTCTTCTTCACCTGAAAACAATTTTGCAGACTCGATTTCATTAATCTCCCATTCTAGTCGTTCACTAATTTTTTCGCGATCAACATTTTGGGAGTTCAGTCTTTCAAGTTCCTGACTGATACTAATATAATCATTATATTTAACTTTATAATCACTCAACAAATCATCAATATCTTCGGAGCCATACAAATCAATTAAATTTAAAGGTTCACCAGCTTTTAATAATCTTTGGTTCTCATGTTGTCCATGTATGTCAATAAGCTGCTCGCTAAGTTTTTGCAGCAAACTTAAAGGAACTTGCACACCATTAACCATCGTAACACTTTTGCCTGATTTAAGAACTTTCCTACGTAAAAATAAGAAATCTTCATCTACTTCTATTCCATATTCGAGCAGAATTGGCAAAATTGACTGCAAGCCAGAAATATCAAAAACAGCTTGTACCCAATAATGGTCTTCACCGTCGCGAATATATTCTGTTGATGCCCTGCTGCCTAAGGCAATACCTAGCGCATCAATCAATATTGACTTACCAGCACCTGTTTCGCCTGAAAATACATTAAAGCCAGGTTCTAATTCTATTCTAGTGTCTGCAATTAAGGCAAAATTATGAATATGTAATGACTTCAGCATATTTTCACCATCTTCACATTAAATATGCATATTTAAGCGAGCTGTAAAGGCTGGAATATTATCACGATTATCTACAGCAACGAAAATTGTATCATCGCCAGCAACCGTTCCCAATACTTCCGGCCATTTCATATAATCTATACCATAAGCCACTGCTTGCGCCGTACCCGGCAGAGTACGAATTACAACTAGATTTTCGGAAATACCAATGCTTAATATTGAGTCCTGAAAAGTACGCTCTAGTCTGCCTTGAGATAAAATCATCCCATGTTCCTTTGGGAACGCATACCTGTAACCGCCGCTTGCATCAGGAATCTTAATTAGCATTAATTCCTTGATATCACGTGAAACCGTAGCTTGAGTAACATCAATACCGCTATTTCTTAATGCCTGTGCTAAATCATCCTGAGTCTCAATTACCATTGATTCAATTATTTCTTTGATTTTTTCATGTCTGGCAATTTTCATAAATATCACCCCTTAATCATCCTTGGAACTTCGTTGTTTCTTCGCCTCTACGTAACTTTTCCTGCCATGTTTCGTAATAAGTTGACGGATAAATGTGAAGAAATTGTACACTAAGCGGACTTTTTTGGATAACAACTTTTTCTTTTTCCGTTATACGTTTGATATTAATTCCGTCAGCAGAAAGATACCATTCATCACATGGCGGCATAACACTAATTTCAATTTTATCAGACATTGGAATAATTAACGGTCTTGTTTCCAATGAATGTGCGCAGATTGGTGTTAATATGCTAACGTCCAGACCAGGATATACTATTGGGCCACCGGCAGCCAAGGAGTAAGCTGTTGATCCTGTTGCCGTTGCTACAATAACGCCATCGGAAGGGTAAACAACCGATTTCTGACCAGCTATTCTGACATCTAATCGGGCTAGCCGAGAAAAATGTCCTTTTGTCAGTACAAAATCATTAAGAGCATGCGAGCATACAGCTACATGTTGATTTTGGTCAAAAACAACAGCCTGCAGCATACTGCGATTCTCAACCCAGAAATCTCCATCTCTGACTTTTAAGATAGCTTCCTCCATTTGTGGGAATTCTACTTCGGTTAAAAACCCTAACTTACCGAAATTAACCCCAAAAACTGGGATTTTCAGCGAAGCTGTATGTCTTGTCATTCTCAGTAACGTTCCATCACCGCCCAAAGACATAGCAGCTGTAAAACACTGCATGGATGAACAATCCTCTGTTGCGTAGCCTTTGCAAGCATAATCGTCCGCAATACCGTATGGCAATATTGGTTCTATGTTATTATTTCGGCAGAAATCAACTACATGCCTCAAAACATTACGGACGCTATTCTTCTCCAGATTAGGGAAAATCCCTAATACTAATCTCATATGCTCTTCTCCTCTGCCTTGTCCTTTATATTTCCATGCGACAAGGCAACAATCTGGCTTATACGTTCTTCGTTAATATTATTACTTTCATCTAAGGTTAAATATAACAAGTACTCAATATTTCCTTCTGGGCCTTTTATGGGTGAATAGTCAAGCCCGCCTATACCAAATTTCTCATTTCTTGCCATATTTATTACATTTTCTATGACTTCTTCATGTACTTTAGGATCACGTACAACGCCTTTTTTGCCAACTTTATCTCTGCCTGCTTCAAACTGTGGCTTTATTAAAGCTATCACACAACCATCAGCGCTTAAAAGCTTCTTTACCGCCGGCAGAACTTTATCCAGTGAAATAAAAGCAACATCAATAGTTGCTATTTGAATTTTCTCCGGCAATGATGATTCATCCAAATACCTGACATTTGTTCTTTCTAAATTGACTACACGTTCATCGGTGCGAAGACTCCAGGCAAGCTGGCCATAACCAACATCAATCGCGTAAACTTTGCGTGCACCATTTTGCAAGGAACAATCTGTAAATCCGCCAGTCGAAGCTCCGATATCAGCAACAATCTTATCTTTAAGAGTTATAGGAAAGACTTTCAGAGCTTTTTCCAATTTTAATCCACCACGGCTAACATAAGGAAGTTTACTGCCAATAATTTTAATCTTTACTTCATCCGCAACTTGAGTACCAGGTTTATCAACTTTAAGGTCGTTAACCAAAATCTGGCCTGCCATAATAGCCGCTTGTGCCTTAGAACGAGTATCAAAAAATCCTTGTTCAACCAAGATTGCATCTAAACGTTTCTTCGCCACACAGATCCCCCATTTTCCTCAGCTAACCACTCTATAATATGTTTGGTCATACCTGGCACATCTAGTTCAATATCTTTAAAAAGTAATTTCTTGTCACCATGCGGGACAAGCTTATCAGGAATACCAAAAGTAAGCACTTTTGTATCACGCAACACATCATTTTTATTAAGTAGTTCTAATATTTCTGAACCAACACCACCAGCAAGGACATTTTCTTCCATTACTACCAGATTACTATAGCTAGTAGCACATTGAATTAAGAATTCTTCATCCAGCGGTTTTATAAAACGCATATTAACAACGCCAGCATCAAAACCAGAATTTTTCAATTGAGATGCAACAGCAAGAGCCGACGCAACCATGCTGCCAGCTGCCCAAATACAAACATCCTTGCCTCTTCTAAGCTCTTCAGCTTTGCCATAGGGCAGCAGCTTCAATTCTTCGTCACAAACTACACCAAGACCGCTACCTCTGGGATAACGAATTGCGACAGGTCTTTTTAATGCAAGAGCAGTGTAAAGCATATGTTGCAATTCATTCTCGTCCTTTGGAGCCATTATTGTCATGGCAGGCATCATTCTGAGATATGAATAATCGAAAATGCCGTGATGAGTATAACCGTCATCACCCACTAAGCCAGCTCTATCCAAACAAAAAACTACGGGAAGGTTTTGCATGCATACATCATGCAAAACTTGATCGTACGATCTTTGCAAAAAGGTAGAATAAATAGCTACGACAGGCTGCATATTATTAGCTGCTAACCCTGCAGCCATTGTAACTGCGTGCTGTTCAGCAATACCAACATCAAAAGCCCTTTCCGGAAATCTCTCAAAAAATTTGGTCAATCCCGTGCCATCACGCATAGCTGCTGTGATAGCAACAATATTCGGATTACTTTCTGCAAGCTTAACTAATGTATCACCAAATACTTCAGTGTAAGTTTTTGGTGCACCTTCCACCGTTATTTTTTCACCGGTAGTTATTTCAAATGCACCGGTACCGTGAAACTTATCAGGGTTTGTTTCAGCTGGCAAATAACCTTTACCCTTTTTTGTAATAACATGCACCAAAACAGGTTTATCAATATTTTTTGCACGTTCCATAATATCAATAAGTCCATCCAGGTTATGACCATCAACAGGCCCTATATAAGTAAAACCAAGTTGTTCAAAAAGCATGCCTGGCGCTAAAAAATATTTTAAAGTATCTTTAACGCGACGTGCTGTATTCGCAACATGCTCGCCAATTGTAGGTATGCTTTTAATTAAACTTTCCAGATCAGTTTTAAGATGTGAATATGTTGGGTCAGTTCGTAACCTGCAAAGATATTCGGAAAGTGCTCCGACATTCTCAGAAATAGACATTTCATTATCATTGAGAATAACGATTATCTTTTTCTGTAATACTCCAGCATTATTCAAAGCTTCTATTGCCATACCTCCCGTAAGAGCACCGTCACCTATGACAGCGATAACATTGTAGTTATCCCCATTCAGATCACGTGCAACTGCCATGCCAAGAGCAGCAGAAATAGATGTACTAGAATGTCCTGTACCAAAGGCATCATGCGCGCTTTCGCTCCTTTTAGGAAAACCTGAAAGGCCACCGTACTGGCGCAAAGTATCAAATATTTCTCTCCTACCGGTTATTATTTTATGAACATAAGACTGATGCCCTACATCCCATACGATTTTATCGCTTGGTGTATTAAAAACTTTGTGTAAGGCCAACGTCAATTCAACAACACCTAAATTAGGAGCTAAGTGTCCACCTGTTTTTGAAATGACATTAACCAAAAGTTTTCTGATTTCTTGAGCAAGTTTTGTCATTTCATCAGTATTTAGTTCTTTAACGTCTGCGGGCGAATTAATCTTATTTAAAAACTGCACGAAAAAATCATTCCTTTTTTAAGGTATATGAACCATAAAATGTTATACTATCAAGATTTACGATTACAGATCATATTTGCTATATCACGAAGTGGCTCTGCATTGTTGCCAAAAATCGCAAGACAGTTTAGAGCTTCATTAATTGTTTTCTCTGCCAAAGCTTTGGCACCCTCTAAAGTATAAAGAGTTACGTATGTAGATTTTGAGTTCTTCGCATCACTGCCGGCAGTTTTTCCCATTTCCTTCAAATTGCCCTCTACGTCAAGAATATCATCAGTTATTTGAAATGCTAAACCAATCAAATCAGCAAATTTTGTTAAGGCAAGTAATTGCTGGCTATCTGCACCGGCAAGTCGTGCACCTGATCTGACAGCAGCAATGAACATTGCACCTGTTTTAGCAGCATGCAATGTATTTAATTCAGTAATAGATATTTCTTTACCTTCAGCGTCAATATCGAGAGCCTGGCCACCTACCATTCCATAATTACCAGCACACATAGCCACTTCCCGTATGGTTTCAACTAAAACATCAGAATTAACATTTTTCTGTTCAAGCATAACTTCAAAGGCTAATGTAAGGAGAGCATCACCTGCAAGCAAAGCCATTGCGTCACCATAAACCTTGTGATTAGTTAATCTCCCTCTTCTGTAATCATCATTATCCATTAACGGCAAGTCATCATGAATCAAAGAATAAGTATGTATCATTTCCAGGCCACAGGCAACAGGAAGATAATTATAGCCATTACCGCCAATTGCATCTGCTGTCGCCATCAAAAGAAGTGGACGTATCCGTTTACCACCAGCTAAAAGGCTGTATCTCATAGCTTCATCAACGCGTGATATTCCTTTTTTCTGCATACGTTTTTCCAGATAACTATTTACTAACTTTTTTCTATCATCATAATACTTTGCAAAATCCATACTATTCTTCAACCTCTCCGAATGGCACATATTTATAATTTTGTTCACTAGTCACGATAACTTTCTGGACTTCTTGCTGAACCGTATTCAATTTATCATGACAGACTTGGCTTAGCTCCACACCTTCTTTAAAAACTTCCAACGCTTCTTCCAAAGATAAGCTGCCGCTTTCCAACAACTTAACGTTGTTTTCAAGTTTGCTTAGAGCTTCTTCAAATTTCAGGTCTTTTATCTTCTTTTTTGCTGGCATAGAAATTTACCGCCTTTTCACATCTGTAACCGCCGATAGGATAACTCCATCAGTTGTAACAGTCTCAATTGATTCACCAACATTTACAGCATTTATAGTCTTAATAATTGTTCCATCCGCTTTCCTTGCTATACTATATCCTCTGCTCATAATATTTAAAGGGCTGGCAGCATCTAGTTTTGTCACAAGTAATGCATATTTATGCTCATACTCCTGCTTTATACTATTTATAGACAAAAATATTCGATTCAAACAGTTATCAACTGCAATTTTTTTGTCAGCCAACCATCTATCTGGCTCTTTAAAAACTAAAGCATTTGAGAATTCAATTATTTTGCTTTCGTTTCTTTCGATAACTGCTTTAACAGCGTGTATATTTCTTTGGTTCAGTTGTTCAAGGTGCCTAAGAAATTCCCTAACATCAGGAACAACTATTTCAGCAGCTTGTGATGGGGTTGCAGCCCTACGATCTGCTGCAAAATCAGCAAGTGTAAAATCGGTTTCATGCCCTATTGCCGTAACAACTGGAATTTTCGAATAGGCAATTGCCCGAACAACATTTTCTTCATTAAAGGCCCACAAATCCTCTATTGACCCGCCCCCTCGCCCAACTATAAGGACGTCAGCCAGTTTATGTTCATTCATGAAATTAATTGCTTTGACTATTTCTCCACCAGCGTCTTCGCCTTGCACCTTAACTGGGAAAAATACTAATTTTACGCCAGGACTGCGTCGCTTGGAAACTGTTATTATATCATGAATGGCAGCACCGGATTGAGATGTTATTATGCCGATCTTTTGTGGTTGAGTAGGAATTTCACGTTTCCTGGCAGGTAAAAAAAGGCCTTCCTGTTCAAGTTTTTGTTTCAACTTTTCGTAGGCTACCATTAAATCGCCTGCACCACTGGCAATCATTATATCAACATATAACTGATAAATACCATCACGTTCGTAAACACCGATACGCCCAATAGCCAGAACCTGATCGCCGTCTTTAGGTAAAAATTTGAGTTCAGCTGCTCTGCCGCGAAACATAACTGCCTTAATAACGCTATTTTTATCCTTCAACGTAAAATAGCAATGTCCAGAAGCATATTTTCTAAAATTCGATACTTCTCCTCGAAGTTGAATATTAAAAAACTCGGCGCGGTTTTCTATCATTTGTTTTATTATTCTATTAACATCACTAACCGTGTAGATGTTATCAACCATCGCATTTCTCCAACATTCTTCTTGCTGCTGCTGCACAGCCAACAGCATTATCAGAACTATACAGCGGGTCTGGTACATAAAGCCTTATATTATTCTCAGCAAGTTTTGAACAGATATATCCTCTTATATATTTATTGGCGGTCACGCCCCCTACCAAAAGAACATCTGATATCTGATGCTTTTTAGCTGCGTTCAAAATGCAGCGGGCAAATGATTCTGCTAATGAGTTTTCAACGCCACGAGCAATTATTGATGGAGCGATGCCAGCGTCAATTGCTCTTAAAGCAGCTGTCGCCGGACCGGAAAGGCTGATTTTACAATCTCTCACGGCAACAGGCAAAGAATATATATCATTACTTTGCGCCGCAATCTTCTCTAGTTCAGCGCCGGCAGGGAACTTCAGTCCTAATGCTACACCAACTCTATCGATGTATTGTCCAGCATGCAAATCGATGCTGCCGCCAATCTCATTAAGTTCAAATTTGCATGCAACTTGAGCTTCAGCTAATAACAAGTCAGTTGTCCCACCTGAAGCATGCAACATTAAAAATTTAGAAAAACCCTTAAAGCCTGAGGACCAGATTCCGGCTTCAAGATGATTCTCCTGATGACTTATTGGAACCAATTCTGCCCCCAAAATAGCTGCTAAAGATCTGGCTAATTCATAACCAGACAAAAAAGCCGGCATATATGAGTTTTCAATCGGTCTTGGTTGTCTGGAAACACCAATACCGATAATCTTCATATCATGCCGGTAAAATATCTTTTCTATTAATTCCGGCAGGTTGCGAGTGTGCTGAAAAACCATTTCAGATTGTGCCAAGCCACGCCTTCCAGGCTTGACTTCTAAAACACGGCGTACCTCATCAACCAGATTCCCCTGCCTATCAAGCACTGCTATCGATGTTGTGTAGCAGCTTGTGTCGATACCTAAATAACCTTCAAACACTTCCATGGTTCTTGACCATCTTTCCTAGCACACCATTAATAAAACGGCCTGAATCTTCCGTACCATACTTCTTTGCAACCTCTACGGCTTCATTAATCGCAACAGATGAAGCAATAGAATCAGGGGCAACAAATATTTCATAAATAGCTATACGCAAAATATTACGGTCTACGGCAGGCATGCGGTCAACTGCCCAGTCAATTGCATAAGCTGCTATCTTTGCATCAATCGCGGACAAGTTAGTGAGGATACCCTCCAAAAGACCTAGCGCATAAGCATCCTCATCTTCAGAAATATCCCCTTCTTTTGCAGCGACGAAAGCTGTCATCGGCTCTGTATCTTTTGAAAAATCTATCTGAAACAAACTTTTTAAAACAAGCTCACGTGCATTTCTACGACTCATATTTTTCCTCTTTCATTATTATTATCTGTGATGGCCAGGTGGCAAAAGGCGATCAAGCACATCCATTAAATCTTCCTTGTTGTCAATTCGTTTGCCTAGCAAATATCCTGCTGTAATACATATCAACAAGAAGATAGTCTGGAAAAAGCCCAGAATCAAGAACATCGCGCCAATAATCAAGCCAAACAACGATCCTACGAGACGTCCTCTGTAATTTTCCCAAAGATTTTGCAATATCTCAGAAAACATAAATCTATCTCCTCTCACTTTAATTTACTACTTCTTTGCTTGTATATGTTTAAAGAATACTTCAATATCTTTTACTTCCACACCAAGGGTTGACATAACACTCTTACGAATAACCTGTTTCATCTCATCAGTAGTATCAGGAATATTTATTGCAGGTTCAATGGATGAATTAATTCTCAAATTTAAAGCATTATCTACCATCTTCGCTGAAGCTTTAGCATTGTGGACACCATAAATATCGTTAGCAATTTCTGCTACATAATCCTCGACAGCATTCTTACTTATATGAATTTTACCTTCTTTATCATCGCCCAACGAGAGTGTGCTTACGCCAGTGCCGCCAAGACCTGTTACTAACAAACGAAGGCTAACCAATAAAAGCACAACACCGCCAACGGCATATTCCCACTTGCCTGGTATGGTAGCGCAAAAAGCATAAACAGTAGTAGGTGCTATTATTTGCAGCGCAAACAAAACTAAAAAAACAGCTACTACAGCCATTAAGATAGTGTATAAGGTTAAAATAATCCTATCAGGTATACCCATACTTAAAATCCCTCATTTCTGTGACTACTTTAAAAATTTTCTGGTTCTTCAATCTCTTTCGTTTTTCGTCTTGAGATTCCCTCTACATGGATATCTACAGCAACAACTTCAAACCCAGTCATGCTTTCAACTGCCTCTTTTACCTTTTCCTGAATTTCTATAGCAACCTCTGGTATGCAGATACCATATTCAATAATAACATAAATCTCAACAGTAACAGTTTTACCAGTCACTATGACTTTGACGCCTTTGGAGAAGTTTTTCTTGCCAAGAAGCTCAGCAATGCCACCAGCCAGTCCTCCGCTCATTCCCGCGACACCTGGTACTTCTGTGGCTGCTAAACCAGCAACTATGCTTATTACTTCATCAGCAATCTTTACAGAACCAACTTCTTCAGGGATATCACTCTGCTCAACTCGATTTGCTTTTACTTGTTCAATATCATGGTCCTCATTCATAGCTGGCCCTCCTTGAACTGAATGCAAAAAACCTACAATGTTACTGCTTAATTATACCATAGGTTCCTACGCAATGCCACGCAAAGACAATGAACTAACTATTTTTATATTCAATTATAAACAGAAAAACGCTCAAAAATGAGCGTTTTAGTAATTAAGCACGTTCGATATACTCACCAGTTCTGGTGTCTATTCTAAGAACATCGCCTTCATTGATAAAGAGAGGAACTTTTACAACGTAACCAGTATCAAGTTTTGCTGGTTTGCTGCCGCCTGTTGCGGTATCGCCACGGATGCCAGGATCTGTTTCGACAACGGTTAACTCTACAGTGTTAGGTAAATCAATACCGAGAATGCGTCCTTCATAAATCATGATTTTAACATCCATGTTTTCTTTCAGGAAGTTTACAGCATTGCCAAGTTGTTCTTTGGTAAGTTCAACTTGTTCATAATTTTCATTATCCATAAAATTATAAGCTCCGTCACCCTCATAGAGGTATTGCATCTCCCTGCGGTCGATATGAGCTTTTGGCAAACGTTCGCCGGCATTGAATGTACGCTCTACTACAGAGCCTGTGCAAAGGTTACGCATTTTGGCACGAACGAAAGCAGCACCCTTTCCTGGTTTTACGTGTTGGAACTCAACGACCTGCCACGCATCGCCATCAATGGTAACAGTTACGTTAGTTTTGAATTCATTTGTTGAAATCATATTAACCCTCCTGAATTTAAAATACTAATTAATCTCAAATAATCGTTTGCTTGCGTTTGTCAAAATATTACAACCATCCGGTGCAATTACGATGACATCTTCTATACGAACCCCGCCTTTGCCGGGTATGTATATACCTGGTTCTACAGTAACAACCATGTTCGTTTCTAATTTTTCCTTGCCACGTTTGGAAGCAACAGGTAATTCATGTATATCTAATCCAACACCATGGCCCAAACCATGTCCGAAATACTGACCATAACCATGGCTTATTATATAACTGCGGACAATGGCATCAAGTTCTGCACCTGTTATGCCTGCCCTGGCATTTTTAATTCCCAACAGCTGCAGAACTTGATGCCATTGTCC
>JAAYVM010000123.1 GCA_012517145.1 Acholeplasmataceae bacterium
AAGTTTTAACATCTAATTATATCATAGGTAATAAAAAAACCTGCTATTGAATTTAAAAAATCAATAGCAGGTTCTTAAAATTGGCTTACATAGATTCTTTAATTGCTTCGGACATCCTTCTGATGCCTTCGACAATTTTTTCATCTGGCATATTGGAATAGTTGATACGCATGTTACGGTCTGTTTTGCCATTCGGGAAGAAGGCATCGCCAGTAACACCGGCAACGTTCTTTTCAATGCACTTCATAAATACCTGTGCAGCACTGACGCCTTGCGGGAATGTCAGCCACAGGAACAAACCACCTTCCGGATGCGTCCACTGCACTCCTTCCGGCATCATTTTTTCCATGCTTTCGACAATTACATCCCTACGGTGTTTGTACAAAGCTTTAATCTGTTCAACGTGAGCGTCGAGGTCATAGTTATCAATATAGGCATCGGCTAAGCCTTGGTCAAAATTAGAGGTATGCAAATCCGCACTTTGTTTTATTTTAACGAACTCAGATACTACATCCGGCTCTGCTGCAACCCAGCCAAGACGCAGTCCTGGACAGAATATTTTAGAAAAAGTGCCAAGGAACATTACTAAACCTTTGGTATCCATTGATTTCAGGGAAGGCAGAATCTCCCCTTCAAAACGCAACTCACCATATGGGTTATCTTCGAGTACAGGCAGATTGTGTTTATTGACGACTTCCATAAATTTCGTACGGCGTTCCATACTCCAGGTGCGGCCGGTAGGATTTTGGAAATCAGGAATGACATAAATAAATTTGCAGCGCTCAGTAGTTGAAAGAATCTTGTCTAATTCTTCCGGAATCAAACCACCGTCATCAGTCGGAACTTCAACAAAATTAGGTTCATAGGCATTGAAAGCATTTAAGGCACCGAGATAAGACGGACTTTCGCAAAGTACAACATCTCCCGGATCCAAAAATAATTTGCCTGCAAAATCCAGACACTGTTGAGAACCCGTGGTAATCAAAATTTCGTCTGGGTTGACTTTAGTATTATATTTTGCCAACATACGGTCAGCAATTTTTTTGCGTAAAGATGGACGACCCTCAGTTGTTGCATATTGCAGCAGTTGTCTGCCTTCACTTTTTAAAACATCCTCAGCTAATTTAGCAAGTTCTTCCACAGGGAAGAGCTCTGGCGCAGGCAGGCCGCCGGCAAACGAAATAATTTCCGGTTTTTGGGTCAACTTCAAAAGTTCACGAATTTCGGATGCTTGCATCCTTTCCATACGTTTAGAAAATTTCATAGTCATAATACTTTTACCCCCAACCATTAAAAATAAGAAGTCTCAAACTGTACGTTCAATCTATAAATATACAAATGTACAATTAACAAAAAGAATTTTATCACCGTTTCAATACACTGTCAAGAATGTAAACCTTTTTCACTACACTTTATGTAAAATGTACTTTTGTATGCAAAAGAGGAACCTTTGAGAGGTCCCTCTTTAAAAATAGTAAGTTTATATAACTATTAAAACAATCATTGAGATTTTTCTTCTTTGCAGCGAATATTTGATGCAATAATATGCATGAAATATTTGAAAGGAAAGGCAAATTATATTAAAAAAGATAAAAATTTAGTTAAATTTCCCGAAAACCTCTTTAAAGGAGATGCCGGCAATCTCCTTGTCCAGGTACATCTCACGGATTTTTTCTTCGCCTTCTTTTAAGTGTTGGGAAGTAATACCGTGGCGTCTTGACAACCAAGCCTCTACAAAAGCAGCCAAGTGGTCACAACCTTTTAAGACAGACCCATCAACAGCGGAAAATTTATCTTCATTGTATTTTTCGCTGATCTCTTCCGGACTACCGAGGAATTTAACTTTTCCATTGATAACAGCCCTGTCCGCAAACTCATTTTCCGCAAAATACAGAATTTCTTTGTGCCATTCACCCGGCAATAAAGGCAAGATTTTCTCCGCAATC
>JAAYVM010000124.1 GCA_012517145.1 Acholeplasmataceae bacterium
TAAATCCGGAATTACTTCGTTGGATCAAATCAAAGGCAAACGTGTTGCTGTAGGCGCAGCCGGCAGCGGTACTGAAGCAAATGCCCGTCAAATTCTGGAAGCTTACGGAATTACTTATAAGGACATAAGCGTTCAATATCTTTCTTTCGGTGAAGCATCAAGTGCTTTGAAAGATGGCAACGTTGATGTAGCTTTTGTAACTGCAGGACATCCAACAGCAGCAATCCAAGATATCGCAACTCAAAACAAAGTAGTTCTTATTCCGGTTGACGCAGCTAAAGCTGATGCTTTAATTGCAAAATATCCATTCTATACTAAAGTAAATATCCCTGCTAAAACTTATACAAATCAAGATGCAGACGTAAGTGCAGTAGCAGTACGTTGTATGTTGGTTGTATCTGAAAAAATGGATGCACAATTAGGTTATGATATCACCAAGGCAATCTTTTCTAATCTTGATAGACTGAAAGCTGCTCATGCAGTGGCAGCAGTTGTTTCAAAGGCATCAGCTAAAGACGGAATGTCTATTACGCTCAATGCAGGTGCTGAGAAGTTTTTCAAGGAAAAATAACTGTTGAGTGTAAATAATGTGTTAAAAGACCGGACTCCGGAGTCTGCCGGTTTCCGGTCTTTTTTGAAGTTTAAATTTGTCTTGTTGATGTCAGTAATTGTTATTCTTTGTTTTTTAGGATTTTATGCTAATCAGTTGGTTGTAAGCGTGAACCCTGATTCTGGTCAGAAAAGGTTAAGTTTTGATACTTATGTTGGTGATTTATGGTATATAGAGTTTACTCATTCTGTACAAAAAACACCAGTGCAGGAATATTTTCTTGTGCGAGGGGTTGACGATCTCCTTATGAAGGAAACAATATACCAATCTCTTGGTGTTGGATTGCCATTCCTGCCTTCAGATGGGAAACTGAACGTGACTAAGGATGGTCATTTCGTTTTGTCGATGAATCGAAAGTTTGAAACAGTTAAAGTAAGGACTGGTTTAGAGGCATGCCCGAGAATTTATCATTCTGGTACCGTATATCCTATATATGAGATTTACGAGCCGGGAACACTAGTAGAAATTAAAGTGGAAAAGCGTTATAAAAGTTGGTTGTAATTTACAAGGAGGGCAAAATGAGCTCTGAAAATATCAAAGAAATGTCCGCTGAAGAAGTTTTAAAAAAGTTTGATCAGGAATCAAACAAAAGGGAAATGACAGGAATATGGAACACAATTATCACAGCAATCTGTATTGCCTTCGCCACGTTCCAAATCTATACTGCTATGTTTGGAGTTTTAGATGCCCATTTACAACGTGCCATACACCTGGCTTTTGGTTTCGCTTTAATTTTTTTGCTTTATCCTGCTAGCACAAGTTGGTCAAGAAATTCAATGAATTGGTTCGATGTATTACTCGCTATTTTGGGCGTTTGCAGTGCTATGTACATTGTTGTTTTTTATCAAGACCTTGTTTTAAGAGCGGGTTTTAATACAGAAACTGACTTCATAATTGGGTTAATTGGCACAATACTGGTCTTTGAAGCAGCCCGGCGTGTTGTTGGTTGGCCAATGATTATTGTAGCTGCATTATTCATGTTATATGCTTTGATTGGCCCATATATTCCCGGTATATTAGGGCATCGCGGTGTTAGTATGCAAGAATTGATTGGGCACTTATTTTATACAACTGAAGGTATTTTTGGCATACCTATGGGAGTTTCTTCAACATTTATTTACTTATTCATACTTTTTGGCGCTTATTTGGAAGCCACAGGGTTAGGTAAATTTTTTATTGATTTGGCGAATGCCGTTGCTGGCTGGGCAGCTGGCGGACCAGCAAAGGTAGCAGTTCTTTCAAGCGGTTTGATGGGAACGGTTTCAGGAAGTTCTGTTGCCAATGTTGCCGGTACAGGTTCTTTTACAATTCCTATGATGAAAAGACTTGGCTATAGACCTGAATTTGCAGGTGCAGTAGAAGCAGCTGCTTCTACTGGAGGCCAACTTATGCCGCCAGTTATGGGCGCAGCCGCTTTCTTGATGGCAGAATTCGTAGGTGTTCCATA
>JAAYVM010000125.1 GCA_012517145.1 Acholeplasmataceae bacterium
AACGTGTTGCAGCTATGAGCAGTACAGCCTTGCACATAGTTTCAAATTTAGAACAAATGTTATTGGCTGTATTGCTTATAGGTGCTGTTATGCACTGGCACGGATTATTAACAACTAAATATAAATTGAAATGAAAATCTTTTTTGACACAGAATTTACAGGCTTACATCAGGGGACTACCTTGATTAGTATTGGAATGATTGCCGAAGATGGCAGAGAACTCTACTGCGAATTAAACGACTATGACAAAACCCAAATTGACGACTGGTTAAAGGATAATGTGATAGCAAATTTACATAACACCAATCCGATAAATACCGAGCAATTACGGAGGGCAATTGAGGGATTTATTGAACCTTACGACACGGTGGAAATTTGGAGCGACTGCCTATCTTATGACTGGGTTTTGTTCAATCAAATTTGGGGACACGCTTTCAATATACCAAAAGCAATCTACTACATACCTTTTGACCTTTGCACACTGTTTAAGGTAAAAGGAATTGACCCTGATGTAAGTCGTGAGGAGTATGCAGAAATGACTAAAGGAAGTCAAAAACACAATGCTTTATGGGATGCTAAAGTAATACGAGAATGTTATTTGAAAGCGATTCAGTAGTGCTTGTGCATAACGGATGGCGGTAAGGTGTCGTGCCGTAATAAAATGAACTAAATTATCAATTATGAACGAACAATATAAACAGCAGGAACTTTGGCAAAGCACTGAACAGGCATGCACTTTACCGCATGTTGGCAGCAGTACGGGTGCATTGTTCAGTAGTTGCGGAAAGTACAGATACGTTCTTTGGCGTGTGTGGGATGATTCGAAACCTAAAGTAATGTTTATCGGATTAAACCCATCGACTGCCAATGAGGAATCGGATGATCCTACAATAAGGAGGGTGAAAACATTTGCAAAAACGTGGGGATTTGGCGGTGTGTATATGCTTAATTTATTCACTTATGTGACCGATTACCCGGAAGAATTGAAAAAATGTGATGATCCATTAGGTCCGGCTGATTATTACTTAATGGAATACGCTCAAAAAAGTGAGAAAATAATATTTGCCTGGGGGAACTTTAAAGAATGTAAAGCAAGGGCAAAAGAAGTGAGATTTTTGCTTGCCGCTTGTAATACATATATGCTTATTGAGAATAAAGACGGCAGTCCGAGACATCCACTTTATGTACCGGGGAATGTTGTTCCTGTACGGGTGTAGTATTGCTGCCAACAACAAGCTAAGTTGCGTTTCAATGCCATTTAATGATTAAACTTAAAATTATGACAAGGAAATACAAATTTACGATTGCGACTCAGTACGTCAGAAGCGGTTATACCGAAGAAAAAGAAATTGAGTTTGATGATGATTGCACGGAAGACGAAATTGAAGAACAGGTTTGCGAAGTATACAACCAGTGGTTGAATGAAAACAACTATGGCGGTTTTGAAGCCGTTTCTTAGTATTTAGCCAACAATAATATGAACCATGAACAACAAAGTATACATAGGGATTGACAATGGCGCTACTGGCACAATAGGGTTTATTTACCCCGATGGCACGGTTCAGATTATGGCAACGCCAATAAAGGTACAACAGGATTATACAAAGAAGAAGCATAACATTAGCAGGCTGAACCACGAATTGTTTAAGGTGATGTTAGATGCGCATCCATTTGCTTTTGTTGGGCTTGAAAGACCCATGGTTAACGCCACAAGGTTTAAAGCCAGCGCAAGTGGTCTTCGTGTGTTTGAGGCTCAGTTGGTGATCATAGAGCAGCTCAAAACGCCTTATGTGGTATTTGATTCAAAGACATGGCAGAAAGAGTTTTTTCCCCAAGGACATGCTTCTGGCGAAACCAAAGAACTGTCTAACCAAGTTGGGCGTAGACTGTTTCCAAGCCTCGTTAACCCGTTCAAGGATTACGATGGTATACTTATTGCCAAGTATTTACAGTTAAAGGGATATTAACCATGAGAAATTTATTGTTGGCTGTTTTGACAATGTTCTTTTTGGCTTCCAAATGTTATTTATCTTCCCGTTGTAATTTTACCAAAAATTAAACTCAATGGGAAGTGTATTAAGTACCCTCAATACGGCTAAATATGACGAGCACGCAACGAACATATCTAATAAGCGCCGTAGGTTAGCCGAACAATCAGAAGAAGACCTGGTAAAGATAAACCACCAATTAGCTCAGTGGCTTTTGGGGGCCGTGTCAGGTGATTAGGCGATTATTGCTACCGCCTTAGCCACGTTAAAGGAAATATACGATGACGATACTATCGAGTCCCCCGATAATAACATTAATTCTGTTGTCACTGCTGTAACCACACGCAGAGGAGTTAATGTTACGCTAACTGCCGGAAGCAATGTTATTTCTTTTAGTTCTGCCATGCCCGCTGCAACATATTCCTTAACAGTAAGAACCTACACTGCTCTTGGAGGACAGATTCAGTATAGTATAGACCCCACAAGTCAAACTGTTAATGGCTTTACTATCGTCGTTGCCAGTGCCGGGAAA
>JAAYVM010000126.1 GCA_012517145.1 Acholeplasmataceae bacterium
GGTAAAGGCCGTGACCACATTCTGAAGTAATCATAAACCGTTTGCCACTTTGGAAAGTCGTTTGGAAGTTGACGCCATTGCGATCCAGTTCGCAGGACATAGATAACAGCATTAAAAACATCGTATAGCGCCACCGTTCTAGGGTGTGTCCGCTTACGAAAGCTTTCAAGATCTGGTCGAATAAATTCAAACTGTTCTTTGGTTAAGTTGCTTGGGTAATCAGGCATCAGAGAGACTCCTTTTTGTATAGAGGATACTCATACCATTGACTGCTTGTCAAAGATTTAAAACACGTTCTAATAGAAAATCAACCGTAGGATCTGGCTTGTCTCGCCACATATCACAATAACGGTAAACTGTATGCCATTCAGAGAAATCGTGTGGCAATTCACGCCATCGGCAACCCGTTGTAAGCGAATAAAGAATAGCATTGAATACATTATAAAGATCATAATGGCGCGACCTTATACCTATAAGTTTTCGGAGGCCTTCTAGGCCAGGTCAAATCAATTCAAATTGTTCTCGAGAGACGTTGCTTTGATACTCCGACATGGTGGAAACCTCAAGCAGTTTGTTTATCATTTTACCAAACTCAACAGATACTAGCAGATTCTTACGCGAAGAACACAGCACAAACGAAACTAGATAATGTAAGGGCAAAGTAGAGCATTTATGGCCCACTACGGGCATGGCTTTCTGTCCACAATGATAACTGATCAATCTTCTCACTTGTCCATTGTCTTGATGTGATCAGACCATCCAAAAAGAAACGCCAAGCGTCTCCGTTCGCTCGCTTGTTTCTTTGAATGGTTCGCCCCATCATTCGAAGCGTGGCTAAAGACAGGCCCCCATTCCGACCAAGCTTTCGAATAACCTTCAGAAGGTTGAGCTCTGCCACATAATGCAACACGCGCGTCAGCATCTGACTACTGATACCGAGTTGCGCACGTAGCTCTCTCGTTGTGATCTGTAAATAATCTGCGTTTCGACCAGTTTTGTTGTTGACGTATTTAACCAGGTCTTTGGCCCATTCACGTAAATGACTGTACTGTCGATCCTCTCGTACTTTTGCATATTTACACCATACTTGATTTCCGGTAGGTTTGGTCGCGTCAGGCGCGTACGCAGAGATCAATTCGGTAATATAATGCGCATTGGCGCCTTGATATTTACCAGAAAAGGCGCTATGAACGATTCGCTGTACCTCGCGATCGCTGAGCGGTTCCCGTTGGTCAGAATTCCATTGATCCGCGTAGTCGTAAGCGTCCCTTTCCGTCCATCCCGAACTATAGCCAGCTAAACAGAGCGTCAACAAGGTATTGTTTCGCCCTAACATGCCGTCACCGCGGGAAACTTGTGCTCTTGTTAAAGCAATAAACCACGGTTGATCCGTTTGCTTGACCCGAAAATGAACCCGATCTTTTTCGCCTGCAGACGCCTGCAGACGTTTAGCCCATGCCAGCAAACCGCCAAAATCGTGCGTCAAGGCTGGCTCAAAAAAGCAGACGTTTTGCTCATTCGGCTTGCGAAAGAAACCGAAGTGATTGGCTCCGGGGTCAACCTGTGGCAACTGCTCAGCCACAGCCGTACGAATGGCTTCACTAACCATCTTAGCAGCTGCTATCGCCGGAAACTGATCGTTGTGTCGTCTGACAAAGACTGGTCGATCCAACACATAGTAAGCTTGATAACCATGTGGGGTTTCAAGCAGAATCGTTGGCCAAATCTCCGTCCGACTGTCATCCAAAGTCACAATAAACTTGTGGTATAAATTCACGGAATAGCTAGGCTTGTGATCGCCGAAATCAGCATCAACGACAAACGTATTAATCTGCTTCAGATTATCCTCTGAATGGCCAGAGATCACGTGACGGTTGGGGTTTTTGTATGTACCGAACCGGAAAATATTGGGTGTCCAGTGACTGCATGAATCATTATCTAAAATAGCTTCTTGGCTTGTTGACACAAAACCAACGGCCTCTTGAAGTGCTTCTTTACTGCGTGTGAGGAAGACAGCACCTGTTGGACGATCGCCGCATTGCTCGGAAGCAGGTAATCGACTGTGTTTAAATCTGCTAATAGCCAAGCCGTGATGCAAAATTGCGACAATTGCTGCTTCAGAAATATTCTGCGTACCTAGTACGTCCATCTTTCCCACGCCCCTCTAACATTTTTTGCACGAAAAAAACCCACTCCACCTTCAGATGTGGAAATGGGCTTTTCCAAAATTGTAAGCGTTGAAATTCCGCCTTGAACCTTAGCCTAAAATTCTCGCATTAGCAAGAACCTATGTATCATAGCTAAAAAGTTGCTCTGCCCATTTCTCAAAAAGGCGTACTAAAACGAGCAGCATAGCCCTTGAAAAATAAGCAGTTAGCAAGTAAAATAGCTTTGATTAGAGAACGCTTAACTTAGCCTTATTAATCAAGTTCCACTTGGGCTACACCTGGTAAGCTTCAGGCCAACTGCAATTGGTCTGAAGCTTTTTTACGTTACTAACATACCTTTATGTAAAGCGTATAGTCAAGACTTTTCTATACTTTTATACTTTTTAGCAGGCGTAAGTCTGCAATATTATACTTTTATACTTTGCAACTTTTATACTTTTGCGGTATTATAAAAGTATAAAAATATAAGCTAATCGAAAAAGACTAATGCATCAACGATCTGAAAGCCTCTTTTGTTTATATTTTTATAAGTGTCCACTTTTATGCTTTTCCATATTTCCACTTTTATACTTTTATACTTAGGGGGAAACAGTATGACTAAAGTGATTACAACAGGGAATTTTAAGGGCGGTGTGGGTAAAACTACCAATGCGGTTATGATTGCCTACACCTTGGCGAAACAAGACAATCAGGTTTTGTTGGTTGATCTTGACCCACAGGCGAACGCATCAGACCTTTTATTCACAACCATGGCTCTTGTATTCCAAAATATCGAAAGAAAAACGCGGCGAATTAACCCAGACGGAAGAGCCATAACCGAAGAATACTGGGCGATTCGTGGAACTGAAACACCCATCTATGATGTTACTGAATTTAAGGCAATCGTTTCTAATGACCTTGAAAAAGCGATTATTAAATTCATGCCCAATTTGGATTTCATACCATCGGATGAAGATCTTCAAGGCCTTGAAAAATACCTTTACACAAACTTCGATACAGACTATGAACAAGATCACTTTTTTAACAATCTATTAGAACCGATAAAGTCAAACTACGATTACATCGTAATGGATGTCCCCCCACAGTTGAACAAATTCACCGATAGTGCCTTAGTAGCTAGCGATTATGTCATTGTTGTTTTACAAACACAAGAAAGATCGCTTAGCGGTGCAGAAAAGTTTGTTGAGCACTTACTCCAAATCCAAAACGATTATGAATTAGGACTAGATTTGCTTGGTGTACTCCCCGTTCTATTTCAAAATGGTGCTGACATAGACTTGGACGTGCTGAACGATGCTAGAAAGAGTTTCGGTGATGCCAATATGTTTAAGACTGAAATTAAGCAAATGGCTAGATTAAAACGATTTGATCGAACAGGTATAACTGACAATCCTCATGATATTCACGACAAACGCGTGCATGCATTATATGAAAAACTATGCGCTGAAGCCCTCAATCGTATGCATTTAATTCAGGAGGTAAATCATGACTGATCAAAGTATTGGACTTTCTTCATTTAGAAAAAACAAAACACAGAGACCCGCATCAGTTAAACCAATCGAATCTGCTGATGAACATCGTTCCATGCCGACTGATATTCTAAACCATTCAACAAGGATTAGTAGTTCCAAAAATCTGCCAAAATCGATTAGAATTGCTAAAGATACACATGTTGCAATCACCACTCTAGCAAGACTACAGGATAAACCAATCTATCAGGAAATAACAGATATATTAGAAGACTACATTCAACGGCAGCCATCCAGCGTTCGAAAATTAATTCGATCGAGCGTTGAAGCTAGCAAGGAAGAGCGTTTGTAAGTATAAAAATATAAAAGTATAAAAATATATTTTCCCACTTTTATACTATTTTTGGGGTCTACACTTTCTGGTGTTGAGAAATAATCAACACTGAACGTGTAGTCCCTTTTTGGACAACGCAAAAAGACACCTACTCAGTGTTCATGCTATGCTTGTTAGCATCGAAACCAAAAGCAAGCGAGGTTATGAGTAAATGTCCCCATGCGACCCTACACTGTCCGTCCTTGGAGTACCAGACAATACGGCTCCTATGCTGTAATTACGGACAAAAATAGTTTGTGCGTAATTACAGCATAGGAGCCGTTACTTCTTTGTGTCGATGTGCACGAACGGCAGCATTGGAGCCTTTGATAACAATCATTTTTTAAGTAATCAAATATTCCATTGGTTTTCTAGTATCCATTAAGTAAATCTGTTGTAGATTGGGAATATGAGTCTCGAAAGAAAACGTTTGCAATTAAGGATACCAGGTACTAAACTAATTTGTTGGGAAGCCTTGTTTTCCTAGATTGCAATAATAAAGTTACCACCTAGAAAGAGGCTTGCTCACTGCTTGAACTGGGGTTTGCCAACGGAGACATTTTCTAGGTTTGTTATTGATAAACGCTGTGGCTCGTTGAATATTGGCCTCTGAAACCTGA
>JAAYVM010000127.1 GCA_012517145.1 Acholeplasmataceae bacterium
GTTGTGTGAAAGAATATTGCTTTCCGCTCAGAAATAATTAACGGAGGTGATTTAAAGTGTTGTCGACCAAAGAGCGCCTTTGTCTCGAGAGACAGAAACGCAGGCTTCGCTTATTGAAAATCACCCTTTGTTTCTTTTGTTTTGTTTGCATAGTTGTTGGCGGTTACCAATTGGTACACCAACCTTGGTTTTCGTTTGGCAATATTGATATAGTTGGTACACGAAACGTAAAAAACGAGGATGTAATAAGAACCATTAATTTGCAGGGACCGGTAAATTTATTCCTGATTGACCGCACTCGTGTAAAAAAGGCGCTTGAACAAGACTTCCGCATTGAGAAGGTTGACACCTCTTACGTTTGGCCAAATATCCTGAAGATAGAAGTAACAGAAAGACAACCGGCCATTTATGTTAAATCTGCTTATGGCGGATTTGCACAGGTTGATTTTAATAGTTGTGTTTTAAACGTTTCCAAAGGAATCAAAGACGCATCTGTTCCATTTGTCTCAGGCGTCAGCATTGGAAATGCTTATCTCGGAGACAAAGTTCAAGAAAATGATGTGGGAAAAATTGTAATGTTTTTGAGCAAACTTGACAGGTCTCTGCTCTCTCGTATATCAGAGATATCGGTTGACGGACAGAATAATGTCAAAATAATTATGTTGTCAGGGGTACCAATTTTGGTTGGTGATGTAAATCGTATTGAGGAAAAGGTAGTAACCTTTATAACGATTTGCAACGAAATTCAAAGTAAAAATATCGACGGATATTACATTGACTTGACATTTACGAAGCCTTATATTAAGGTTAAGCAGTGAAAGTGTAGTTAAAGCGTTAATAGAGAAAGAGAGCAATGATTCAGATGTTCTACGATAAACATGCGAAAATTCTTATCACTGTTGTTTGTGCTATATTGGGTGTTATGTTGGCAACGCAGTTCCGCACCAATGAAACCAGAAAAGCCAACATACCATATCAAAGAGCGGAAGACCTCAGTGAAAGGCTAAAGGTTGTTGAAAAGGAAAGAAACCAATTACTTTTGGAGATACAGCGTTTACAAGCAAAAGCCAGCGATGAAGTTGTCGCAAGAGAAATAAATATGTTGAAGGCTTATGCAGGCGATACAGCTTTACATGGACCTGGAGTTATTGTTACTGTCGACGACAGTAAGAAAGTTTCTAAGCCAGGTGAGAATCAAAATCTCTATTTAATTCATGATGATGATTTATTAAGAATTATCAACGAATTACGAGCCTCCGGAGCTGAAGGAATTGCTATAAATGAAGAACGTTTAATTGCTGTTTCAGAAATAAGATGTGCTGGTCCAACTTTATCAGTAAACAATAGCCGTTTTGCACCGCCATATATTATTCGTGCGATAGGTGACCCAAAAAGTATGGAAACGGCATTAAAAATGCGGGGCGGAGTTATTGAAACACTTAAGTTCTGGGGCATACAAGTGACAGTTAGCAAGGAAGAAAATGTTGTAATACCAGCTTTCCGAGGCACGCATACTTTTGAATATGCGAAAGTGGGAGAAGGTGGCACAGAATGATATATCCAATTATTGGTTTAATCATAGGCATTTTTTTGGGCCTAAATATGCCGATAAGCCTTCCGCAGGAGTATGTAAAATTGCTGTCAGTAGCGTTAATGGCTGTTCTCGATTCTGTCTTAGGTGGAATGAGGTCTGCGAAAGAAGGAAATTATGATAACCAGATATTTATTTCTGGTTTCTTTGTCAATGCCTTTGTAGCTACTTTGCTTTGTTATTTTGGTGAGCGTTTAGGTATAGACCTATATTTTGTGGGTGTTTTAGCTTTTGGTTTAAGAATCTTCCAAAATATCGCTATTATTCGCAGATTATACTTGGGCAAATAAAAAAAGATTTGTACAAGAAGGTATATGAAGTTTTATGTTGAATTCTAAAATGTCAGTATATTAATGCTAGTGTAAGTGAAGATAGATTAATTGTAATTTTTAAGGAGGAGCTTTTAATGTTCGAGCTGGAGAATACTACTGAGACGCTTGCTAATATTAAGGTAATTGGTGTAGGTGGAGGTGGCAACAATGCTGTTAACCGCATGATTTCTGCCGGTTTGAAAGGTGTTGAATTTATTGCTGTTAACTGCGATGCGCAAGCCTTGTTGCTTTCAAAAGCATCAAACAGGATACAAATAGGTGAAGAACTTACTAAAGGGCTTGGTGCTGGAGCTAATCCTGATATTGGGCAAAGGGCAGCAGAAGAATCCAGAGAACAGATATTAGCATCACTGCAAGGTGCCGATATGGTTTTTGTTACTGCCGGCATGGGTGGCGGCACTGGTACTGGGGCAGCTCATATTGTTGCAGAGTGTGCTCGGGAAGCAGGTGCGTTAACCGTAGGCGTTGTTACAAAACCCTTCACTTTTGAGGGAAAACGTCGCTACAACCAAGCAGAGCAAGGTATAATCAATCTTCAGCAAAAAGTTGATGCTTTAATAACAATTCCTAATGATCGCTTATTGCAAGTTATTGATCGACGCACTTCAATGTTGGATGCTTTCCGCATTGCTGATGATGTTTTGAGACAGGGTGTTCAAGGTATTTCCGACTTAATAAGTGTGCCTGGTCTGATCAATGCTGACTTTAATGATGTGAAGACTATCATGTCTAATGCAGGCTCAGCACTTATGGGTATGGGTATGGCTAAGGGCGAAGGCGGAGCAAATGCTGCTGCTGAAGCTGCAATAAGAAGTCCGTTGCTTGAAACTACTATAGAAGGTGCTCGTGGAGTGCTGCTTAATATTACAGGCGGTAAGGATTTAACTTTGATTGATGTTACTGAGGCTTGTAACACCATTGCTAATGCAGTTGATCCTGATGCCATGATTATCTTCGGTGCGGCGATTGATGAAGCACTTGACGACGAAATTCGTGTCACAGTTATCGCGACTGGGTTCGGCGGTAAAAATCCAGCACTGCCAAAGGATGGAAACAGTAAGAAAGGCTATGATGGCTTGTATAATCCCGCAAAGAAAGAGAGCGGTTCTGCATTAGGATCATTTACGCCACCTTCAACGGAAATTCCACCTTGGATTCGTGGTAGATAATAGTTGATTTTGCGAAAAAAGCTGCAACTGCTAGCCAGTTGCAGCTTTTACTATATATGGTGCAAAAACGTGAAAATTTGGCGCAAATAAGCACAATATGTAGACACTGGATTTTGTGTATGCTATAATATTTTTGTCGAAAATAGCTACTGAAATGAGGTTAAGAGCATGAGGTGTCCATTTTGTTCTTATGGTGACAGTCGCGTGGTTGATTCTCGGGCTATTGATGAAGGTTCGTCTATAAGAAGGAGAAGAGAATGTCCACAATGCAACAGACGTTTTACAACCTATGAAAAGTATGAAGAAACCCCGTTAATAGTTGTCAAAAAGGATGGACGACGAGAACTTTTTGATAGCCAGAAGCTTTTGAACGGTTTGATAAAAGCTTTTGAAAAAAGGCCTGTATCTTATGAACGTATTCAGGAAATAGCTCAAAATATTGAACGCGAATTAAGAGCCAAGGGTGAAACGGAAGTTACTACGGAAGCTATTGGTGAAACTGTTATGAAGCATTTGGAGAGTACTGACAAAATAGCTTATGTACGCTTCGCATCTGTCTATCGTCAATTTGCAGATGTCAATAACTTCATGCAAGAGATTCAAAACATGATGAGTAAGGAAAAAACCAAAATTTAAGGAGTGGATTAGCAATGATGATTCGCAAGCGCGACGGACGCGAAGTCGACTTTGATGAAACTAAAATAACCGATGCGATTTTTGAGGCAGCGAAATCTGTCGGTGGTGCAGATAGACAAATGGCGATGGAGATAACCCTTGATGTTTTAAAATATTTAAAAGCGCATTTTAAGGGAATCGTTACGGTTGAACAAGTACAGGACGTAGTTGAAAAGATTCTAATTGAAAAGGGCCATGCCCGCACAGCCAAATCTTATATTCTTTATCGGGCAAAGAGAACCGGTATTCGTAATGCTCGTTCAGAGCTTATGGACACGGTGGGTGAAATATTGAAAGAAACTGATAGGGATAATGCTAATATCTCCAATTCTCCATCAGCGAAAATGCTGCAGATTGCCAGCGCAGCCAGTCGTGAGTATTACCTGAATAGGATGATACCTGAAAAAATAGCGTTGGCACACCGCAAGGGAGATATCCATATCCATGACTTGGATTTCTATGGTAAAACGATGAACTGTTTAAATATTCCTCTTGGTCGTCTTTTATCCACGGGTTTTAACAACGGACACGGTTTTATCAGACCACCACGCCGCCCGACATCGGCAACTGCCCTTGCTGCCATTATTTTGCAAAGTTCACAAAATGATATGTTTGGCGGGCAATCTTTTGGTTTCTTTGATTATGATATGGCTCCTTTTATGGAAAATGCTTCCGAAGAAGAAGTGTTCCAGGCTATGGAAGCCTTAATTTATAATCTGAACAGTATGCATTCCAGAGCGGGCGCGCAGGTACCTTTTTCGAGCTTGAATCTTGGACTTGACACATCAGAAAATGGACGTAAGGTAATCCGCAATATTCTGAAAGCTTATGCCAAGGGCTTAGGAAGAGGCGAAAACCCGATTTTCCCGAATGTCATCTTCCGCGTAAAAAAAGGCGTCAATATGGATCCAGGTGATCCAAACTATGACCTGTTCAAACTGGCGATATCTGTCGCTTCACGACGCATGAACCCGACCTTTAGTTTTATGGACACCTCTTTTAACAAAGAATACGGTGGCGACGTTGCCTACATGGGATGTCGTACAAGGGTGATTGCTAATCGCCGCGGACCAGCCGTAACAACAGGTAGAGGAAATATCTCTTTTACAACTGTAAACCTGCCGCGTCTTGCCATTCGTGCGGAACGCGACATCATGGCCTTTTATCAATACCTTGATGAAATGATCGATCTCATTTCTGAACAACTGTATCATCGTTTTAAAGTTGTCGCAAATCTAAAAGTTCGTGACTTACCGTTCCTTATGGGGCAGGGTCTGTACCTTGGTTCTGAAAAGCTAGCCAGCGATGATAGAATTGAAGATGCAATAGCTAATGGAACTCTTTCGCTAGGATTTATAGGCCTTGCAGAAACTTTGACAGCTCTTACGGGAAAACACCATGGCGAAAGCGAAGAAGCGCAAGTATTAGGTGAAGAAATTGTTGCATTTATGCGCAACAAGATGGATAAAATGTCCAACAAATACAATCTAAATTATACTTTGATCGCTACTCCTGCCGAAGGCTTATCGGGAAGATTTGTGCGTATGGATAGAAAAGAATATGGCGTCATACCGGGTTTAACTAGCAAAGATTACTATAGTAATTCTTTTCATGTACCTGTTGGGTTCCCAATAAGTGCGTATGAAAAAATGCGTATTGAGGGCAAATATCATAAATATACTAATGCTGGACATATCAGTTATGTAGAGTTCAGCGCATCGCCTGTAAATAATCTTGATGCAGTTGAGGATATTTTGAGACACATGTGTGCTTGTGATTGCGGTTATGTTGGTATCAATTTCCCTATAGACTATTGCAATCAATGTGGCTATACGGGTATTATAGATGGCGATTACTGCCCTCATTGCGACGCCGAAATGGCTCATAAAGTAGAAAGAGTATGCTGCAGTAAATAAGGGAGAGACATATATGGTGACTTTGAAGGTTGCAGACATTCTTGCTGAATCAGTTGTTGATGGTCTTGGCATCAGAACTGTAGTTTTTTTCCAAGGCTGTCCACGCCATTGCCAAGGTTGCCATAATGCAACTTTGATACCTTTCGAAGGCGGCACAGAGTATTATCCGGAAGAGTTGGCAGAACAGATAATAGCAAAAATGACACCAATTCATCGCGGTATTACTTTCAGCGGTGGTGATCCGCTGGCGCAGGCAGATGGTTTGCTTGACCTCGTTTATCTTTTGCGCAAAGCTAAGCCAGATCTGAATATTTGGCTCTATACAGGCTATCTGTTTGAAGAGGTAAAAGATTTACCGGTTGTGAAAGCAGTTAACGTCATGGTTGATGGACCTTTTATTCTTGCCCAGCGTGATATAAACTTGCCTTTCAAGGGATCTGGCAATCAACGTGTTATTGACATTCCAGCTACTATGCAAAATAATAAAGTTGTAGAATTAAAGCTTTAATATTTTTTTGCAGGATATGAGTTTTCAAGGACGAATACATAAATATATACTAATAAAGGAGGTGAGGTCATGAATGTATATCGGTGGTGTGCCAGAGATAAACAAGGCAAAAAGTTTTGTGGCGAGCTAAAAGCTGGAAATGCAGCAGAAGTAGCTGAGTTCATCAGATCTAACTATGGTTATGTGACAAAAATTAAAAAGATAAGGCATTGGGAAGAAGTATACACCAATTTTCGTTCTGGTAAATTTGAAATTGATGACGGTATTCGCGAAAGTTTCTTTCGCCAATTGTCAACGCTGCTTGATGGAGGAATATCATTAATAAAAGGCTTGGAGATGATAAAGCTAAAATCAAGAGGTTGTATTTACGAAGTATCTAACTCCTTGATTAAAAATTTGAACAGGGGATTTTCCCTATCCGCAGCGATGAACAAACAGAAAGGGACTTTTACACCCGCTTCAATCAAGATAATAGAGGCTGGAGAAAACAGCGGCTCCTTAAGCATTTTGCTTGATGAACTGGCAGATTATTACAAAAATCAGAATGAGATGAGGCGTTTTATCCGAAATGCCTGCATATATCCGTGCATAGTAGTATCAATAACTGCATGCACTTTTATTTTTTTTGTCTTCAAGGTGTTACCGGTATTTGTCGAACTATATTCTTCTCTTGGGATAGAAGAAACTGCTTTTTTGAAGTTAATAGATTTTGCAGGAGATAATACTCAATATTTTCATTGGGAGGCAGCCTGCTTTTTTTTATTTTTTCTCGGGGTAACGTATTATCAACGCGAGCGAATAAAAGAAGGTTGTTTTAAGCTTCCTGGACTTTCCGGCTGTTATCGTAAAATGATGGAAATAAGATACTGCCGTATTTTGTCCATAATGCTGAGGAGTGGTATTGCCATACCTGTAGCTTTGACAGCTGCTGCTGAGGCTTTACAGTCCCGGGAAATGAATAAAAAAAGTATGATGGCCAGTTATGTTGTTACACGTGGTGCTCGCATATCACAAGCAATAGCACTAAATGGCGAATTATTCAGCGAAACCAGTATCGAATTTATAAGTATTGGGGAGGATAGTGGTAAATTGCCTGAAATGCTGATGGAGGCTGCTGACATTGTCGATAGTGAACTGCAAGCTAAACTAAAAAATCTCAAGGCATCCATTGAACCAATTTTGCTTATCATAATCGCTTTTCTTGTCGGTTGTGTTATTTTCTCTGTAGCGTCGCCGATGATGGGTTTGATTTCCGGTATGCCGGAATATATTTAATAACGGGAGATGTAGAGAAATGCTTAATAGTTTTTTTAAGCAAAGACAAGGCTTTACTTTGATAGAAATTGTAGCCGTTTTGGCTATTCTTGGAATGATGGCAATCATGCTGATGCCTTCTATTGATGTTGCCAGCAACAGAGCGAAGGACACAAAGATGGTTTCGGATTTGGTAACTTTGGATAGTGCAGTTAAGTTATACAGGCTGGAGAATGGTACGTGTCCCGCCAGCTTGGCTGATTTGCAAAATGGTTATGTTGCTAAGAAAGAATATAAAGATGCAAAAAATCAGGATTTTGCCTATAGCTATAGTAATACTGATGGCAGTTACACTTTGACAGGCGAAAAGAGTAATGGTGACGTAGTTATGGCAGATGGCTCGAAAGTTGAAAAGCAACAAACAGATTCCGTTAGTAATACTAGTGCAATTTTATAGGTGAGTAAATGACCACAAGAAGTAAAGGTTTTGCGCTCCTGGAATTGGTCTCTGGCTTAGCCATATTTTTGTTTATGCTGGTAATATCATTACCTTTGTGGGAAGGGTTTCTGCAAATATCTGAAATGTCTAAAGTAAATAATGCCTGCAGTTTATTGGCTACAGATATTGCCGATATCCAGAATAAATCTCTTTTTAAGAATCTGGAGGACCCGGTATATATAATAATGCTAGACAGATACGGCGATGGCTATACAATTGTTAAAAATCAAACTATCGTGAAAAGCGTAAGGTTTTCGGAGCTTGGGTTAGATCCTGTTTTAGCAACGTGCGCAAATACTAATAAAATTTCTTTCTCGACGAATGGCAGCCCACAAAGAGCTGTTAGCGTAAATGTTTACAGTAGAAAAAATAGTTCGAAAAGAAAATATGTTGAAGTACAGCCAGTTACAGGCAGGATAGTGATTACAGATGAGACAACGTAATGGTGGTTTTATTTTGCTGCAAATGTTGGCATTTTTGGTCATGACATGTGTTGTGCTAACTTCTTTAACATTAATATATAATGGCCTTATTTCCATGATGCTAAGACATAATATCCAAAAGGAAGGCTTTGAAACTGCTCAACTGGAAATGTCAAAGCTTGAGCGATCACCAAGGTCAATTGGCGAAACAAGGGAAGAAAGCGCTGGCTTCGAAATCGAAACTAAAATCACTCAAAGTGCAGCACTTGCTGGGATGAACAAGCTTGAGGTGATAGTATATGAAAAAGGCAAAAACAGACCGCTGGTGAATTTGGTGCGCTATGAATAAAAAAGGCTTTTTACTTTTAGAATATTGTATTGCATTGATGTTCGCAAGTTTAACCTTGTTTATTTTCCAGGACACTTTTCTACAATCAATAAAGACGTGCCAAAAAATCGCAAGTGATTTAGAGATTTATCGCGTTGAACGTGCAACCATGTCATTATTGAGAGAAAACATCGATTTTAATGTTGATATGGTAGAAGTGCAGGAAAATGCGTCTAATGGAACCATCATCGTATGCCAGGAAACGGCAGCGAAAAGAAAAATTTATTATTATTGCAGCGAGTCTCCAAGCGGAAAACACGTCATGACACTTTACCAAAGAATCAAGGTAGATGATAAAAGCTCTGGAATTAATCCATTGACTGCTCCAAATGTGGAAGTTAATGCATGGCACGTTGAAAAGCTTTCAGAGAAGAGCTTTTTATTGGCATTTTCTATTCGGGAATGCTCAAGTGGGAGAGAAAAAAAGTTTTTTGAGGTAATTAATTTATGCAATGGCATAGTTTTATAATACGGAAGCGAAAAGGAATGGTTTCCCTTTCTATTTTGTTACTGGCGACTGTAATCTTAACTATTCTACAGGGATTTTTCCTCTTGGTTAATAGGGAAAGTGAGGCACAACGCGATAATATAAGGCAGGAACAAATTCTAAATTTGGGAGAGAGTCTTATCGGAGTAGCGGTTAGAAATGAAGAAAAAGGAAATTTGAGCGATTGCCTTCAACTTCAAAAAGTCACTTTATATCCAGGCAATGAGGAGTTTACGGCAATAATAACCAAGGAGAACAACATATCTTTAGGAGTTAGTCAAATTAAAATAGCTTTGGAAGGCGCTGGCAGGAAGTGGAATATTTACGAAGACAAGTTATTGCCACCAGGTGGTGCTGATAATCCGGTTTATCAAAATGCAATTTATGCCCAGAATGGTATTGTCGGTATCATACCTACCGGTATTGTTGCTCAGGAAGGTAACAGTGGAAGCATAATGCCATTCTTTGATGTCAGTGGGTATAAAAAATATGGAAAGATGGTTTTGCCGGCAGCAGATGAGCTAAGAGATTATGGTTTGAAGAAAAGATTATATGTTAATACTGCTGCAGGAAATGTTGCCTATAGTGTGGCGCAGGATACTGTAATTAAGGGTGATGGGGTGTTTGTTGACGAAGCAGGCATAACTATTAATGGCAGATGCACTGCTACAGGAAATTTATGGCTGATCAGCGGCAGCGGTATTGTTATTGGCGATGATGTCAAACTTGAGAAAGCCTTGATCATAGCAAAAAAGAATATCAGTATTGGCAATAATGTATCAATTAATGGTATAATCATATCCGGTGGCAAGGTAACTATCGGAAATAATCTTACCATGGCAAGAGATAAAATGGTTCTTGAACCATTTTCTACTGCTTGCTATTTTTTATAGGGAGAGATTCAGAAGATGAAAAAAATATTATTATTGTTGTTTCTGGTATTTTGTTTAGCATCAACGGCTTTGGCAAATTCGCAGATAACATTGCTAGCGCGCAATGTTGATGATGGACCTGTTAAGGGCGTTATTCCCGAGGTGGATGGTATTAATGATGTAAATATGCAAAAAAGCATCAATGGAGTTTTAAAAATGCGTGCTTATGAATTAGCACGTGAGCTTCCGACAGAAAGTGTAGTAAGCTATAATCAGTTATTGGATAAAGCTAGCGTTTTCAGCGTTGTTTTGAAAGCAACAACAGGCGACCGAACTTTGTATAAAGCTGTTAATATTGATGTTACTACCGGTAAAGAATGTATTTTGAGTGATTTCTTCCGCGAAAAGGAAGGTTTCGAGCGCGTCTTGGGTGGCTACCAGGATATTGCCCTAGGCAATACTGGTGTCTATACAAGAAGTGAAAAGTACGGCGTGTATGATAAGTTTGTTCCATATGCAGCATTGCTTCGTTTTGTTGATATAGGTGAAGCAGGGCGGCTTTTGACGGTTTATAAGATTACTAAGGCTGCAGAAGGTGCTGCTTTACATATTAAAGCAGGCGAGCTTGTTGCAATTAAGTTGGACTCTAATCGCAGTACCGGATATGCATGGGAAATTGACTCAGGGAGCAAAAGTGCCGGAGTGCTCGAAATTGGTACCTCCTATCTTATGCCTGGTGGCAAAGATACTAGCGCCATTGGTGCGATGGGAACAGATATAATTGTTATAGGAACAGATAAAGAGGGGAGTTTCCACGTGAAGCTCAATTATAAAAGACAGTGGGAAAAATACCCAGTATCCAGCATGCAGTTTGAATTAATAGCAGAATAAGCGGGTAATAGTTTGTTTTACGAAAAAACCGGCGATTGCAATGCCGGTTTTTTCGTTGTTTGTTATAATGGAAATTTCTGTGGTAATAGTAGGGAATTATTGCTAAAATTGAATTAAAAATTGCAAAGTGGTGGACAAAATGGAAAAGCAAAAGATTGTCTTACGTATTTTTAATGATGAGTACCAGATTAAAACAGAGATGCCGGAAGAAGAATTGCTGGTTCTGGCTAACATAGTTAATAATAAAATGTTGAAGATAGCAAAAAACCAGTCAGCCTTAACTCCTAGTAAAGTTGCTGTATTGGCTGCTTTGGAGTTGGCTAGTGAACTTAATGACCTTAAAAATGATTACAATGATATCATAAAAATAGTTACAGGAAAGAACGATAACAATCAGAAGGGATAAAAATAATGAAAAGTAAAACTACTGAATTATTAGCACCTGCTGGCAGTTGGGAAGCTCTGGAGGCTGCCGTCAATGCCGGTGCTGACGCTGTATATTTTGGCGGTATGGCTTTTGGCGCCAGACAATATGCCAATAACTTTGATAGGGAAGAAATTGAAAAAGCTGTCTTTTTCGCTCATATGCACAGAGTGCGTCTTTATGTTACTGTAAATACTTTAGTTGACGACAGCGAAATGGAAGAACTGGCTGACTATTTGATTTTCTTAAGTAATGTCGGTATCGATGGTATTATAGTGCAGGATTTCGGTGTAATCGAAGTAGCGCGCAAGGTAGTTCCTGATTTACCATTGCATGCGAGTACTCAGATGACAATTACCAATTCTGCCGGCGCTGAATTTGCCTACAATGCAGGCATGGAACGTGCTGTTTTGGCTAGAGAGTGCAGCTTGCAGGAAATCAGGAAGATTTGTGCTGAATCTTCTCCTGAAATAGAGGTGTTCATCCACGGCGCATTATGCGTATGCTATTCAGGACAGTGCCTGATGAGCAGCCTTATAGGGGGACGCAGCGGTAACCGTGGACGTTGCGCGCAGCCGTGCCGTCTGCCGTACAGTCTTGTCAACGGAAATGGTGAAACAGTGCTTGACAGCAATCAGGCAGGACAATATCTCTTAAGCCCAAGGGATATGAATACTCTCGATATTTTGCCAGAATTGATTGAGGCTGGTGTTGGCTCCTATAAAATTGAAGGACGCATGAAAAGACCGGAATATGTTGCCGTAGTTGTTGATATTTATCGTCGTGCCATAGATAGTTATCTAAAGGGTGATTATAAGGTATCAGAAGAAGATAAACTGAATATCAGACAAATCTTCAATCGCGATTTTACGACAGGTTTTCTCGAAGGCCATCAGGGAAAAGAAATGATGAGCGACAGAAGACCGAATAACAGAGGCGTTCTTATTGGCAGAGTCGTCAAGCTTGACAGAAAAGATAACAAGGCCGTAGTTAAACTGGAAAACGAGATTCATCTTGGTGACGGACTGGAGTTCTGGATTACTGTCGGCGGTCGTGTCGGGACTACCGTTACTGTCATGACGCGTGACGGCAAAGCAGTCGATTCGGCTTTAGTGGGCGAGCAAGTTGAGATTGATGTGCCAAAAGGTGTCAAGCTAAATGATAGGGTTTTCAGAACTTTTGACAGCAAACTGATGTCCTATGCGCAGCAATTCTGCGGAGAAGCTAATAAAAAAAGAATTCCGGTTAATGCTCACGTAGAGGCAAGGCTTGGCCAGCCGATGAAAGTAACTTTAACTGATGATGAGGGTAATTGCGGCTATGGCGAGACAGATTTTATCGTCGAAAATGCCAGAAAGCACGCTCTTACGGAAGAAACTGTACGTAAACAGGTCGAACGTCTTGGCACAACTGAATATGCGCTGGCAGATTTGGTATTTGAGCATGATGAAAATGTCATGGTACCAATGAGCGAAATAAACGAAGCGCGCAGAATAGCAACAGAAATGCTCAATAAATTAAGAATCGACGCGTTCGCTTTTTCAAGAAAACCAAGAAGCAAAAATAGAATTTTATTTAATGTCAAGCCTAAGTCAAATCACTCACACTTCGGCGAGCTAACAGTTTATGTCGATAGTGCAGCCAAAGCAGAAGCTGCTTTAGCCGCAGGCACCGAATGGTTGGTTTTTGGCGGCGAAAATTTTTCGCATAAGGCTGCAAGCAATACTGAATATGAAAAGATTGCGGCATTAGTAAAAAATGCCGGTAGAAAACTTGCTATTGCAACGCCAAGGATAGTAAAGGAAGGCCAGTTGGCATATTTCAAAGAACAAATGAAATTTTGGCAAGGATTGGAGCCTGATTTATTATTGATAGCCAATAATGGATTGTGGTATTTGGCTCAACAGCTGGAATTAAAGATACCATTGTGGGCAGATTGGCCTCTAAATATTTTTAATAGTCAAACTTTGAATTTTTGGCACGCCCAGGGAGCGGCAGGCGCAACTTTATCGGTTGAGCTTACTATGGCGCAAGTAGAGCATTTAGCCGATAATTCGCCACTTATGTTGGAATGCCTCGTACAGGGAAGACTCGAAATGATGGTTTCTGAATATTGTATTGCCGGCAGCTTTTTAGGAGAGCTGGATAAAGGTAAGTGTACGTATGGTTGTAAGGAACCCCTTTTCCTTCAGGATCGCAAGGAGGAAAGTTTCCCAATTGTAACTGACCAGTTCTGCCGTATGCATATTCTTAATGCCCATGATTTGTCAATGCTGAAATATGCTAAACAAATGGCACAGAACGGAATACGCCGCTTGCGCATTGACGCACGTTTTTACTCACCTGAGGAGACGGCAAAGATAGTATCTTTGTATAGACGCGTACTCGATGGTGATATTCAGATTGAAGATAATTTAGCACAAACTACAAGAGGACACTATTTCAGAGGAGTTCTCTGATTAAGGAGCAGTTCTTAAATGGCAAGATTTGCAATAAAAACACTGGAATTTGATAAAATCAAGGAGCGGCTTGCGCGAAAAGCAGCGACCTCTTTAGGTAAACAAAAAGCGCTTGCAATTCAAAGTGCTGGCGAATTTGGTTTGGTGCAGCGCGCACTTACTGAAACAGATGAAGCCCTGCGGTTACTTGATATGGGCAAAAGGTTTCCTTTCGGCGGTGCCGGCGATATTTCTGATTTAATAAAAAGAGCTCAGCTGGGCACAGTCTTAGATGCCGAATCATTAATGCTTGTAGGCAGTACGCTAGCTTCCATCAGACAAATGAAGACCTTCTTACAGGGAGAAAATGAAATGGCGCCAACACTTGCAGAATATGCAAGTGGTATGCAAAGTTTTATGAAATTGGAAAAACAGCTCGAGAGTGCAATTTCGGAGAAGGGTGAAATAAAAGATTCCGCTTCAACTAAATTAGGTGGTCTAAGAAACGCCATCGCGATAGCAAAAAATAGAGTAAAAGAGAAACTTGATAGTATCTTGCATTCCTCTGAATACCAGAAATATTTTCAGGAACAGCTGGTTACGATGCGTGGGGACAGATATGTAATTCCAATTAAACAAGAGTACAAGTTTAATTTTCCCGGCGTTGTCCATGACCAATCCGGCAGCGGTGCCACCCTGTTTATTGAACCTATGGCAGTTGTTAACCTTAATAATGATATTAAAAAATATGTTTCTCAAGAGAAAGAGGAAGTGGAACGTATTCTGAGGCAGCTTTCAGGTTTAGTGGGAGCAGAAGCCAATGAAATCGCAAATTCTCTTGGCATTTTCACTGACTTGGATGTCGTTTGTGCGAAAGCTTATTTGGCTCAGGAGCAAAGAGCTGTGAGGCCGATGATGCTGGTAAATGGCTACGTTGAGATACTGCAGGGACGTCATCCTCTATTGCAGCAAGACAGCGTAGTACCTCTGGACATAAAACTTGGAGAGAAATTTAACACGTTATTGATTACTGGCCCAAATACAGGCGGTAAAACGGTAGCTTTGAAAACAGTAGGACTTTTTGCTTTGATGGCACAAGCTGGACTGTTTGTACCTGCACGCTTAGCAAAATTACCAGTATTTAGAGCAATATATGCTGATATAGGTGATGAACAAAGTATCGAACAGAGTCTTAGTACTTTTTCTGGACACTTGCGCAATATCGTTGAAATATTAGGAGAGGTCAAGGAAAAGGACCTCGTCTTGGTTGATGAAATTTGTGCGGGAACAGATCCTAATGAGGGTGCTGCCTTAGCTATGTCAATCTTATCGCATTTGCACAAAAAAGGCGTTTTTACGATAATTACTACGCATTACAGTGAACTTAAGACTTTTGCTTTTGAACACGAGGGCATGGAGAATGCAAGTGTAGAATTTGATCCGGTTTCATTAAGACCAACGTATCGTTTGTTGATGGGAGTTCCAGGCAGCAGTAATGCTTTTTACATAAGTAAAAGACTCGGCTTGTCGCAGGAAATTATTGATAATGCCGGTGAAATGCTTACTCAGGAGCATTTACATATGGAAGATGTTCTGCAAAATCTTGAGGGCGAACGTCGTCAATATGAAATGCAGAATAAAGAAATAGAAGCCCTGAGAATAGAGAGCGAGAAAATCAAGCAGGAATTATTGCATAAAAAGACAGAGCTTGATAAACGCCGGAATGAATTGCTGCGTAAGGCAAGAGAAGAGGCTGATGAAGTATATAGGAAGTCGCGTAGGGAAGCTGAGGAAATCATGAAAGAGCTGCGCGCAATGAAAAAAGAATTTGATGTTGAAAAAATGAACGCATTGGCAGAAGAAGCAAGAAAAAAATTAGCGAAGTCTTATGATTTTGCGAATGCGCCGGCACCAGAGGGCAAACAGCTTTCCAAAGATATTGCAAAACCTGGCCAGATAGTTTACTTATTATCCTTAGCCCAGAATGGCACAATTGTCGAAGTCAACGGCGACAACGTAGTTGTTCAAATTGGCTCAATGAAGACCAGCGTGCCAATGAAGAAGTGTTTGTTAGTGCGTGAACCAAAAATTGAAGGGGTAAGCAAAGCCGCCAAAATGAGAAAAGGTTATGCGCATGATTTATTCGTAGCAAAAAATGAATCAGTTCCGACAGAAATTGATGTACGCGGCATGACTGTTGAAGAAGCAATACCTGTGATTGATAAAGTCATAGATGATGCAATGCTGGCTGGCACCGAAAGAATAAGAATCATTCATGGCAAGGGTACGGGTATGCTAAGAGTTGGTCTGAATGGTTATCTATCAGGACATAGAGCGGTGAAAAGCACAGAAGTAGCTCCTTCAAATGAAGGCGGGACCGGAGCTACAATAGTTTTTCTGGTAAAATAAAAACATGTGTATCCTAAATACTTATATTGACCATAGTTTTAATAAATGTGATAATAATATAGTAACTGTGTACGTTTATCGAATAATGATGTTATTTTATTGGAGTACGGACTAGGAGGAAAAGAATGGCTATTCTGGTAAAAAAATTTGGCGGCAGCTCTGTTGCAACACCTGAGAAAATTCATGGCATCGTTGATCGTGTTTTAAGTGAAAAAAAGCCTGGTGACCGTATCGTTATAGTTGTTTCAGCTATGGGGGATTCAACGGATGATTTGTTGGATTTAGCAGCGAAGGTTACTGATAATATGCCTAAGCGTGAACTTGATATGCTGCTTTCAACTGGCGAGCAAGTTTCTATAGCGTTAATGGCAGCTGCCTTCTGCAGTAAGGGACGGCCTGCAATTTCTTTTACTGGAGGTCAAGCTGGTATCCACACCAGCGATGTTCATAGCAAAGCAACTATTTTGGATGTCGATGCCAAGCGGGTTATAAAGGCTTTAGATGAAGGCAAGATTGCTATTGTTGCAGGTTTCCAGGGAATTACAGATGAAGGCGATATTACAACGCTTGGGCGCGGTGGCTCTGATACAACAGCAGTAGCTGTTGCAGCTGGCATTAAGGCTGATTTCTGCGAAATATACACTGATGTTGATGGAGTTTATACTTCAGATCCTCGTATTGTTCCAACTGCTCAAAAAATGGATGAAATTACATTCGCTGAAATGTTGGAATTAGCACGCTTAGGTGCAGGAGTTATGCAGCCTCGAGCAGTTGAATATGGCGAGCATAACGGCGTTGCAATTCATGTAAGATCAACTTTTAAAAATGATCCTGGAACGATTATAAGGGAGGAATATACTGTGCAGGAAAAGAATTTTGTTATTCGCGGCGTGGCTCATGATACAAATGTTGCAAAAATTGCGGTAAAAGGTGTGCCCGACCAGCCTGGTGTCGCATACAAGATTTTTTCAGCACTTGCTAATGCAAATGTTGATGTTGATATGATAATTCAAAGCGTTCGAGACAGCGATGGCAGCAATGATATTCTTTTCACAGTTGCTAAAACCGACCTTGTTGAGGCAACAAGTGTTGTGGAAAGCTTAAAAGAGGAAATGGGCGGTTTCAATTACGATGTTGAAATCAATGTTGCTAAAGTTTCAATAGTTGGCGCTGGTATGTTGGGCAGTCCTGGCATTGCAGCCGGTATGTTTGGTGCTTTGGCTAAGGCTGACATAAACATTGCAGCTATCAGCACATCGGAAATAAGTGTCTCCTGCTTGATTAAAGCAAGTGATGTCAAAGCTGCGGTTAATGCTATTCATGACCATTTTTTTCCAAATAACTGATGATAATCATTTTTGGAAATAAAATGTAAATAAAGAAAGATTGCTTAGGGGGAATTAAAATGATTACTAGTATTGTGGCACCTCATGCTAAAGGGAAATCCGCGCAGGATAAAATATTTGGCGCAAATGCCGCAGCAGTAGCTGCAGCGGCTAAATATGGTGCAGATAACGTAACAAACGCCACCATAGGTGCTATTCTTGATGAAGAAGAAAAATTAGTTTGTTTGCCAACAGTTGAAAAAGTATACAGAAATTTGCCGACTACTGAGCTTATTGCTTACGCACCTATTGCTGGCCTTCCAAACTATCTTGAAAGTGTTCTTGATGCAACCTTTGGACAATCTCGTCCTGAAGGCTATATTGGCGCAGTAGCAACTTCAGGCGGAACCGGTGTAATTCATCATGCTGTCTGGAATTACATGGCAAAGGGCGATATAGCTTTGACGTCTGATTGGTACTGGGGTCCTTATAGTGTCATCTGCAAAGATATGGAACGTAAATTGGAAACATATAAGATGCTTGATGAAAATAACAAGTATAATTTGCCAGCTTTAAAGGCAAAAGTTAATGAAGTATTGGCCAAGCAGGACAGCCTGCTTTTAATCATCAATACACCAGCACATAATCCGACAGGTTACAGCTTAAATGATGATGATATTGATGGAGTTATTTCCATTTTAAAAGACGCTACTGCTGATAATGGCAAAACTGTTACTCTATTGCTTGATATTGCCTATATAGACTATGCTGGTGAAAAAGAAGAAGTGCGTAAAATATTCCGCAAAATTTCTAACCTGCCGGCAAATATCTTGACAATTGTTGCTTATAGTATGTCCAAGGGTTTTACTCTCTATGGTCAAAGAACAGGTGCGATGATAGGTGTTTCTTCCAGTAAAGAAGTAATCGAAGAGTTTTCTGCTGTTAACCAATACACCAGCAGAGCGACTTGGTCCAATATCAACCGTCCTGCTATGGCTACCTTAGCAAAAATTTATCGTGATCCAGAGCTTCTGGCGTCTGTGGAAAAAGAACGGGATGATTATTATAAGATGATCAAAGCTCGTGCTGATTTATTTACAGAAGAAGCACAAGAATGCGGATTAAAGATGCTGCCTTATGTTGCCGGTTTCTTTATTTCGATCCCAGCCAAGAATCCTGATGCCATTTGCGAAAAGCTCCATGAAGACAATGTTTTTGCAGTGCCTCTAGCTGCTGGCGTAAGGATTGCGGTTTGTGCTGTACCATTAAAGAAGATCAAAGGAATGGCAGCAAAAATTAACGCTGCTATGAAGGCACTTGGTGAATAACAAACAAAAACCCGGAACTATAAAATAGTTCCGGGTTTTATTATTTTTTTGCTTAACGATGTTTTTTGAAATATGCTAAGGCTACATCAGGAAAGAGCGCATATGAAAGCACATCTTCTATTGGTAGCCCAGGAAAGCCAGCTTCGGAAAGACCTTTTTTTATTCCTTCCAGTTGTGGCGGGATATCATCAGCAGGGCGATGAGTTATTGGTTTTTCAGTGCCTATTATAAGCCTCTGTATTTCTGGATCAATTGGAGCAGGCGTACGGCCGTATTTCCCTCTGACTAAATCCTTTACCTGTGTAGGTATCATTTTATAACGTCCTAATGTAACATTCATAACTGCCATTGAGCCGATTATTTGGCTGGTCGGAGTTACAAGAGGGGGATAGCCTAATTCTACTCTTACCTTAGGCATTTCTTGCAGGAATTCGGCATATTTATCAGCAGCACCTAATTCTTTCATCTGATTAATTAAATTTGAAAGCATGCCGCCCGGTATTTGGAAGGAAAGAACCTTAGGATCAATAGAAATATTTGTGTTTAAATTGAAATCGCTTGCAAGGTTCTTTTTCACAACGTTGAAATAATCAGCTAATGCGCTGAAAGACTCTAAATCAATGCCGGTGTCACGTTCTTGCCCAAGCAACGCAGCGACCATCGATTCAGTTGGCGGTTGACTGGTAGTGCCAGAAAATGGTGAAAGAGCAGTATCTATGATATCAACTCCAGCTTCTATGGCCTTTAAATATGTCATTGATGCCATACCGCTGGTGCAATGAGAATGTATTTCCACATGGCAGTCAATTTTGCTTTTAAGAGTAGATACAAGGTTATAAGCAGCATAAGGAGCTAATAGACCAGCCATATCCTTGATACAAATAGAATCAGCACCTAAAGCAATCAAGTCTTCGGCTACTTTTAGGAAGTCCGCGTCTTTATGGTATGGGCTAATGGTATAGACAATGGCTCCTTGAACATGCGCACCTGCTTTTTTGGCTGCCTTCATAGAGCATTCAAGATTACGTACATCATTAAGTGCGTCAAAGACTCTTATTATGTCAACGCCATTTGCAACTGAGCGATTTACGAATTCTTCTACAACATCATCAGCATAGTGGTTGTACCCTAAGATGTTTTGGCCTCTGAGAAGCATTTGGATAGGAGTATTTTTCAAATTTTTCTTGATTGTTCGTAAACGTTCCCACGGATCTTCGTCGAGAAAACGTAAACAAGCGTCGAA
>JAAYVM010000007.1 GCA_012517145.1 Acholeplasmataceae bacterium
GAAACTAAACTGCATGAATATATTTTTTATTACAACAATAAGAGAATCAAGCTAAAACTAAAAGGAATGAGTCCGGTAGAATACCGAACTCATTCCAAATTAGCTGCTTAATAACCTGTCCAACATTTTGGGTGCAGAACATTGAGGCAACGCTTTTTTAAAACTATTTTGCTTTTTTCAGGCTCAGGCCAATGCGGTTACGTTGTTCGTCAATGCTGATGATGATTGGTTCGATAACATCGCCAACACTTACTACATCGAGGGGATGGCGAAAATATTTGTTACTGAGTTCTGAGCGGTGAATCAGGCCGCTGACTTTTAAGCCAATATCAACAAAAACACCGAAGTCCACAACGTTTTGGACGGTGCCTTTAACAACAGAGCCTATTTCCAGCTCGGATAATTTAGTCACTTTTTTGCGCGGAATAGGTGCCGGGGCATCTTCTCTGGGATCGCGTCCAGGGTTGGCAAAGGCATTTAAAATATCGATAACGGTAGGTTTACCAGCACTGAGTTTACCGGCAAGCAATTCGGCATCGGCTTTTTGCGCTGCGGTGATTATTTCATTCTGTTTGCTCTGGCATTCACTGAGGGAGAAGCCGAGCTCAGCGAGGATAATTTTTGCCAGTTCGTAACTTTCAGGATGGATGGCGGTATTGTCCAAGGGATTTTCACCATCTTTAATACGTAAGAAACCTGCGCATTGGGTAAAAGCAGCGGGGCCAAGCCGCGCTACTTTCAGCAATTCCTTACGATTTTTGAAGCGACCGTTACTATCGCGCCAGGCGATAATATTTTTGGCAACACTGCCCGAGATACCAGCTACGTAGCTAAGCAGTGCCGGAGAAGCGGTATTTAACTCAACGCCGACGTGATTAACACAAGATTCAACGACTGTTCCCAGGGTTTCAGTAAGAGTTTTTTGATTGACATCATGCTGATATTGCCCGACACCGATGGCTTTTGGTTCTATTTTGACCAGTTCAGCCAGAGGATCCTGAACCCTTCTGGCAATGGAAACCGCGCCGCGAATGGAAACGTCCAGCTCAGGTAATTCTTCCCGGGCCAGTTTTGATGCTGAATAGACCGAGGCACCGGCTTCGCTGGTTATGAGGTAGGACAGCTTTAAAGCATGTTTCTCTATCATCTGAGCAGTAAATTCTTCTGTTTCATAAGATGCCGTGCCATTACCGATAGAAACAAGCGTAACGTTGTTATTTTTTACCAAGGCGAGAAAATCTTCTTCAGCCTGTGCATGCTGGCGATCGCTGCCTGTTATATAAAGGGTGCCGATGGCTTTAACCTGACCTTCCGGGCTGACGACAGCTGCTTTGCAACCTGTACGGTAACCAGGGTCAAGACCCAGCACGGTATGACCGCTTAATGGTCTTTGCAGCAGTAATTGTCTTAAATTGCTGGCAAAGACTGCTATGGCCTGTTTTTCAGCTTTTTCAGTAAGCTCGTTTCTGATTTCTCGCTCGAGAGAGGGGAAAATCAGCCTTTTGTAGGCATCGGCGGCTGCTGCGGTATAAAGCTCGGTAAAAAATCCATTTTCCTTGATTTGCAGTTTGTGATTAATTTTAGCTAGCGTTGATTCAGAAGGAAGATTCAAATGCAGTTTCAGACAACCTTTTTTCTCGCCGCGGTTGAGAGCCAGAATGCGATGAGGCGGTAATTGTTTTACCGGTTCAGCATATTCCTTGTACATCAAGAAATCCTGACCTACTGTTTCATCGACACAGAGTTCTGAGACAAGTTCGGCATTCTGCCTGATTGTCTGACGTGTTAATTCACGAATGTCAGCACTTTCGGCAACGGTTTCAGCGACGATATCAGAAGCACCAGCCAAGACATCATCAATAGTCGAAAGCCCTTGTTCTTCATTCAGATAGGTTGCTGCGAGCTGTTCAAGAGTTTCACCCGGTTTTTCCTGCACCATGATCAGATCGGCTAAAGGTGTGAGACCTTTTTCACGCGCAATCTGCGCACGGGTTCTTTTCTTGGGACGGTAAGGCAGATAGAGGTCTTCGAGATCCTGCAGTTTGGTAGTGCTATTTATGGCTTTTTCCAATTCCGGCGTCATTTTCTCCTGCGCCGTGATGGAAGCAATAATGTCATTTCTTCTTTCCGCCAGGTTACGTAAATATTGTGCACGTTCGCTGATATTGCGAATTTGTTCTTCGTCAAGTTCACCAGTAACTTCTTTGCGGTAACGGGCAATAAAAGGGATGGTGTTGCCTTCATCAAGGAGTTTCAGCGCCGCATCTATTCTTTTTTCGGCAATAGTTAATTCTTTGGCAAGTATACTAGTAATTTCTGACATGATTTACCTACTTTCTAAACAGTGTGAAAGTGTTAATTCGTTACACATGTTGTAAAATCCTTTATTTAAGTTTTGTTACGTACATATGAAGGTGTTTCAAAATGCGAAATATTAGTACCTGAAAAACATATGCTCTCGGAGTACAAAGTAGGTGAGGGATAAAGAAGTGACGGGCTTGCTGCACGTCAGCGACCGACTGCTTGCAGGCGAATTGTCGCGTGTGGAAGCAGCCAGAGGAACTCTTCATCCCTTGCCAGATAAAACCAAAGATTTAATCATTGCAAATTCTTTATTTAAATTCTTGACAAATAATAATTCTGAAAATATAATTAAATCTGCAACTTATCAATTTAATAATCTTTATTAATTGGTAAAACACGAAAATTTACTGTTAAGGGAGGGAAATTTATGCTTACAAGTCAAAGTCTGGCCGGTGTTTTGAGAAATAGTGGTTTTAAGGTTACACCGCAGCGTTTAGCTGTTTATGAAGCCTTGGCCAATACGAAGTCCCATCCCAATGCAGAGCTTCTATACAATGAGTTGAGACCGAAATATCCATCTATGAGTTTTGCTACAGTTTATAAGACTGTGGAAATTTTAAACGAATTGGGTTTGATAACTGTTTTGAACACGGGCGAAGGCAGTTCTCGGTATGATGCTGATGTTACAGAACATTCGCATATTCAGTGCAGTGTCTGTGGGCGTGTCGATGATATCGGACCGCTGTCAGTTGCTAAATTGGATGAAGAAGTAACGCATGATACCGGGTATGAAGTTCAGGGACAGAAATTTTATTTCTATGGTGTTTGTCCAGCTTGTAAAAATAAGGCTTAAAGGTGATCAGCCAGCTGAAAAGCTGGCTTTTTCTTTTTTTTTCACAATTTGCTTTGCCGGATTTGCTATAATATAAGGCAAGTAGAATTTATAAGTTATAAGGGGGAACCGTAATGACAGAGCTTGCCCAGTGCTTGGAACACACCCTTCTGAAGCCGGAAGCAACGGTTGCAGATATAATAAAGATATGCGAAGAGGCTAAAAAATATCAGCTCGGGGGAGTTTGTGTCAACCCTTGCTATGTCGCATTGGCAAGGCACTTATTGACAGGAACGGCCGTAAAGGTCATAACAGTTATCGGCTTTCCGCTGGGAGCTACTTATCCGGAAGTCAAGGTGCTGGAAGCAAAAATGGCAGCAGAAAATCATGCCGATGAAATTGATATGGTTATGAATATATCAGCTTTCAAGACGGGTGACTATCAAGCCGTGGAAAGCGAGATTAAAATGGTGGTTGCGGCAGCAGCGCCTTCGCTGGTAAAAGTTATCATCGAAGCTGCACTGTTGACTGATGAAGAAAAACGCAGGGCCTGCCAACTGGTAATTGCCGGTGGAGCAAAATTTGTGAAAACAAGTACGGGCTTCGCCAAGAGTGGAGCAACCGTGAGTGATGTGTGTTTAATAAAAGAAGAGATTGCTGGCTCAGGGCTGGGTATCAAAGCAGCCGGGGGCATTCGCGATGCGGCAACAGCTAGAGCAATGTTGAAAGCTGGTGCGACGCGTATAGGTACAAGTGTTGGCAATCTTATTGCAGCGGAGGATATATGAGCAAGGAATTCGAAGTTGCAGTAATTGCAAGTGGCAGTAAAGGCAATGCCACTATTATCAAGGCCGGTGATACAGCTTTTCTCGTTGATGCGGGTATCAGCTGCCGGAGAATTACCAATGGCTTGAAGGAATGCGGTCTGCATCCTCTTGATTTGTCAGGTGTCTTAATAACGCATGAGCATACCGATCACGTAAGTGGCCTGCCGGTTTTAAGCAGAAAATACAAATTGCCGATATTTGCCAATGAGAAAACCTGGCAGGCAATGGAACTTCGTAATGAGATAGAACGATCCTGTCACAGGTTGCTGCCTGGGCAGCTTTCCTTCGGCGGCATGACGGTTTCTCCTTTTGCCATATCGCATGATGCTGCAAGTCCTGTTGGCTATTCTTTCCTTTTCAAAGAGGAGAAATGTACTTATCTGACCGATAGCGGTTTTGTTAATGAAGATATAAAATTAGCTTCCCTTAACAGTGATGTGTTGATTCTGGAAGCCAATCATGATGAGGAGATGCTGAAAACAGGCCCTTATCCCCGGGTGCTGAAAGAACGCATCCTTGGTACACGCGGACATTTATCGAATACTGCCGCAGGCTGGTTTTTAGCCAATATGGAGAAAATGCCGCAGGAGGTTTTTTTGGCTCACATCAGTCAGGAGAACAATAAACCTGAGCTGGCTCTTGCGACTGTAGAAAGAATTCTAAGTGACTCTGGTTGCTCTGTTTTGCCGCGAATATTTGTTACGTCGCAGGGCGACTTAGTGCATAATTGATTATTGATTTAAGGAGTGATATCTATGAATAAAGGTATTTTCAGTAAAACTGCTTCAGTTTTGTTTGGTATTCTTTTGGGAATAATGCTTGTTGTAGGTGGCTGCTCTTTAGCAAAAAATGATCAGCCTGCCAAGAGTGGAACAGGTCAGCAGATAACAAATAAAGCAGTTGCAGCTGAACCCAGCGATGCCAGAAATACACCGATTGCTAAGGCTGCAAAAAAAGTAGGCCCGGCTGTTGTCGGTATTACCAATAAAGCGCTTGTGAGAGACATTTTTAACAGAGTACAGCTCGCTGAGCTTGGTACAGGCCCAGGCGTTATTTATGATAAAAAGGGACTTATTGTTACCAATAATCATGTGGTGGAAGGGGCCCAGGAGATAGTTGTGAGCTTGTCGGATGGGCGTTCTGTATCAGGACAGGTCCTCGGCACTGATGCTGCGACGGATTTGGCAGTCGTTAAAATCGATGCTGATAATCTTACAGTTGCAAACTTTGGCGATTCCGACCAAATTATGGTTGGTGAACCGGCAATTGCTATCGGTAATCCACTGGGACTGGAATTCCGCGGCAGTGTTACTGCCGGCGTGATCAGTGCTTTGAACCGTTCCATTGACCTTGGCGAACGTAAATTCAAGTTGATTCAAACTGATGCAGCTATTAATCCGGGTAATTCCGGCGGTGCGCTGGTTAATGCTGATGGCGAGGTCATCGGCATCAATAGCGCCAAGATTGCAGTATCTGGTGTAGAAGGTATTGGTTTTGCCATCCCAATCAATGCAGCTAAACCTATTATTGCCGATTTGGAAAAACAGGGACGCGTTTCCAGACCATATCTGGGCGTAAGTCTCGTTGATAAAGATATTGCCGAACGTTACGGCATTGACGTAGATCTGCAGGGCGGCATCTATATCATTAAAGTTGCCGGCGGCGGACCGGCATGGAAAGCAGGCCTCCAAACCAACGATGTCATTACAAAATTTGATGGCGAGAAGATCAGCAAAGTCAGTGATTTAAGGGATAAAATAGCAGCTAAAGGAATCGGTGGAACGGTTACTTTGACTGTCCTGCGCGGTGGCAATGAAATGACTGTAGATGTTACGCTGGAAGAAATGCCGGCACAAGGATAAAAGATGAAAATTACACTAGCCTGTGTAGGCAAAATCAAAGAAAAATATCTCTCGGCCGGTATTGAAGAATTTACTAAGCGGCTTACGCCGTTCTGTAAGCTGGAAACAGTTGCTATCAGCGAGGAAAGAATGCCGGAAGACCCATCTCCAGCCGAAAAGGAGCAAGTGCTCGCCAAAGAAACAGAGAGGCTGTTGGCAATCATCCCGCAGAACTCTTATGTAATTGTTCTTGACGTTAAAGGTGCGCTTATAAGTTCCGAAGAAATGGCGGCTAAATTTGATAAACTGGCGCTTGACGGTAACAGTCATGTGACATTTGTTATTGGCGGGGCATTTGGCTATACCGATGCGCTTCGCAAACGAGCGGATGAAACGATTTCCTTCTCGCGTATGACATTCACCCATCAGATGATCCGCCTGCTTTTGGTTGAACAGATATACCGGGCTTTTAAAATCAGTCGCGGCGAGAAGTACCATTGGTAATAATCTAATATTAAATTATGAATAAGGGCAGAATCCAATTGGATTCTGCCCTTAAATGTTTCTGTGAATATGTTATTAGCCGTAATTTTTTATGATATCTCCAAGAGTGGCAATGCCTTTGGCCAGATCTTCCTTGTTGGCGTAGGCGAAAGATAGGCGAATATTTTTGTTCTCTTTGTAGTCATAAACGCTGCCAGGGTTCAGTAGGATATTTTTGTTGAGTGCTTCCTGAAACAGCTTATCACTGGAAATTTTACTGTTGACACGTAACCAGATATAAAGGCCACCGGTTGGTGTATCCCAGGCAGCAATGTCACTGAAATTTTTATCTAGGGCTTCTAAGGCAATATCACGACGTTCTTTTAACTGGAGGCCCAGCTTGCTTAAATACTCATCATAGGCACCGCTGTCAAATATTTCAGTAAGCGCCCACTGTGACAGGGAGCTTGCACCGTAGTCCATCTGCATCTTGACATCAGCCAGTCTGTTAACGACTGATTCCGGTCCTACGAGCCAGCCGACACGAAATCCTGGGGCAAGTGTTTTGGAAATAGTACCGGTGTAGAGTACTACGCCGCTGTTATCCAAGGCTTTGATCGGCAGTGGTGGAACCTCTCCATCAAAATACAGTTCTCCATAAGCATCATCTTCCAAAATTGGCAGGCGATGCTTGCTGCAGAAATCAAATACTTCTCTTCGCCTTTCCACAGTCATGACTAAGGTGGTGGGGTTCTGATAGGTAGGTATCGTATAGAGGAGAGAGCCATTAGGAACTTTGCCGATCTTCCAGGGTACGAGACCGCTTTTATCCATCGCGATGCCGGTAAAACTGATGCCGGCAGATTGAAAGACCTGCAGCGATTTCAAATAAGTAGGTGTTTCTGTATAAACCTGCGCACCTGGTTTTAGCATGCCGACAGAAATTAACTGCAAGGCTTGCAAGGAACCGGAGGTAATCAGAATATTGGAAGGCTTTACATTGATACCACGTAAGGCTAACCTTTGCACAAGACTTTCTCGCAGTTCGGATAAGCCTCTGGCTTCCAAATAGTTCAGTGAAGATATTTTGGCTGGTAAGGTTCTGAAAATATCTGCCAGCATGTCTTGAGGAAAGAGTTGAGGTGATAATTCGCCTGTGCCCAGACGAATGAAATTTTTATCAAATTCGAGTCTATTAATTAATTGGATGGTAGGCAGATTGGGTTTGAAAGGACCGGACGCGATATATTTGTTCCAGTCAGGCGGCGATGACATCAGAAGTGACCAGGTGTTGCAGGCAATTTTGGTGCCTCCGCCGTAATCGGCATCAATGATACCATATGATTTCAAAGTTTCCATGGCGTTAATGATCGTACTTCTGTTGATCCCGAAAAGTTTCGCCAATTCTCGCTGCGGCGGTAATTTGCTGCCAACTGTCCAGTCACCGCTTGCTACTTTGGCACTTATATAATCAACAATCTGTTTGTGCAAAGCTTTTTTTATTTTAGGATTCGGCTGCCAGGTAATGTTAACAAATTTATCAGTACTGTTGTTTGTTTGTCTTTCCATAATTTAGCCACCTCTTTGTAAGATAACAATACATTTGGTTGGCTAAAAAGTCAATGATTGGTTGGTTACAATGACAAAAACGTAGATTATAATTGATTTACTGAATAAATTTGGCTGGTATAAAGGGGAAAGAATATGATATTTTTTTGGCAAGGGTTAACGATAGGACTGGTTTCTGTCGCACCGATAGGACTTCAAAATTTATTTGTAATTAATACAGCGCTTACACAGCCGCGCCTTAAGGTTTATCTGACGGCTCTGATCGTCATTTTGTTTGACATAAGCCTTGCTGTCGGCTGTTTCTTTGGTATGGGCGCACTTATCGCAAGCTCCAAGACAGCTGAACTGGTCATTCTGCTGGCTGGCAGCCTGCTTGTAACCTGGATAGGGATTGGACTCCTGCGTGCAAAGGGAAGCATGTCGCTTAGTGAAAGCGTCGATGTACCGCTGCCGAAAGTCATAGCAACTGCCTGCCTTGTAACCTGGTTTAATCCGCAGGCTCTTATAGATGGGGCTGTGATGCTCGGCGCCTTCAAGGCGTCATTACCGCCGGGCCAGGATATGTCGTTTATCTTGGGGGTAGCAGCGGCTTCAGCGCTTTGGTTTTTGGCAATATCAACCATTATTCTGCTTTTCAGCGCGAAAATTACGGATGCGACTCTGCGCAAAATCAATGTTATCTGTGGTACAGTAGTTATTTTTTATGGTTTAAAGTTAGGATATCATTTTGTAAAGCTGCTTGGCGAATAACATCAATCATTTAACAGTCTTGATTTTCTCCAGAATACTTCTGATGATTTCCATTCCTTTGGCTAATTGGTGATGATTGTCCGGTGCCGCAATCGCAATTCTGACGGCGTTAACGTGTTTCGTATTGCCCACTGCAAAACGCTCCGCACCATAGACTCTGACTCCTTTTTGATAAGCTTTAGCGGCAAACTCTTCGCCGGTAATGCCTTCCGGTAAAATTAGCCAGCGCATGATGCCTTCTGGTTTGCCCAAAAGTTCATGTGAACTTATATATGTGTCAGCAATAGCATTTCTTTTTCTGTTTTCAGAGCGGTGCATTTCCAGAATTTTGTCCATATCACCTGAATTTATCATCCGGCATACAAGTTCGGCCATCATAGGTGGCACGGAAATATTCAGATTGTATAATGCTTCCGATATTTTTTGCTTATATGTTTCCGGAACAGCAAGAAATGCTAATCTCAAACCGGGAGAAACTACTTTGGACAGACTGGAAATATAGATAACCTGTTCGGGCGCATAACATGCTATAGGAGCAAATGGCTTTTCTAACAGGAGGCTATGAATGGCATCTTCGATAATAATAAGTTTTTCCTGTTGGGCTAGCTTTGCAATCGTTCTTCTGCTGGTTTCTGATAAGGTGTGTGTCGTGGGATTGTGCATATCGGATATGATATACAGACCTTTTATATTTTCATTCTTACAGGCATATAGTATGCCGTCAGCTGACATCTCGCCATTCTTCTGATGAATGGGAATTAAGCGGATGCCAAGCATATTAGCCGCTGTTTTGATCCCTGGATAAGTAAATTCGTCGGTGCCTATGCGATCACCAGATTGAAAGAGACCTGCCAAAGTGGCAGTTATTGCATTTTGCGCCCCATTTGCGAGCAATAGTTGTTGTGGTTGGACATTATAGCCAGCTTTTTCCATGAGTTTGGCAGCCGACTTTTTTTGCCAGACAGTACCATTTGATTGACCGTACTGGAAGAGCTCACTAAAATCAGGTTCCATAGTCATTTTTTTAAGATATTTTACAATGATTTCGTTAACGTTTTTTGTTGGAAATACTGGCCCCATTTCAATTATTCCTAAGGAATCATCTTCAGGAAGCAAAAAAGGATTAGCTGCGGCATCAGAAGCAATGAAGGTTCCGTTCCCAATTGTTGAGCAAATGATGCCTTTTTGTTCACATATTTTGAAAGCACGAGCAATAGTGCTGACATTAATATCCAAAAAATCAGCTAATTCTCTTTGGGGTGGTAGCTTTGTACCGGGTGTCAGTAAACCGTTACGAATATCCTCCTCCAGTTTTTCCGCAATCACTTTGTATAGCGGCCCAGTCCTTTGGCTAAAGTCTGGTGCCCAACTCATGGGATAATCATCAAAAGAATTGACAGGCATAATGATCCCTCACTTCAAAATTGTTTTGCATACAATTATACTATTGTGTGCAAAAAACTACAATGGTACAATGATATTCAATTTAACGGTATAAAAAGCGAGGGTAATGAAATGGAATATGAACAAGCAACTCTTCAAGCCAGCAAAACCAAAATAGATCATCAGGAATTTTATCAGGGCATAATCGCCACAGGACCGATTTTACTCGGCATAATCCCTTTTGGGATCACTTGCGGCATTATGGGCCTTACTGCTGGCCTTACACAAGTAGAAACTGTGTTCATGTCTCTTCTGGTTTTTGCGGGAGCCAGCCAGTTTGTCGCGATAACGATGATTGCCGGTGGTATAACAAGTTGGATCGTTCTTGCTATGACGACCTTACTTGTTAATTTGCGACATCTACTGATGGGCGCTTCGCTTGCGCAATACATGATCAAGCAAACTTTGCCGAAACAATTGCTACTTTCATTTTTACTGACGGATGAAGCGTATGCGGTAACGACCAGCCGCATTTATCAAAAAGGCTATAGCGCGGCCTATCATTTGGGTGTTAGTCTTAGTCTCTATTTTTCTTGGGTACTATCAACGCTGGCTGGAGTCCTTGCCGGCAGTTATATTTCAGATCCTATGTCCTGGGGACTCGATTTTGCCATGCCGGCAACTTTTTTAGTCTTGCTTTTTCCGCGTCTCAAGTGCCGGATCAGCATCATTGTATGCATTGTGTCGGCACTGCTGGCTGTTGCCGGTTCGATTTGGCTTCCCGGAAAATGGTATATGATTACTGCCTGCGTCGGTGCTACGCTTATAGGAGGCTTATTGGAAGGAGTGCAAAAATATGAGAAGTGATATTCTGGTTATAATTTTTTCGATGGCTATAGTAACTTTTGCAACAAGGTTTGGGTGTGTCGCTTTATTTCGCCAAACAAAAATGCCTGTGTGGCTCGAACGTTGGCTCAGGCATATTCCTACTGCTATTTTAACGGCTTTAATCATACCTGCACTCATTCTTCCAAAAGGACAGGTCGATATTACTTTACATAATCATTATTTACTAGCAGGCATTTTAACGGCAATTGTTGCCTATAAAAGCCGCAATATTGTCTCCACAATTGTTCTTGGCATGGGAACTATGATTATTTTGCGATTAATTGATTGATAAAAACATTGATATTTTGTTTCGCATAAAAAATGTATGATGATTAAAAAATCCATATAAATTAAAATTGTCCCCCGTCTGACGGACGGGGGACAATTTTAATTATAAAACCTAAGTGTTTTTTGTTGAAGGAACACTGTTTGTTGTGAGTGGTGTTTCAAAATAAACGCTGGTACTTGGGAAAGCGGCTGAGACACCATATTCACTCATAATATTCAGCAAAGCGAAATTAATTTCTTCTTTTAATCTGAGGAATTCCAGATAATCGGTTGTTTTAGTGTAACAGATAACAAAGATGTTTAAACTGCTGGCACCGAAAGAATCGAAGGTTACAGTCATATCCTCATTATAAAGACCATCATGATCAGTCAGGAAGTTACGGATGCTGTGCACGCATTTCTGCATTTGTTCAGGTGTGGTGGTATAAGTGACGCCAAGGTTGAACTCAATGCGGCGTTTGGCGCGTTTCGTATAATTGGTGATCGGTGTGTTGGAAAGCAAGGAATTAGGAACGTAAACCAATGCCTGCGGGAAGGTCCTGATGCTAGTACTGCGTAAAGAAATTTTTTCAACAGTTCCCTCCACACCGTTAGCGGAAATCCAGTCTCCAACCATGAAAGGCTTGTCCATGATGATGACTATACTGCCAAAAACATTAGCCAAAGCATCCTTAGCGGCGAGAGAAATGGCTAAACCGCCTAAAGACAGACCGGCAATAAAACCGTTAATATCATAACCCCATTCGCTGACTATCATCGCTAAGGCGATGGCTGCGATAAAGAATCTTAAAAAAGCCGATACAATATTGGCCAATGATTCTTCAAGCTGAATGCCGAGCGAACTAAGCAGAGTAACAAGCAGATTATGAGTAGTCGTGGCCAGATTGAACATTGTCCAGAAAACCGTTATCAGGATGGAAGAACGGACAAGTTGCTGGATGACGGCATAATAAGCTAGGTAAGAAAGAGGTGAGGCCAGAAGGGCAAAGTACAGCCCCAGTATTAAAATAAGAAATTGCAGCGGATGATTAGCTGCATCAACGATATCTTCATTTGTTGTAAAGGGCAGCTTGCTCGCGAATATCCTGAGAAATTTAAAAATAACTGAGCGAAAAATGATTCTGATTAAAATAAATCCCAGGAATATTGCCAGGGCAGGCAGCCAAGGTTCAATAAAGTTCATAAATTACCTCCTGTAATTACTTTTAATTTTAGCACTGAAACAATAAGGCTGGCAATGCTTAATTAGCAGTCTTATTTTAGTTAATCCCCTTATATGGTATAATCTAAAACAAATAGTTAATAAATAAGGAGAATGTTTAGTGGAACATTGGTTTGGCAATATTATCTTATATATTGTCGTTATGATTTGCCTTCTTCTGACGTTTCTGAGCATGATGGGTAATGTCTGGCTGCTTGGTACGGCAATTGCTTTTGCTTTTTATGATAATTTCATGAGATTTGATGAGAAATTCCTGTTTTATTTGTTTTTGGTTTTTGCTGCCGGAGAACTTTGGGAGTTTTTCATTTCTCTTTTCGGCATTAAACGCAAGAATGTGTCATGGTCAACAGTCCTCTTTATTGGTATCGGTACAATAGCGGGCGTTATTATCGGCACAGCTGTCTTACCTCTCTTGGGTTCAGTGATTGGCGGAGTCACCGGCTCCGGCATTATGGCTTTTACACTAGAATACAATAAAAACAGCAGCAAGGCTGATGCTTGGAATTTGGCATTGCTGGCAATGAAGACCCAGCTTTTGGCTGCCTTGGGAAAAATTACAGCTGGCACAGTTATGGCCAGTATGATGATATTACAAACATTGAAATAGGAGGAGAGAATTATGCAATTCAAATTTGCCCACAATAATTTTAATGTCTTAGATCTTGATAAAAGCCTGAAGTTTTATGAAGAGGCATTGGGCTTGAAGGAAAAACGACGCAAAGAGGCTGCTGATGGCAGTTTTATTCTCGTTTATCTTGGTGACGGACAGACTAGTCATCTTTTGGAATTAACTTGGCTGAGAGACCGAACTGAACCTTATAATCTTGGTGAGAATGAATTCCACCTTGCTTTTGAAGTAGATGATTATGAAGCAGCGCATGCCAAACATGCAAAAATGGGCTGTATTTGTTATGAAAATCCAGCTATGGGCATTTATTTTATTACTGATCCCGACAATTATTGGCTGGAAATAGTACCTGCCAAAAAATAGAGAAACAGTAAACCGGACGGGGAGGGGAAAATTATGCTGAAAACAATGAAGGTTGTTGCCAGCGGCAGAATGAGACAGCCTGCTTTTGATTTGCTTGATGCGGAGACAACTCTGTATCCGTGGCAAAAAGGCGGCAGAATGCCTCAAGACGCCTTTGATGAGTTGCTGGCAGAGGCAGATGGACTTTTTTCGGCAGGAAACATTAGAATTGATGAAGCTCTGCTTGCCAAAGCGCCAAAATTAAAGGTGGTGGCGCAGGCTTCAGTAGGTTATGACAATATTGACGTCAAGGCTTGTCAGGAACATGGCGTGCGTATCGGCAATACACCGGGTGTTTTAGTAGACGCTGTGGCTGATCTTGCTTATGGACTGCTCCTGGACAGTGCCAGAATGATTGTCCGCGGCCATGAACATGTGAAAAGCGGTGCCTGGGGAGAACACAAAGGTTTGGGCTTTGGTGTTGACCTGGCTGGCAAGACTCTGGGCATTATTGGCTTAGGTGCTATTGGCAGCGCAGTTGTGCCGCGTGCGAAAGCCAGCAAGATGAAGATTGTCTATCATAATACGCATAGAAGGGCTGATGAAGCAGAACTTGGTGTCCAGTATGTGGATTTTGCCACGCTGCTGTCTACCGCTGATTTCATTATGGTCATGGTACCATTAACGGAAAAAACCAAGGGTTTGATCGGTGCCGGTGAATTTGCCATGATGAAGCCATCTGCACGTCTTATTAATACTTCGCGCGGTAAAGTTGTTGATACTATGGCCCTCTATGATGCTTTAAAAGAGGGTAAGATTGCTGCTGCCGCCTTGGATGTTGTTGACCCTGAACCTTTGCCGGGTGACCATCCTCTGCTGACTTTGCCCAATATAACAATAACTCCTCATATAGGAACTTCAACAGTCGAAACAAGAGATGCGATGTCACTTCTGACAGCCAGAAATATTCTGGCTGCGTTGGCAGGAAAGCCGATGCCGGCTGAGGTTTTTGCTAAATGAGATATATTATTGAGGCAATATTATGAAGCGCGAGCTATGTCTGCAGAGTTTAGCAGCTCTTAACCGGGATGATTTGATAAATAAAATAAATAGCAGAGGGCTTTTTGCAGTTCAGCCGATAGAAGAACTGGAAGAAGAAAAAAATATCGTATTACGTGGCGAAGAACAGATTGTCAAAAGACGCTTTCAACGTCTGGAGTTAAAAGCAAAGCAAAGTGAGCTGAAGCTTTCCGTACGTTTTGAAGATGGCGCAGTCATAACAAGCGACTGCATAATGCGGCAAAATGATATTTATTTTGTCTATACGGAAAAAAGCAAGGATCGACTGTTGATTTTGCTGAAGGGACTATTAGAGGATGCACCTTTAGTTTTGGTGGAGCCGGACGTTTATGACAGGCTGAAACAAAACCAGGGCTCTTTTAACCCTGCTTTGACTGACGAATATACAGACAGGACTTTCCAGTCTGGACTCGGCCGCCATTTGTTCTGGCAGATTTTTTTGGTCAACCAAGGCTGGGCTGATTTTTTGCATAAACCTCTGGAGAGGATAACGCTCAGGCAACTAAGGGTTAAAGTGAGACGGCTGCGTTCCTGTCTAACTTTTTTTAAGCCTGCATTGCGGCAGGATGCGGCTGTATTTTGGCAAAATAACCTGCGCAAGCAAGGTGATCAGCTAGCTTATCTGCGCGAGCTTGATGTTGCTTTGATGGCCATCGAAAAAATTAAGACGCCATTAGCGCATCATGAAGAAATGTATCCTGAAAAGCTGGCTGAGCTTCTGTGGCAAGCTCGCAATAACGAAGCCCAGCGCATTAAGCAGGAGCTTTCTCTGAAAGATATCACGCTTGAACTGGCCGGCTTTATTATTTGGCTGCAGGGGCAACCTGTAGCACCGGCTTATGCCAATAAAGAGCTGGAACCGTTTCTGTGGAGCAGAATCAAAGACTGGAGCAATAGCATTGCGTCTTTGACTAAAAGATACCCTGATTTTTCTAACATGATGGAAATGCATAAAATAAGAATTAAAGTCAAACGTTTCCGCTATGTAATGATGACGCTGCCGGAGATTAATAAAAATACCGGCAATATGCTGCGCAAACTGAAAAAACTGCAGGATATCCTTGGGTTTTTGCATGATGAATTCATCAATAATCAAATGGTCAGTAAAATGGCAGCGACAAGTAGGGGAGACCTGCAGTGCGAAATGGCTCTGTTTAAAGGCTGGGAAAGTGCGAAAGTTGAGGAAGCAACCGTTGCTTTACCGGACCTTTGGGAAGATTTTTGTGAAGAGCTGGAGATTTGGCAAGATACAATTTAAACGTAAGTTTTTTCAAAGAGTAATATGACATAAAAAATCCTTGTAGATGCATAAAGCATCTACAAGGATTTTTGAGTTTTAGAGATTATTCTTCACATTCGGCCAGAAGTTTTTTGGCATCTATATATTGAGCGATGCCAGCGGCTACCTTTTTGGATTCTTTCATTGCCAGCACAACAGTTTTAGGACCATGAACAACGTCACCGCTGCTGAAAACACCGGCTCTGGTTGTCATGCCATATGGACGTTCCTTGGTAATGACGAAGCCGCGATCATCCACCTGGATGCCTTTGGTTGTGGAAACAATACGTGCAGCAGGCCTTTGACCAACTGCCAGAATAACAGCGTCACAAGGAATTATTTCCTGACCGCCTGTTTCCACGAACTTGCCATCTTGGTCTTTGACAATATTCTGCACAAGCAAACCTGCTAATTCTGTCTCGTCGGCAGGAGAAGCTTTGGCACGCGTATTGGTGAGCGCACGCATTTGTTTTTTATTCAAATAACCAAGCGGTTTTTTTAAGAATTTGAACTGTACCCCTTCCTGGAGAGCGGCCTCATATTCGGAAGGAAGACAGGACATGTCTTTGGCAGTTTTATGATAAAGAACAGTCACACTTCCTGTAGTACGTCTGACAGCAGTCCGGGCAGCGTCAATGGCGACATTGCCGGCACCGATGACAACAACGTCGTCATCATCATGAATTAGTACCTCTCTTTTATCAAGTTTGCCGGAATCAGCAAGAACCACTACGCGCAGAAAATAAGTGGCAGTGAGAATGCCGGAAAGCTCCTGCCCCGGAATATCTAAGGTGCGTGGCAGTGCAGTGCCGGTACCCATGAAAATTGCGTCATAGCCTTGGGCAAATAAATCATCAACCGTCATGTCAGGTCCAATCAGCTTGTTGGTAATGATTTCTACGCCTAATTTGCGCAGAATATTGATTTCTCTGCGAACGACATCCTTTTCCAGACGGAATTCAGGAATGCCAAAAAGCAGGACGCCCCCAGGTTCTGGCTGTCCTTCAAAAATAGTGACAGCAAAATCCATTTTGGCGAGGTCACCTGCGACCGTGAGACCTGCAGGCCCTGAACCGATAACGGCAACCTTGCCTCTTTTGCCCGTAGAAGGCGGCACAGGGTTTAAACCATATTCATGGGCGAAATCAGCAATAAACATTTCTAAGCTGCCAATAGAGATCGCCGAGTTTTTCTTGGCAAGTATACAATGAGCCTCACACTGTTTTTCATGGGCGCAGACACGCCCGCAGATAGCCGGCAGATTGCTGCGTTCAGCAATAGTTTCGTAAGCAGTGCCGATATTGCCTTCGCTGAGGGCACGGACAAATTCAGGGATATTATTTTCAATAGGACAGCCTGTGCGACAAAGTGGACGAGAGCAATTCAGACAACGTTTCGCTTCCGTTATTGCCTCCTGCATCGTCATTTTTTTACTCATCATTTTACCTCGTTATCAGAGTTTTTTTCGTTCAATTTTTTCTGCAGAGACAACACCATCTTTTCCAAACCTCTCAGACGGCTGTCAAGCAATTTAATATCATCGGACATTCCTGTTTCGTAATCAGCAACCGGATCCGGCAAGACATCGTGGTTAAGATCGATGCCTCCTTCAGGTGGTACCTTTTTACCGTTCTGGGTTACAACACGGCCTGGAATACCAACAACAACCGAATTTGGCGGTACCTCATGAAGAACTACGGAACC
>JAAYVM010000128.1 GCA_012517145.1 Acholeplasmataceae bacterium
GTTGGTGTCATCCTGCCCGTCTCGCGGTTCTGCGGATTCTCGCTATTAACTTGTGTTTGCGGTTATGCTACTTCTGTATTTATGATTTCTGCTGTTCCATCTGGTTTAATAAAAATCAGCGTCTTGCAGCCTTTGTGGACAATTTCTACTATGCCGGCTTTCTCATCCAGGCGACAGACCAGCTTGCCGCGGGCGTTTCGGATGTCTCGCATCTCGACGCATCTCCTTTCTTCCGGTTATAAAGAAATGTTCTATAGCCTTTGCAAACTCATTTCTTAAGGCAAGTTTAGTCGATAAAAAGGCTGCCGTGGCGGACACCTCATGTCCGCAAATCAAGGCATCAATATAGGAATACTTGCTTGAAAATTGGCATAAAAAAAAGGGCCATACACAACCCTTTTTGGGTTCATGTATGGCCCGTGCGTCATATTTCATAAATAAAAAACCGGACATCACGTGTCCGCTAGACAAAGATATTTTTTATAAAGGGTTCGCCCCGTGCTCATGTAAAAAAGATCTGATTTCATCCATTGATTGGGGATAAAGGTGGGTCAGAACAAACCTATACCATTGATGGCTTTGATCGTTGTTGTTTAGCGAAAACGGAGACTTATCAATTATATGGTTGCTTATTTCCGGCGGCAGATGCAACCCCAGGCAAATTAGAATTACTGAATTAATAGAGCCGCCCGGCTCTTCGCCATTAAAAATCCGCCTTATAGTACGTTCACTAAGCATTGTTCTTGCTTCTAATTCCTTAAAAGTTACCTTTCTCCAATCCTTCACCATTTTGAGAGAACCCGTAAAACTATTTGGCAATTCATTATAAATACGTGCGTTTTCCGCCAATTCATTAGCCAATAGTTTTGCTTTATTCTCTTGAGAGGCGAACTGATAGCCTTTCCCATATACTATGTCAAAACTGATGGTTGAGGTTTCGTCCCTGTTTAGGAAACACTCGCTGTGGTATCTTTCTGCGCAGCCAGCCCTGACTGATAGATCAAATACCAAACAGCACTCGTCCATATGGGTTCTAGCATAATCAGTTAACCTGGTCTGCCCAAATATATCCTGCTCCAAATATTTTGGATGGTTTAAAACAAAATGTGCATCTACATATTGGTAACTACCATCTTTTATAAGGGAGTTTAGCTCTTGGTTAATTAAACTCTGAATTGCCGCATCCACGGCGCTGATGGAAAATGTCTGGTTTCTTTGGAGCGCACCCTTCTTAAATCTGTGGGGTTTAACGTAACGCCCGTCTATGTATATAAAGGCACCCATCGCCTCTTCATATCCAGCATCTATCATGCGAATTTTAGCCGCGGTACGTGATACACGGAAGAAGGCGGCAAGAGCGTCAATGACGGGTTCAATTACGTCTATCAGTTCAGAAGTGCCCAGTTCGTTGCGAAACTGTTTTATAAGTTCAAACGCTTTGGTCTTAAACATGGCAAGGGGCATTTGAATTTTGGGGGCTAAGGAGTTGGCCTGCCATTCCATCCAGTCAGTGGCATCCCTGTTGTTGCCTTTCATACCACCGACCACTTGGCATTTAATGGTGCTGGCACTGTTATTATACAAACGCTCCAATTCAAAAGCTTTTCTGTGCTTGTCCCAGTGAACGCACTCGTGTACGATAGTATTGTGCACGGTACCTATATTACGCAGGAAGTAAGCTTTGGGGTCGACAATAATTGTTCGTGCCTTTACTGGCGTAAATACCATCTCATTCTTATCAGAGTCATATAATTCCGCTTCGCAATCATGAAAATATACCTGTCCAAAGATGGATAAATCCTCAGTAATATCCGTTATCTTAACTTCGAGGCCCATTCTCGCGGCCAGTTTTAGCGGTTCCACTGCAATGGGTGTTTTTAAAGTTTCCGGGTAATACCTGCTTAAAAAGTCATAGGCAACTGTCTCCAGTTCCTCTTTGCGGATATATGGAACCAGGGCGTCTGACATCGGTCTGGGCATCTTGTTCTTTTGGTTGTATATGCTAATACTGGCGATCTCAAAATCATCCAGACTGCAAGCCAAGTCACCGGTGCAGCGCA
>JAAYVM010000129.1 GCA_012517145.1 Acholeplasmataceae bacterium
CAAGGGATAGTTTAAATACTATTTTACAATTTAAAATGAAAAGATGGGATGTCATGGTATAAGCCTTGGCATTCCGTCTTTTTTTTGCATAAAATATCTGTCGGTATCATTAAAAAGTATTTAAATTTCAAGATTAATGTCATATAATACTAAATAGTAATATTACTATTTAGGAGGAACCATGGATAACGTTATTGATGTTTTGCGTGATAAAGGCCATAAGATTACACCGCAAAGGCGAGCAGTCATTAATGCTTTATTGGATTGTGATCAATTTCCGACTGCCTTGCAGCTTTTGGAATACGTCAAAAAATCTCAGCCGGATGTTAGTTTAGATACAGTTTATCGGAATCTTAGTTTGTTAAAGGAACTGGGGATGGTGAATGAGATTCAGACAGGTAATCAGGACGGCAATCGTTTTGAAATATTGACAAATGGACATCACCATCATCATGTTATTTGCCTAAAATGTGGGAAAGTACAATGTCTTCACTTTTGTCCCATTAGTACTGCTGAAATAGAACAAGTTGAAAGCAATGGTTTTTCCATTGTTTCTCATTCTCTTGAGTTTTATGGCTATTGCCAGGAATGTCAGAAAAATAACAAGTAATACTTGGTTTTGATAAATAAGAATATCAAAAGATTAATCTTATTAAAGGTTGGGGGAGAATTCGAGTGTCCAAATTTGTGCGCTTTTTTATAGTTTTAGCTATTAGTACGATGTTTTTGGCAGGATGTGGTCGTGACAACAAACAAAATAATACAGCAACTAATAAGAACTTTGTTGTTGTGACATCGTTTTATCCTATGTATATTTCAACAATAAATATTACAAGGGACGTACCAGGAGTAGAAGTAATAAATATGACAAAACCCCAAACAGGGTGCTTGCATGATTACCAGTTAGTTCCCGATGATGTACAAAAACTCGAGAAAGCAAGTGCCTTTGTCGTTAACGGTGCAGGAATGGCAGCGTTTATGGATAAAGCTGTTAAGCAACAACCAAAATTAAAAATAGTTGACGCAAGCAAGGGTATCGTTTTATTAAAGAATGAAAGCGGCGAAGAGAATCCGCACGTTTGGGTCAGTGTTTCCAATGCAATAATTCAAGTAAAGAATATAGCTGAGCAATTAGCAGCGCTGGATCCAGCAAATGCAGAAAAATATAAAAGCAACGCGGATGTGTATACGAAAAAGTTGGAGTCTTTGAGAGAAGATATGCATTCAAACTTAGATAATGTAAAAACAAAAAACATCATAACTTTTCATGAAGCTTTCCCATATTTTGCCAAAGAATTTAATCTTAATATAATAGACGTTATTGAGAGGGAACCGGGAACTGAACCTTCACCAAAAGAATTAGAAGAGACAATTTCCAAGGTAAAACAATTAAAAGTAAAGGCTTTGTTCGTAGAACCACAATATCCTGCCAAAGCTGCAGAGGTCATTGCAAAGGAAACGGGTGCGAAGGTATTTATCCTTAACCCGGCAGTCACTGGAGAATCTAAACCTGATGCTTATGATGACTATATTATAATAATGAAAAAAAATCTTGATGTACTTAAAGAGGCGTTACAGTAATGGATGATAAGCAAAATAGTATAATGCAATCAACTAAAGAAAGTGCTTGCAGCAGACTTTGCTGCACAAAAATCGAGAATTTTGGTGTTAGTTTTGGCGCCAATACAATTTTTGCTAATGTCAACATGCATATTCATTGCGGTGAATTAACTGCTATTATAGGTAAAAATGGCGCTGGTAAAAGTACTTTGCTAAAAGCAATATTGGGTGAGGTTAAGCATTCTGGTGATTTGAAATATCTAGACGAGAAAGGGGTTCATACGGGCCATCCTTGCATTGGCTATGTACCTCAATATCTGAATTTTGATGTTGGCACACCGACGAGTGTACTGGATTTGTTTAATAGCTGTTTGACATTGTTGCCATCATGGCTATGCTGCTCGAAAAAAATGCGCAGCAGGGTTATTGAAAATCTTAAAAAAGTCAAGGCTGAACACCTTGTAGATAGAAGACTCGGAGCATTGTCCGGCGGTGAACTTCAGAGAGTTCTTCTTGCACTTGCACTTGATCCGGTTCCCGATCTATTGCTTTTAGATGAGCCTGTTTCAGGTATAGACCAGAATGGCCTGGAATTATTTTATGATATGGTTTCTGAGCTTCGCAGGAAGAATGATTTGTCTATTATTTTGATTTCGCACGATTTTGACCTCGTATGCAGGTATGCTGATAGGGTCATTCTGCTCGATGGTACAGTTATTTGTAATGGTACGCCTGAAGAAGTTTTTAATGATGAAAAAACCAGGGGAATTTTTAAGAGTGTATTTCCGGTAGCGTCAAAGGATAAAGAAAAATCAAGAAATGGGGAATGATCATGTTAGACGGTTGGTATTCATTAGTTGATTTCATGCTGCCATTTCCTTGGTTGGCCCATGCATTTATGAAAAATGCATTTATGGCAATAATTTTGGTGATGCCGCTTTTTGGGATTTTGGGAACAATGGTAGTTAATAATCGCATGGCTTTTTTTTCTGACTCATTAGGGCACGGAGCATTTACCGGTATAGCTTTGGGTACGCTGCTCGGTTTTATTAAACCATTGGCTGCAATAATTTTGTTTTCTATAGTTTTTGCAGGTGTTATTACTTATGTCAAACATCGCTCAACAGCTTCTAATGATACCATAATAGGTGTTTTCTCTTCGTTTGCTATTGCACTGGGGCTAATAATTATGTCGCATAGCGGTAGTTTTGCGAAGTACTCTTCATATCTTATCGGCGATTTACTAAGTATAAGTCAAGAAGATATTTTAATGATTTCTGGCGTTTTTCTTGGTGTATTATGTTTGTGGTTTTTTATATTTAACCGGCTACTGATTGTCAGCATAAATTCTTCTTTGGCTGCGAGCAGAGGTATTGATACTTTAACAAGTGAAATGCTGTTTTCCGCCGCATTGGCTATAGTGGTTGCAATCAGCATTCAATGGGTTGGACTGTTGATTATCAACTCAATGCTTGTGCTTCCAGCTGCCGCTGCACGTAATATAAGTAATAATATCAAGCAGTATCATTTTATTGCTGTATTTATCGCTTTATTATCAGGTATCACTGGCTTGGTAATGTCCTACTATTGGAACACGGCAACAGGTGCAACTATTGTCCTTTTTGCTTCCGCACTCTTTTTTCTGATCTTTGCACTAAGACACCGTTTTCTATCCTGACGACTGAAAGTTAGATTTGCATTGTGAATAATAGTTACTGTAACAGAATATTTTTTAATTTTGCTATTTATAATTAAGATGATTTTTGTTATTATCAAAGTTAGGTAAAATAAACTATTGGAGGCTCGCAATGATAACACAAGAAGTTGTTCAAAAAATCCGCAATATTGTTGGCAATGAGCATACCTTGGATTCAGATTTGGATCGTTTTGGCTATTCTTACGATTCATCTTTCGTGCCGTTGTTTCCAGCCAGTATGCCTGATTTGGTCGTTAGGCCGCGTACTACAGAGGAAGTTGCAGAAGTGATGAAAATTGCTTATGCCAATGCTATACCCGTAACTGCACGCGGAACCGCAAGCGGCCGTACAGGCGGTTCAATTCCTCTTAAAGGAGGCATAGTTCTTTGTCTTGACCGTATGACTTCAGTTATAGAATTAGATCAAAAAAATATGATGATTACTGTTGAGGCAG
>JAAYVM010000130.1 GCA_012517145.1 Acholeplasmataceae bacterium
ATATCTTGCAGGTGGCTGCTTCTGGGGCACAGAAAAATACCTGAGCTCCTTGGAGGGCGTAGTGGCAACCGAAGTTGGTTATGCCAACGGGCGGACGGAAAATCCTAGCTATGAAGATGTATGCTACAAAAATACCGGACATGCCGAAACGGTAAAAGTAGAATATGATGCAAGTGTTCTGCCTCTGAAAGATTTATTGAAACTTTTTTACGAAGTGATTGACCCTGTCAGTATCAACCGTCAGGGCAATGATGTCGGCACGCAGTATAGGACGGGTATTTATTATATTGATGAAACTGATTTGCCAATCATCAAGGAATCCTTAAAAGAACTTAAGAGAGAATACCCTGTGCCTTTGGCTATCGAAGTCGAGCCCCTGAGCAATTATTATCCTGCTGAAGAATATCATCAAAAGTATCTGGACAAAAACCCTGGCGGTTATTGTCATATTGGCGAAGAGGAATTCGCGAATGCTAGGGCATTACAAGCAGCAAAGAAACCATATCAAGTCAAAAGTAAGGAAGAATTAAAGACCACGCTGACGCCTTTGCAGTATGAAGTTACCCAAAACAGCGCAACGGAGGCACCCTTCCAAAATGAATACTATAATAATTTCAAGGAAGGCATTTATGTAGATATTACTACCGGAGAACCGCTCTTTGTGTCGACAGACAAATTCGAATCTGGCTGCGGCTGGCCGAGTTTCTCGAAACCTATCAATATGGATTTAGTAAAGGAATTAAAAGATAGTACCTACGGTATGCAGCGGATTGAAGTCAGAAGCAAAACGGGCGACGCTCATCTCGGACACGTTTTCACCGATGGACCAAGTGAGCTAGGGGGTCTGCGCTACTGCATCAATAGCGCCTCGCTGCAGTTCATACCGAAAGAGGAAATGGCAGCAAAAGGCTACGGCTATCTGCTGGAATTACTGGAAAAAGAATAGAAGGCGTAAGCGTAGTGATCTTATAGTGCCCAAGGCATTGAGGGCCTTGGACACTATTTTTCATGCCCAAATAACCGATAATATGTACACCTAATTAAAAAAGTGCAAGTTTTGGCAGGAACAAAGAAAATAACGGCGAAAATAAAATTTACAGTAGCATTGCCGATACTAGTATTTTTTATTAATTCATACGAATTTAAATAGGCTTAACAAAAACAGATACAAAGCATATTTTGGAGATATAACTTAATGGAAGGAGGGAACATCATGTACGAATATGATGATGTTTCTTTGGAGAAAGAGTCTATTAAAATTGCTGATGGCATATATTGGGTAGGGTATTCTGACAGAAGCGCGGGTTTGCATTGTAATCCGTATCTCATTGTTGAAGGAGATGAAGCCATCCTGATTGATGGAGGCAGCAGAGATGATTTTAGTACCGTTATGTTGAAGGTTATCAGGACTGGTGTGCAGCCTTCGCAAATCATGCGTTTAATCTATCAGCATTATGATCCTGATCTCTGTGGCAGTCTGCCACAGATGGAAGCAATTATTAATAGTGACCAGCTTCGGATAATTTCGCAGAAGGACAATAATATTTTTATTCGTTATTATTCAGCAAAAACACCTAGACTAGATTTTCACGAGTTGGGTAATCATTTTGATTTTGCGACTGGCAGGAGGCTCGAATTTTATGCTACGCCATATTGTCACGAGCCAGGAAGCTTTGTGACCTATGATGTGCAGACTAAGACCTTGTTTTCCAGTGATTTATTTGGCAGTTTTGACCACCAATGGCAATTGTTTCTGGAACTTACTGAGGAATGCCGAGATTGTAACGATATTAATGTCTGCCGGAAGAATTCGGACATATGCTCGATCAAAGGAATGAAGCAGTTTCACCAAACAGTAATGACCTCCAATTTAGCAGCTGAGCATACCTTGAAAACAATCGCGATGCTTGATATTGAGCGCATTGCTCCCCAGCATGGCAGCATTATTCCTTATAAGGAAGACGTAAAAGCAATTATCCGGCATTTGCATATGACGAAGAATGTCGGTATTGAACATTTAATTTTTGGTGAGTGATATGAAGAAACAAAATATGATTTTGCAGCAAGCTTTGGTAAAGAATATAGAAAAAAGCAAGGATGAAGCTTTGGCGCTGTATGCGTTGGATCGGTTTGCCAAAGAAATTGACCAAAACATTCAAAATGAATTATTGACACGGCTGCTTATGGATTATGCTGTTATTGCCAGACAGATTGAAGTTTTTAATAAGCAGTTGGCGCGAAGCCAGGAGATGCTGTTTGAAGCACAGAACATTGCCATGCTTGGACGTTGGGATTTTTATCGTGATTCTGGCGAATTGATCTGGTCGGATTCCATGCGTGATATTTTGGAGGTCGATTGCACTGAACCGCCTTCCGTAGAAACCTTTTTTGCCTGTGTGCATCCCGAAGACCTTGCAAAGGTTAAACTAGTGCATGAACAGTTATTTACGATTGATTGGCCTTGGACGATGTCTTACAGGCTGATTATGCGCGATGCGCGGATAAAATGGGTTCAGCTCAGGTTTAATCCGGAAATTGACAAAGAGGGTAAAGTTTTTCATTTTTATGGAACGATTCAAGATATAACAGCTATGAAGAAAGTAGAGGAAGAGCTGGAAAAATATAATATGCAGCTGGAGGAACTTGTTGAAGCTAAAGTGCAGGAAATCTCGGCGGCGCAAATGGCCACTATCTACGCTTTGGTCAAGCTTGCCGAGTCTCGTGATGATGACACAGGTACACATATTGACCGTACTGCCAGTTTTTGCAGGCTCCTCTCGGAAAAAGCGAAAGCAGTTTCGCCTTATGCGGACCAGATGAATGAAAAATTAATAGAAACAATTTATAAAGCAGCGCCTTTGCATGACATAGGTAAAGTGGGCATCCCTGATAATATACTGTTGAAGCCAGCAAAACTTACTGAGGAAGAATTTGCTAAAATGAAAACACATGTAATGATAGGATATAATACACTGGCAGAAGTTGGTCAGCAGCATGAGCAGAACGAGTTTATCAAAATGGGCATGGATATTGCAAGATATCACCATGAAAAGTGGAACGGAAGCGGTTACCTGGAAGGGCTTGCCGGGGAGGCAATTCCCATTTCTGCTCGTATAATGGCACTAGCTGATGTTTATGATGCGCTACGCTCCAAAAGAATTTACAAGGAAGCTTTTACTCATGAAAAAACTTGCGAGCTTATACAACAAGGGAAAGGGACCCATTTTGATCCCGGACTGGTTGAAATTTTTCTTGCTTCTCACGACGAATTCAGAGAACTTTATGATCGTTTGAGTATCACTAATCCCTTATTTTATGAATAGTTAAGGAGGCGGATTTTTGAAAAAATTATTTTTAACCTCTTACTTTGCCGGCACAGCAAAGTTATTTGAACAGTATTTTGTAAGTGATGAACTTGAGAAAAAAGTTGTCTTTATTCCGACGGCTGGTAATGTCGAAGAGTATAAGGAGCATCTTGCCAAGGCGCAAATTAAATTTGCAGAACTTGGTTTTGCTGTGGAAGTTCTTGATGTTGCGACTGCGTCAGAAGCAGCGGCAAAAGAGAAGATAGAACAAACAAAATATCTTTATATTGCCGGTGGCAACACTTTTTATCTATTACAGGAATTGAAAAGGAAAAATCTCTTGGATTTCATTGTAAAGCGGGTCAGCGAAGAAATGATTTATATTGGCGAATCGGCAGGTGGGATGATTACGGCACCGAATGTTGAATATGTGCAGCCAATGGATCCTAAAGAACTAGCACCGGAGCTGGCGTCTTATGAAGCATTGAATTTGGTTGATTTTTACCTTTTGCCCCATGAAGGAGAGTTCCCTTTTGCAGAAGCAGTAGAAGAAATCAGCAAAACCTATGGTGATAAATATAATTTGCTGGCGATCAATAACAAGCAGGCGATAATTGTTAAAGGTAACGAAGTGAAAAAAGTTTAGACGGTTGTAGTCCAAGGGAGGCTCGTCTTCCTTTGGACTATTTTTATGTCCAAATAACCGATAATGTGTACACCTGATAAAAAATATGTAAATGGGGCAGGAAGAAGGGAAAGAACGGCGAACAATTCAAACATGGTGTTTTTTAAAATGAAATGAGGTATTTACTAGTGATAACAGGGGAACTTAAGAGCAAGATTGATAAATTATGGGAAATGTTTTGGACAGGCGGCATCACGAATCCGCTGGACGTTATCGAACAGGTAACGTATCTGATGTTTATCCGTGATTTGGACTATATAGATAATATCCGCAGCCAAGAGAGTTTGAGGCTTGACACGCCCCATCAGACCATTTTCAATAATGATAATCAACAATTACGGTGGTCAGTTTTCCGTGACTTACCGGCGGCGACTATGTATGAAATTGTGCAAAACAGAGTATTTCCTTTTATCAAAAACTTGCATGGCGATAAAGACAGCGCTTA
>JAAYVM010000131.1 GCA_012517145.1 Acholeplasmataceae bacterium
GACGGGCTTGCTGCACATCAGCGACCGACTGCTTGCAGGCGAATCGTCGCGTGTGGAAGCAGCCAGAGGAGCTCTTTATCTCTTGCCCGAGTAACGCATTTAAGAGTCCTATCTTAACGAAGAAATCTTGTTTTTGAGCTATACAGCAGGTATAATTACTTAGGATAGCTATATGTATTTTTGCGGGAGGGTTATAAATAATGACAAGTGCGGAAATTGAAGAGCAGTTCCAGTATTATATGAATATTTTTAGAAATGATGCTGAACTAGGCAAGGCTATGAATCTTGTGTCTTTTGAAAACTTATTTAATCCTGATTTTTTGAAGGAGAACAGTAAGTTCACTTCTATGGATGACATGATCTGGCGCAGCGGGTTTGGTATTATGAATTTGCTGGAAGTAGAAAACGTCAACCAGGATAAATGGAATGCATATATTGCAGGCAATACTGATTGTTCAACCTGGCACGAATTCGGCAAATTAGCGATGATTGCCTGGATGAAAAGCAAACTGGAAGAAAGCAAAGAAAAAAGCAATTAAAATTCTTTAATAATTTTAAAAATAATCTTAGGCGTCACCACAATATATTGTGGTGACGCCTTTTATATACCACAACATTGTGATATAATGCAATTAAAGGATAATTATTATTAATAACAAGGGTTGAAATTTTGGCAGAGTTGGTTTTTAAACAGGACAAGTAAAATAAAAACGAAAATTTGTTCGCTTTTGCTATTGCAAAAATCATATGTTCGTGTTAATATGCAAATAACGAACAAGTGTTTATGAAAGGCGGCGCAAAAATGAAAAAATTATTGTTGGTGCTGTGCATGAGCATAGCCATATACTCTGGATATAATATGGTGACGATGGAGGCTTCCACGCATTGGCGGCACGAACAGGTTGTAGTGCATGGCGGCGATACTCTTTGGGCAATTGCTGACCGCTGGGCTCAGGATGGAGAAGATGTACGGGCTGTGATTTACCGGATTTGCGAAGCTAATAAACTTGAAAACAATACTTATTTGATGCCTGGGCAAAAACTTGTGATTCCTGTAAGGGCAAATCATGAATATTTAGCGCAAAAATAATAACATATATGTTTAGTATGAATTATTGCTAAAACTCATCGCTTGTTGTAGAATTAATGATACTACAACAAGCGGTTTTTTTATGCCGTAAGATGGGTTGATGTTATGCAAAAGCAAAATAATATCTACAGACCAATTTTAAATTACATAAACCGCCAGGAAACCAAGCGTTATGCTGGTTTGCGCAAGGACCAGGACTTCCCGGAAAAGCTGGTTGATGAGGCTTGCAATATAGTGATGATGTTGAAAGAGCCTCAAACTGTCTGGACAGTATATCCTTACGACAATTGCAATGCTTGTGTGCAGGCACAGAACGAATATTTCATTCCCGGCAATTCTCTGCGTAAGCACCTTGCTTGCGCAACACAAGTAATTTTTCTGTCGGCAACAGTTGGTGAAATGGTGGAGCAAGCTGCCAGCGATGCCTTTGCCAGAGGCGAGTACGCGTTGGGTATGTTGATTGATGCAGCGGCAACTGCTGCTGTTGAACAGACGGCCGATGAACTTGAGAAATTATTGGCTAATAAATTCGCTAAGCTTGGTTTTAGGATGACGTTCCGTTTCAGCCCTGGTTATGGTGACTGGGACTTGAGTGAACAGGACAAAGTGGTGAAACTGGCTAATGCTGGGGCGATAGGGGTTACTTTGACTGATTCCTTGATGCTGATGCCGCGCAAGAGTATTACCGCTGTCATCGGCCTTTGTCCTGATATTGAGAAAGAAACACCTTCAAAAGGTTGTAATAAATGCACTAAATTGGATTGCTTAATGCGAAGGGATGGATGAGAATGATCAAGATTTTTGAAGGTGCCATGGGGACAAGGCTACAGGCTTTAGGCATTGCCGATAAACCTTGCCCGGAATATGCTTCAGTAACACACCCGGAAGCAGTGACAGCAATTCATAGGCAGTACGTTGAGGCCGGTGCCGATATTCTGGAGTGTAATACTTTTGGTGCTAATCCACTGAAGCTTAGTTATTTTGGTTTGGCGGATGAAACTGAAAAAATTATTACTGCCGGCGTGAATGCGTCGAGAGCCGCGCTGAAGCCTGGTATCCAGATTGCTGGGAATATAGGGCCAAGCGGCCGTTTGATAGCTCCTTTGGGTGATTTAGGTTTTGAGGAAGCTTGTGAGGCATATGCAAGGCAAATAAAAGCTCTTGCTGCAGCAGGCGTTGACTATATCTTGTTTGAAACAATTATTGACATCCAGGAGATGCGTGCCGGTGTCCTGGCGGCTAAAGCTGTGACTAATCTTCCTATTATATGCCAGTTGACATATGATGCTCAGGGCAGGACAGTGACAGGGACTGATCCGCGGACAGCAGCAGCAATTCTGGAACCAATGGGTATTTCCGTTATCGGCATGAATTGTTCTCTCGGACCTGAACAGCTTTTGCCGTTAGTAAAAGAATTAGGCGAAGCCACTTCTTTGCCAATCAGCGTGCAGCCTAATGCAGGTATACCGGTGCTGCGTGATGGCAAAACTATCTTTCCTTTGTCACCGACAGAGATGGCAGCTTGGGTGCCAAAACTAGTAGAAGTCGGTGCAACCATACTAGGTGGTTGCTGCGGAACAACGACAGAACATATCAGAGCAATCAAAGAAGCCTCGCAAGGGCTTACTTTCGCGAAGCGTCAGCCATTGCCGCAGGGCGTACGCTTGGCATCCAGAACCAAGACAGTTTGGCTTGGCGAAAAGCATTCGACTGTTTTGATTGGCGAAAGAATTAACCCCAGCGGCCGTAAAGCAATGGCGGCGGATATCAAAAACGGCGACCTGACGGCAGTGAAAAGGGAAGCCTTGAACCAGGTGCAGGCCGGTGCAGAAGTACTGGATATCAACATGGGTGTTCCCGGTGTTGACCAAAAGCCTTTAATGAAAGATGTCGTAGAAACTTTGTCTATGTTGGTTGCGGCTCCTTTTTCCATCGACAGTACTGATCCGGCGGTTGTTGAAGCAGGCCTGCGCAATTTTCCTGGTAGAGCATTGATTAATTCCGTCAGTGATAAACCAGGTGTCAAAGAACAGATTTTTGCTTTGGCGAAAAAGTATGGCGCGGCAGTATTGGTTCTTCCTTTGGAGGAAAAAGGGCTGCCAAAAACAGCTGAAGAGAGACTGACGATAGTTAAGCGTTTGGTTGCGGAGGGCAAAGCAGCAGGACTGAGCGATGGCGATTTCATGCTGGATCCTCTGGTGCTGACAGCAGCTTCTGATGGCCAGGCCCCAAGGGAAACTTTGCGGACATTGCAGCAATATCGGCAAGAACTTGGTTATCCGACAACGATGGGACTCAGCAATGTGTCTTTTGGATTGCCGGGACGCGAAGACATCAATTCGGCCTTCTATCTGATGGCACTGGCCAGCGGCCTTGATGCACCAATCATTAATCCTTGTTCAGAAAAGATTAAGACGATGACTGCCGCCTCCAAAGTGATCAGAGGCACGGACAGTCAAGGGATAGAATATAGTAAGAACTATGTGGAAAAGAACATTGAAGCTAGCAGTACGCTAGCAGTAACGAGCGGTGATGTTCTTGCCGAACTTTGCCAGGCAGTCATGACCGGTGAAAAGGAAAGAGCGGCGACGCTGGCACTTGCTGCTTTTGAACAGGGGCATACAGCCTCTGAGATAACAGCTAACGCCCTGGTCAAGGGTATGCATATAGTTGGTGAAGATTTTGGCGCAGCCAGAACCTTCCTGCCGCAAGTCATGTTGGCAGCAGAAGCGATGAAAACCTCTTTTGATGCCTTGCGTACCAAGATTAAGGCGGAGGATCTGCCTTATGCCGGCAAAGTTGTGTTGGCAACGGTCAAAGGTGATATTCATGACTTAGGTAAGAATATCGTCAGCGCGCTCTTAAGTAACAGTGGTTTTGCTGTTGTTGATCTGGGCAAAGATGTTGATCCGGAAACCATCCTGGCAGCAGTACAAAAGGAAAAGCCGGAAATAGTGGGTTTGTGTGCCTTGATGACGACGACGCTTGGCAGTATGGAAGAAACAATCAAGCTGCTGCATAAGGAAGGCACAACTGCTAAAATTATTGTGGGCGGCGCAGTCCTGACTGCCGAATATGCCAAAGAAATCAACGCCGATATGTATGCTTCCGACGGCGTGCAGGCTGTAAGGATGGCTGAACAAATAGTCAAAGAAAATAAGAACAAATAAAATTAAGGCCTTCGTACTAAGAAATTAGTGCGAAGGCCTTTTTGTTATGTCGAGAGATTTCAGAAAGTCAAGATTCCTCCACTTCGGTCGGAATGACAATGCTTAGGGCGTTCTTCTTTCGCTGCGCTTCAGTGCGAACCGCTGCGCCACAAGCAGTAAACTGCTAGGTGGCTCATGCGTCCACTTCGGTCGGAATGACAACAAGAGGAGTGAGTTGTTCCTATAAGGAATATTTGCAGTCTTGAGTTTTGTCATCCTGAGCGTAGTCGAAGGATCTTGTTTAGTGGTTTAATATATTATTCTTCGCCAATCAACTTTATCTGGTTACGGCTGTTGATCAAAGTCTGATAGCCGAAATGCAGAGAGGAGAACGATGATAGGCAAACTGTGGTACAGATAACGATCATAATGGCTATCTGGTACATGATGGCGGTCATTGGCAGTGTGCCTGAAAGAATCTGACCGGTCATCATGCCTGGCAGGGAAACGATACCCATGCCAACCATACTGTTCAAAGTAGGCAATAAGGCTGTTTCCAGGGCATTGTTCACATAAGGCAATAATATTTTCTGAGGTGTTGCGCCTAGGTTCAGCAGAGAATCTATTTTGGCACGCTGACTTTTTAGACTATCAGAAAAAGACTTTAATGCCAGAGTTACACCAGTCATGGTATTTCCCATGATCATGCCGGCAATCGGAATGGCATACTGAGGGTTGAAGAGATTTTGCCCGACGATGCCGATAACGAAAAAAGCTAATGTGGAGAGTCCTGAAAAGGCGATTGAAGCAGTGACAACAATTTTGAACTTTTTGTTCAGACCAGGGGTTTTGCTCAAAGTGCGCTTAATAGTGAAACCAATCATGGCCAGTAGGTAGCACACTGTGAATAGCGGGTTTTGGTTATCAAAAATATATGTCAGAATTAGTCCGGCCAGAATCAGCTGTATCGTCATGCGGAAACTAGCAACGATGAGCAGCTTGGTTTGGTTGATTTTAGCATGTTTCATGATTGCCAAAACAACAATCAGTAACAGATAGACGGCACTGAATTGCATAATTCCCAATTCGACGATTTCACGCATAGTTGTTTTCCACCCTTTCCAACGTTAAGATGTTTTCGCCGAACCTCTTGGTCAAGGCCTGATCATGGCTGACAGCAATCACTGTAATTCCTTCGGCCTGACAGTAAGTGATAATATTTTGCATAACGCGGTTAGCTGTTTCGCTGTCCAAAGCCGATGTTGGTTCATCAAGCATCAATACAGCTGGATGGAAGGATAAAAATATTGCCAGATAAAGACGCTGCTTTTCACCGCCGGACATTGTGTTAGTTGTAGCATCAGGTTCGAAAGGCAAGCAGCAGATTGACAGGAATTTTTTAATAGTTTCATCACTGGGTAAACTTTTCTCGCGGTGCTCATAGAAGGCAGCAAAATTGTCGCGGATGGAACCGTCAAAAAGAAAAACAGCCTGACTAACCAAAAGAACATCTTTGCGCAGCCCAATAGTGTCAAGAGTTTCAAGGTCATGTCCCAAATAGTAAAGCTGTCCATGAGTTGGAGATAAAACGCCATTCAACAGGCGCAGCAGAGTAGATTTACCGGCACCGCTCGGCCCGGTAACGAAAGTTGTTTTGCCGGCAGGAATTTCGAGATCGGCGAAACATATTTTGTCATGAAAGCAAAGTTGTTTAGCTTTGAATAAGATAGCAGCCAATAGTAAGCCCTCCGCAAATCAATATTTGGTTTAATTATATCACTCCAGACAGTGCCGGCGTGCATAACTTTTTCTTCACAGAATATTCAATAAAGATAAAAAAGGAATTTATCTTTTGGTGTTGAAATTATATAGAATTAGCAATTGGAGGTGATGTCATGAATTTTCGTAGTGGAAAGAAGGCAGTGGTGGTTGCTGCTATGGCAAGCTTTATCATGGTTAACACTATGCCTAACGTCAATGCAAGTATTCTTGGGGATGTTCTCAAGGTCGGCGGCATTGGTTATCTGGTCGACAGATATGCGGATGAACTGAATGATTTTATTAATGCGCTTACGGCCAAACATGGTGTCAGCAGTGAATATGCTACTAAGGTTGTGCCAATTATTACTCTTGGCAGCGGAGGCTATGTTGGCGCGGCACAGGTTTCAGGGCCGCAGGAGCTTGTTGACCAGTGCAAGGCGGCTTTGCAGCTCGAAGGTAATTTTATGAGCAAAACTTTCAGGGTCAAGGCTTTGATTCCGATTGATTCCAAGAATCCGACTAATTTTAGCCGTGTTCAGGGCGTTGGCGTCTCCGCTCAGATCGACGTTAAGATTTAAATAAGGAGGCTGGCTGTTGGATAAGATAATAGATGTTGAACGGGAAGCCGAAAAAATCTGTCTTTGGGGTGCGGCACGCGCCGGCGTCATAGTCGTAGCGCCGCTGGTTGGTACGATGGCTCTGATGGCCAATGAAGTATATATGATCATGCGTCTGGGTGAGCTGCGCGGCGTGAAGCTCGACGAAAGTGCTGTTTTGGGGTTACTTTATTCTTTGGGAGGATCTTTTGTCGGACAGACTTTGGTGACACTGATTCCCTTGGCACCGGTACAGGTACCTGTCGGTATTGCCGTTACCTATGGTGTAGGTAAGGTAGCCAACGCATGGCTAAAAGCCGGTCAGCCGCACGATATTGCTCAGTTCAGAGAAATATTTGAAGAGGCGCGCGACGAAGGCATGGCCAAGTTTAAAGAAATATCGGGTATGGAATGCAAGGACAAGCCTCTTGGTGACGAAAGCAGGAGCTTTAAGATGGAAGCAGAATCTGCTTTTCAGAATATTAAGGAGAAAGCAGATAGTGCAGCGGAAAAGGTGGAAGGTGCCATCAGTGGTGTGCTTGATTGGTTCCAGCCTTTGAAAGAGAAAAGCGGTCGCTGGCTGTCTGCCCAGAAATGGGAAGATGTTTCGCACGGCGGTCTTACCATTCCTTACGAAGAAATCAATCATTACCTTAAGGATTCATTGGCAAAAAGCGACTTTGTTTTTACAGGTATCAGCTATTATGAAGATTCGGGTGTGGCTTTAGAAGTTGAACACAAAGAATATGGCAGCTTGAAACTCTTCATTATGCCGGAAGAGTTTACCATTACTAAACAACAAGCGTATGTCAGACTGCGCCTGGTTGATTTTGCTGTTCGCGACAACAAATTTTTGGAAGCTGTTGCCCAAACATTGGGAACTAAGTTAATTATGGCGATAGTTAACAATATTTTCGATGATACGGTGATTGAACACGAAGATTTTGCCTGTACTTATGCAAATGGCATTTTGGAGGTTTACTTCACAGAGCTTATCAATTGCAGCAAACTTGTCAGGACAAGTTTCATGGGCAAAAATGTGCTTGATGTCGTGCAATTCATTGCCATAGTACCAGTGCCTAAAGGAATCGTGGTTAAAAGTAAGTTTAAGTTTTAAGCTATAAAAATAAAAAAGAGCGTTTCGCAATTGCGAAACGCTCTTTTAGTTTTGGGGTGATTTTATTTAATTGTACCGTCAACGCCTTCGACAAACCAGTCGAATTTAAGGAGATCTTCATCAGATATTGTTTTGCCGGCTGGGACTTTCACTTCGCCGGATTGGTCTTTAATAGGACCAGCAAATACTTGCAGGCTGCCATCAAGAATCTTGGCTTTAGCTGCATCAGTAACTTTCTTGGTATCTTCGCTGACAGCAGGACCGTAAGGAGCGATATCAATAACTTTATCTTTCATGCCGCCCCAATAAGCACCGGATTTCCATTTGCCATCAAGAATTTGCTGAATAGCATTTACGTAATATGGACCCCAGTTCCAGACAGCAGCTGTCAAGGAAGCTTTAGGAGCTGCTTTGGACATGTCCATATCATAGCCGATGCCGTAAACGCCTCTTTCCTCAGCAGCTTGCTGTGGGCCAGGGGTGTCTTGGTGTTGTGCTATAACGTCGGCACCGAAATCAATCAAGGTCAGGCCGGCTTGTTTTTCGCCTGCAGGATTATACCAGGTATTGGTCCAGACAACTTTTACTTTCGCATCCGGGTTAACGGAGCGAACACCAAGGGTGAAAGCATTAATGCCGCGGACAACTTCAGGAATAGGGAAAGCTGCAACATAACCGATTACGTTGCTCTTGGTTTGTTTGCCGGCAACCATACCGGTCAGATAGCGGGATTCGTACATACGGCCGAAATAGGTTCCTACATTAGGAGCTGTTTTGTAGCCGGAGCAATGCAGGAAAGTTACATCCGGATATTTTTTTGCTACGTTGATTGTTGGGTCCATGAAACCGAAGCTGGTGGTAAAGATGATTTTGTTGCCTTGAGATGCCAGTTGGGTGATAACACGTTCAGCGTCAGCACCTGCCGGTACAGATTCAACGAAGCTGGTCTGTACATTAGGCATATTTTTCTCGACATATTGACGGCCAAGATCATGAGTCATGGAATAACCACCGTCGTTAGCTGAACCGATATAAACAAAAGCTACTTTTGTTTTTTCGCCGGCTTTTTTGTCAGCTGCTTTTTTGTCACCGCCGCAGCCTGCCAGAGCAGCGCACGCTACTGTGAGCGTCAGGGCGAGAGCAAGCAATTTTTTCATGCGAAACATCCCCTTAAAATTTATTTTATTTAATTGTTCCTTCAACGCCTTCTACAAACCAGTCAAATTTCAGCAGATCTTCATCTGACATTGTCTGGCCTTCGGCAACTTTAACACTGCCGGTTTGGTCTTTAATAGGACCGGTAAATACTTTCAGACTGCCGTCAATAATTTTTGCTTTGGCAGCATCAGTAATTTTCTTGGTATCTTCGCTTACAGCAGGGCCATAAGGAGCGATGTCAACAACCTTGTCTTTCATAGAACCCCAGTAAGCACCGGATTTCCATTTGCCATCAATGATTTGCTGAATGGCACTTGCATAATAAGGACCCCAGTTCCAGACGGCAGAAGTGAGTTCAGCTTTGGGAGCTGCACCGGACATATCTACGTTGTAACCAATGCCGAATTTACCACGTTCTTCAGCAGCTTGTTGTGGCCCAGGAGTATTCTGGTGTTGAGCAATAACGTCAGCACCGGCATCAAGCAAGGTAAGAGCCGCTTGCTTTTCACTGGCCGGGTTGTACCAGGTGTTTGTCCAGAGAACTTTGACTTTTACATCAGGGTTAACAGATTTAGCACCCAGTGTAAAGGCATTGATGCCGCGGACAACTTCAGGAATTGGGAAAGCTGCAACATAACCTATCACGTTGCTTTTCGTTTGTTTGCCGGCAACGATACCGGTAAGATAACGTGCTTCATACATACGGCCGAAGTAATTACCAACATTAGGGGCTGTTTTGTAGCCGGAACAATGCAGGAAAGTTACATCTGGGTATTTTTTAGCTACATTAATGGTTGGATCCATGTAACCGAAGCTGGTAGTGAAGATGATCTTATTGCCTTGTGATGCCAATTGGCTGATGACACGCTCAGCATCAGCACCCTCAGGTACCGATTCCATAAAGGTGGCTTCTACGTTGGGCATATTTTTCTCGACGTATTGGCGGCCGAGGTCATGAGCCATGGAGTATCCGCCATCTTTGGCAGAACTGACATAGACAAAGGCAACCTTGGTTTTTTCACCGGCCTTCTTGTCTGGGCCCTTCTTATCGCTGCCGCATCCTGCAAGAGCTGAAAAAGCGAGGATGGAGGCAAGAGCGAGGGCAAACAATTTTTTCATGTAAGAACCTCCTTCTAGTATCAAACATTATCAAACTAATTGTAGCAACTGATTGTAAGGAAAGCAACATAATTGAAGGCAAAATACAGAAAAAGACTTGTAAAAATTGGCATATGAGTAGATAATTATCATGTATA
>JAAYVM010000132.1 GCA_012517145.1 Acholeplasmataceae bacterium
TCCATGCTTTTCATAGAACTTTTGGGCTTTTTCAATATGCTCTGGTTTGATTAAGCGGTTGTGTCGGGCAATCAATTGATGACCGAGTTTTTCGCCAATCATATAGTTGCAGGCATCACCCAGGATGGCTGCCGTAAGGCAGATCAAAAAGAGCGTTGGCAGATGCAGACTGTCGGCTGTTGCCGCAAGCGCACCGCAGGCGAAAAGCAAAGAGTCACCCGGCAAAAAGGGTGTAACAACCAAACCTGTTTCGCAGAAAAAGATGGCGAAGAGCAGAAAATAAATCAGAGAGCCGTAATCCTGCATGATAGCCGGAATGTAGCGATCAAAATGCATAACATATTCTGAAAAATAAAAAATCAAAGTATTTACGTAATATAATAAGTTTTCCATAGAACAGTCCTTCCGAAAGAATTATCAACTTATAGTTTATCACAGAAACGCGAGAGCGCAATAGCGGGAAAAGTGCTATAATAAGTAATACAATGTACAAAGGAGTAAAAAGTATGTCAGAAAACAATTCACCATGTTGGTGCGGCAGCGGCAAAGCTTATAGCGAATGCCATCTGCTCATTGAAAAAAAGATACAGGAATATAAAGAAAAAGGTTATGAAGTGCCTGATCTCTCCATGTTGAAAACACCGGAGCAGATTGCCGGCATTAAGGAATCGTGCGATATTAATACGGGTGTACTTGACTATGTGGAGCAACACATCAAGGCCGGTATGAGTACAGAAGAAATCGATGTCATGGTCTATGATTATACCGTTGCTCATGGCGCAATTCCGGCGCCTCTTAATTTTATGGGTTTCCCAAAGAGCTGCTGTACTTCGGTTAACGAAGAGGTTTGCCACGGTATACCTGATAAAAGTGTCATTTTGAAAAGCGGGGATATCGTTAATGTTGATGTGTCAACAATTTATAAAGGCTATTACTCAGATGCGTCACGTATGTTTATGATCGGCAAAGTTGACAAGAAGAAGCAGGATTTGGTAGCCATTACTAAAGAGTGTTTGAGAATAGGTATTGAAGCAGCTAAACCATGGGCCTTCATGGGCGATATAGGCGCGGCTATTGGAAATTATGCTCATAAGCGCGGTTATTCAGTAGTACGTGAATTCGGCGGACATGGTGTTGGTATCGAGTTTCATGAAGAGCCTTTCGTTTGTCATGTGGGCAAAAAAAATACCGGGATGCTGTTAGTGCCCGGCATGATTTTCACTATTGAACCAATGATTAATATGGGTAAGAAAGAGATCTATGTTGATGCGGCAAATGACTGGACGGCACTGACCATAGATGGTCTGCCGTCAGCGCAATGGGAGCATACGGTATTGATAACCGAAAAGGGTGCTATAAGTTTGACCTATTGATTTTATTTGTTGACCAGATATAATGAACGCTTTGCCCTCGTGGCAAGGCGTTATTATTCTTTTTTGCCCTTTTTCTGCCAGAATTGATGGAATTTTGTTACCATAGTTTTCTGCGCTAACTGCTCAGGCCATAGTTCCTGATTAGGAGAATTGCGCATAGCGGCCGCTAGGTGATCATAAACTTCCGGACTGATTGCTGCAAGTGCTTCGATATGCTCTTTTATTTCCTGGCGTTTAGTATGGCCATCATAGGGACAGGGATTTTTAAGCGGCTGCAGGCCGATCGTTTTGACGGCAGCAATGACTTCTGCTTCCCTGTAATAGAGCAGAGGTCTTAAGACGGTCATGCCGGAGCGTGACAGTTTGGTTACGGGCAGGAATGTACGTAATTGGCCGGAAGTCAAAATATTCATCAGAAAAGTTTCCACGGCATCGTCATGATGGTGGGCCAAGGCAATTTTATTAAAACCAAGTTCTTTTGCTTTGCGGTTGGTGGCGGCTCTTCGGAAGTAGGCACAAGTGAAACAAGGTGTGTTGCCTTTATTTTGCCAGGCTTCCATTACGTTGACTTTTTCGTGATAATGCGTGAGACCATAGCCTGCACAGAAAGCCTGCAGTTCTTTCTCAGGAAAGTTTGGGCTGAACATACCGTCAACGGTGTAGCAGGCAAGCTCGAATTTGACTGGGGAATATTTTTGTGCTTCCGCTAAGGCCGCGGTCAGAAACATGCTGTCCTTGCCGCCGGAGAGGCCAATCAATATTTTGTCTCCTTCGCTAAGCATGTCAAACTCGATCAAAGTGCGCCAAAGTTTGCTGAGCAATTCAGCGGGGACATAAGGTTTATCAGACATTTGAATTATATACGCAGCAAAGGCCATGAACGGCTTGATTGCAGCGTTTCCTCCTTATTTAACAATATTAATTGTAATCATTATGCCATAAAGTTACAAAAAAAGCATTAGAAGGAAATCGGTAAATCTGTTAAAATTATATTTGGACTTATTATTTAGAAATGGACTTGTGAGGAAAAAAATGAACAAAATTTTACACGGATTGAATGAAGAACAGGCGGCAGCAGTACAACACACGGAAGGACCAATGCTGATCATGGCAGGTGCCGGCTCCGGAAAAACAAAGACTCTTACATGCCGTATTGCATGGTTGCTCGCGCAAGGTGTACCGCCTTATAAAATTTTGGCCATAACTTTCACCAACAAGGCAGCGGGAGAAATGCGCAGACGTGTCGACAAGATGGTCGGACCTGCGGCAAAGGATGTCTGGCTTTTTACTTTTCACGCTTTCTGCGCACGATTCCTGCGCATGGAAATTGATAAACTTGGTGGTTATGCTTCAAATTTCGTCATTTACGATACGAACGACAGCAAGAATGTATTGAAAGAAGTATTAAAGGAATTGAATCTTGATGAAAAGAACTTCCCGGTCAATTCCATCATCGGACATATTTCGAATGCCAAGAACAATATGCAGGACGCCAGCGAATATGCACGTAATGCTGCTGATTTTCATTCGCAAAAGATTGCGGAAATTTTTAGCGCATACGAAAAGAAATTATTGCTGAATAATGCCTTGGATTTTGATGACCTTTTGCTTTTAACTATTCGCTTATTGCAGAAGAATGAAGAAGTAAGAACAAAATATCAGGAAAGATTTTCTTATATAATGGTTGACGAATATCAGGATACCAACCATGTACAGTATATGCTGACGAAGATTCTGAGCGAAAAGCATCACAATCTTTGCGTAGTCGGTGATGTCGATCAAAGTATTTATGGTTGGCGCGGTGCCGATATTCAAAATATCCTGGATTTTGAGAAGGACTACCCGGAAGCTAAAGTTATTAAACTTGAGCAGAATTATCGTTCTACACAGGTGATTCTTGACGCGGCTAATGCCGTTATCGAAAATAATACCGCAAGAAAGCCTAAAGAACTCTGGACTGAGAACCCTAACGGTACACCGATTACTTATTATCAGGCCGTCGATGAACGTGATGAAGCACGTTTCGTCATAGAACAAGTACTGGAACTACAAAAGGAAGAGAATATCAAGCTCGGTGATGTGGCAGTCTTATATCGTACTAATCCGCAGTCACGTATTTTTGAAGAAATGCTGATCAAGAGCGGTTTGCCTTATGTAATGGTAGGCGGCCAAAAGTTCTATGACCGCAAGGAAATCAAAGATATTCTGGCATATCTGCGTGTTATTTATAATCCTAATGATACCTTGAGTTTATTGCGTATCATCAATGTACCAAGACGTGGCATCGGTGATGCGACAATTAGCAAGTTGCAGGCTTGCGCCTTGGAGAACGGGAGCAATTTATTTGATATAGTTTCCAACCCAACCTTGGTCAAAGGTCTGAGCAGCCGTTTTGTTAGCAAATTGGAAGAATTGGCTTCGATAGTTTTTGCACTGATGGAAATGGCTACGGTCATGCCTGTGGAGAATCTGCTGCAGGAGGTTATGAACCGAACCGGCTATCTGGAAGAACTGGAGAATGAGCATACTATGCAGGCTCAGGGCCGCATAGATAACTTGCAGGAACTCTTAAGCGTAGCGAAAGAGTTTGCTGATGCAGAAGAAGAAAACAGCCTGGAAAATTTTCTTGGTCATGTTGCCTTAGTAGCAGATATAGATGATGCTCACATTGATGGTGAGGCTTTAACCTTGATGACTTTGCATTCCTCCAAGGGACTGGAATTCCCGATAGTATTCCTTGCCGGCTTGGAAGAAGGTATGTTCCCACATCAACGTACATTGATGGATGAGGAAGAAATAGAAGAAGAGCGTCGTTTGTGCTATGTAGGTATTACAAGAGCTGAGAAGCATCTGTTCCTCAGCGGCGCTAAGATGAGGATGGTTTTCGGTCATACTGTCATGTATCCGCCTTCCAGGTTCCTGAAAGAAATTCCGCGAGCGCTTCTGACAGTGAAGAAAAAAGAAGTTGAGCAGCGAGTTTTGCATGATACTGACAATAGAAAACAGGAAAAAATCGGTGAAATGAACTGGTTGATCAAAAAACCGGCTAAAAGCTTTGTGCCGACTAGTGCAGCCGGGCAAGGAATAGCCAAGTTTATTGTTGGCGACAAGGTTGCACACGCTAAATGGGGTTTAGGTACGATCGTCAGCACTAAAGATAATTCCGACGGGCAGGAAGTCAAAGTTGCTTTTGCCGGTGAAGGTGTGCGCAGTCTTTTGACGAAATATGCTGTATTAAAGAAAGTTTAATGGCGAAAGGCAGAGGGGAGTATTTCGGATGGATGATTTATCTAAAACGCGGGCCGCGGAAAAGATAGAAGACCTGCGAACACAAATCAGGCGGCATGAACATTTATATTATGTGTTGGATATGCCGGAAATATCAGACGCCGAATATGACGAGCTGGTTGCAAACTTGCGAAAACTGGAAAGTCAGTACCCTGAGCTTATTACGCGGGATTCGCCGACTATGCGTGTTGGCGGACAGGTAGCGCCGAGTTTCAAGGAAGTAAAGCATATAACACCGCTTTTGAGCTTGGGTAATGTCTTTTCAGCGGAGGAAGTCAGAGATTTTGCCAGTAAAGTTCACAGTGGTTTGCCGGAAGGGACTAAAGTCGAGTATGTCGTAGAACCGAAAATTGACGGGCTCGCCTGTAGCCTGATCTATGAAAAAGGCCGTTTTGTACGAGCTGCGACGCGCGGTGATGGCACAGTGGGTGAAGACGTTACCAATAATGTGCGTACCATTCGCAGTATTCCTTTGACCTTGCAGCTGGCGCCAGGAGAGAGAGCTCCTGAATTATTGGATGTTCGCGGTGAGGTCTATATGCCGCGCCGTGCTTTTATGAGATTGAATGCTGAGCGTGTAGCTGCTGGTGAGCCTGAGTTTGCCAATCCACGTAATGCGGCAGCAGGTTCCCTAAGACAGCTTAATCCGCAGATAACGGAAAAAAGATCCTTAAGTTTTTTTGCATATGCTGTTGGTCTTGGTGCGCAAGAGTCTCATGCGGAATCAATGGAAATGCTGGCTAAATATGGGTTTCGTGTCAGCGAAGGCTGGCAAAAGGCGAAAAATATCGAAGAAGTCTGGCAGTTAATTGAAAAACATGAAAAAGTAAGAGCTTCTTTGGCTTATGATACTGACGGTGTCGTTATTAAGGTCAATACTGTCTGGCAGCAGAATATGCTAGGTGCGACGGGCAAAGACCCTAGGTGGGCTGTAGCCTTTAAATTTCCGCCGGAACAGGCTGAAACAACGGTCGAGGATATCATTCTGCAGGTAGGCCGCACCGGTGTTTTGACCCCGACTGCAGTGCTGACGCCGGTCAGGTTGTCCGGCAGCACCATTAGCCGCGCAACTTTACATAATGAAGATTTTATCAAGGAAAAAGATATACGCATTGGCGATCGTGTCGTTATCAATAAAGCCGGTGAAATCATACCGGAAGTACTTTGGGTTGTTTTCGAAAAAAGAACAGGCCGGGAAAAAGAATTCACAATGCCTGCAACCTGCCCTGAATGTGAGTGGCCGGTTGTTCGCAGAGAAGGTGAAGCCGCGAGCCGCTGCACTAATCCTCATTGCCCAGCTTTAGGCAGAGAGGGCCTGATTCATTTTGTCTCGCGTGACGCCATGAATATTGATGGCTGCGGACCGGCAGTCATCAATCAGTTAATTGCCGCTGAACTGGTAAAAGATCCAGCCGATCTGTATTTGCTGCAGAAAGAACAACTGCTGAACATTGAACGAATGGGTGAAAAATCCGCGGAAAACCTCTTGGCAGCCATAGAAGAAAGTAAGAAACAGAGTTTTGACAAGCTGCTTTTTGCACTTGGTATTCGCCATGTTGGTGCCAAAGTTGCCCGCATACTTGCTTTGCAATACGGCAATATAGACACTCTGCGTCAGGCAAGTGCAGAGGAACTGAGTGCTATAAGGGATATCGGGCCAAAGATTGCTGAAAGTGTCGTCTCTTACTTTGCTGTTCCTTCCAATCAAGATTTATTATACAGACTGAAAAAATTGGGCCTCAATATGGAAATGAAAGGTATTGCCGGAACAGATACCAGCCATCCATTTTATGGTAAAACTTTGGTATTTACAGGTACCATGCCCACATTGGACAGAGCTACGGCACAAACAATGGCGCAGGATGTCGGTGCAAAGGTTTCCGGCTCTGTCAGCAAGAAAACAGATTATGTCGTTGCTGGCGCCGAGGCTGGCAGTAAGCTGACGAAAGCGCAGGAACTGGGCGTTAAAGTTATCGATGAAACTGAATTCATGCGACTTTTACAACAATAACCATCAAAAACCATCTCGTCAACTAGATGGTTTTTGTGCTATAATTTATAGGTTAAGTTTTCTCTTTTATTTTCTCTGGATGAGTGAATATTATAAAAGATTTAGGATGGTGAAAAAATGAAAGTTACTACTAAGGATGTAGAGTATATCGCACAACTCTCGCGACTTACTATTCCTGAAAGCGAAATGGAAAAATTTACCGAGCAGTTTAACCAAATCCTCAATTATGCAGATATTCTTAATGAATTGGATACAAAGGGCATTGAGCCGACAGCACATGTTTTGCCTCTCAGCAATGTTCTGCGTGAGGATGTAGCAGTTGAAGGCGTTAGCCAGGAAGTTGCCTTGATGAATGCACCGGCAGTACATGACGGAGGCTTCAAGGTTCCAAGAGTTATCGAATAGAAGGAGGAAATACTGTGGATTTATATAAGAGCACAGCTCATGAACTGCATGAGAAACTCGTGAAAAAAGAAATCAGTTCTGTAGAGCTGACCTATAATGTTTATGACCGTATTGCAGAAGTAGAAAAAGATGTCAAGGCTTATGTTACATTAGATAAAGAAAATGCCTTGGCGCAGGCTGCTAAAGTTGACAAAATGATTGCCGCAGGTGAAGCGATTGCTCCTCTTGCAGGTATCCCTGGCGCTATTAAAGATAACATTTCTACTAAAGGCCTGAGAACAACCTGTTCTTCCAAAATGCTGGAAAATCTGAATCCTATTTATGATGCGCATGTTATTGAAAAATTGCGTGCGGATGAAACAATTTTTCTCGGCAAGACAAATCTTGATGAATTTGCGATGGGCTCCACTACTGAGACTTCGTATTTTGGTACTTCGCATAATCCTTGGAATCTTGACCTGGTACCGGGCGGTTCTTCCGGCGGTTCTGCAGCAGCTATTGCAGCCGGCGAAGCAATCTGGTCCCTGGGTTCCGATACAGGCGGCTCCATTCGTCAGCCGGCATCCTTTACGGGTTGCGTTGGTATTAAACCGACCTATGGGCGTGTATCCCGTTATGGCTGTGTAGCATTTGCCTCTTCTCTTGACCAGATTGGGCCAATCACTAAAGACGTAACTGACGCTGCTACCGTTCTTAATACTATTTGTGGTGTTGATGCTCACGATTCCACTTCTTTACCTGTTGAGGTGCCTGATTTCACTAAAGCACTGAAACAAGACGTTAAAGGTCTGAAAATCGGTTTGCCAAAAGAGTATTTTGGCAAAGGTCTTGATCCTAAGGTGGATGCAATTCTGAAGAAAGCTATTGCTGATTATGAAGCAATGGGCGCTGAAATCGTAGAAGTGTCTTTACCACATACCGAATATGCGGTAATTACTTACTATATAATTGCTCCTGCAGAGGCTTCTGCAAACCTGGCTCGTTTTGACGGCGTTCGTTACGGCTATCGTAACATGAAGGCAACTTCAGCTCCGGAAATGACTACTGCCAGCCGCACCGAAGGTTTCGGCTCTGAAGTTAAACGTCGTATCATGCTTGGTACTTATGTTTTGAGCTCAGGATACTATGATGCTTATTACCTGAAAGCTATGCAGGTTCGTACTTTGATCCGTAAGGACTTTGAAGAAGCTTTCAAACAGTGCGATTTGCTTCTGACACCGACTTCTCCTGTAGTTGCATATCCAATTGACGGCAAGATGGATCCTCTTGCTATCTATATGCTTGACGTCTGCACTATTCCTGTAAACCTTGCCGGCTTGCCGGGTATTTCTGTACCTGCTGGTTTTGCTGATGGCTTACCGGTTGGCATGCAGCTGATTGGCAAACTCCTGGATGAGGAAACTATTCTGCGCGCTGCTTACACCTTCGAGCAGGCACATGATTACCACAAAGTTATGGCACCGCTGGGGGGTAAATAATCATGAAATATGCAACAGTTATAGGTTTGGAAGTCCATTCGGAACTAAAAACGAAATCAAAAGCTTTCTGCAGCTGCTCAACTGAATTCGGCGGTGAGCCTAATACTCATGTCTGCCCGGTTTGTCTGGGTATGCCTGGCGCTTTGCCGGTGCTGAACAAACAAGTTGTTGAGTTCGCTATTCGCGCAGGTCTTGCACTTGACTGCGAAATTAAGAAGTTCAATAAATTTGACCGTAAAAATTATTTTTACCCTGACCTTTCCAAAAACTATCAGATTTCCCAATTCGATAAACCTATCTGCGAACATGGTCACATCGATATTGAAGTTGATGGCCAGACTAAGAGAGTCGGCATTACGCGTATTCATATGGAAGAGGATGCTGGTAAGTTGGTACATTCCGGCGCAACCATCAAGACTTCCGAGTCTTCCGCAGTTGACTACAACCGTGCCGGTGTGCCTTTGATTGAAATCGTTTCTGAGCCTGATATGCGTTCAGCTGCTGAGGCCAGAGCATATATGGAAAAACTGAAAGCCATTCTTGAATACACTGATGTCAGCGACTGCAAAATGCAAGAAGGCAGCCTGCGTTGCGATGCCAACATTTCTGTTATGCCGGAAGGCGCGACTGAATTCGGTACGCGTGCTGAAATTAAAAATCTTAACTCCTTCCGTGCTTTGGAAAGAGCAATCGAGTACGAAATTCAACGCCAAATTCAATTGGTTGAAGATGGCGGCACCGTCGTTCAGGAAACCAGAACCTGGGATGATGGCAAGGGCATGACTCTTTCCATGCGTTCCAAGGAAGAGGCCCATGACTATCGTTATTTTCCGGAACCAGACTTGGTGCCGGTGGTAATTGATGATGCCTGGATTGCCAGAGTAAAGAGCGAACTGCCTGAATTACCGGCAGCACGTAAAGCACGCTTGATGCAGGAAAAAGGCCTTGTTGACTATGATGCTGAGAATATCGTATCAACTAAAGCAATGGCCGAATACTTTGATGAAGCTGCTAAACACACGGAGGATTCCAAAGGTATTGCCAACTGGCTGCTGGGTGATGTCTCCGCCTATCTGAACAGCGAGAATATTACAATCGAAAAGTTCCCTATTACTCCTGCTAACCTTGGCGAAATGGTTAACCTGATCAACAAGGGTGTTCTCTCCAGCAAGCTGGCCAAAAAAGTTTTCGCTGAAATGCTGAAAACCGGCAAGACTCCGCAAGCATTGGTTAAAGAACTTGGCCTGGAACAAATCAGCGATGAGGGTGCAATTGTCAAAATCGTTGAGGAAACGTTGGCGGAAAATCCGCAGTCTATTGCTGACTATAAGGCTGGCAAGGATCGTGCACTGGGCTTCCTGGTTGGACAAATCATGAAAAAATCACGCGGCAAGGCTAATCCGGAAATGGTTAACAACTTGCTGAAAGAAAGAATGCAATAAGAAATTAAACACTTAAGGGCGCATATCTAAAAGATATGCGCCCTTTTTATATGTGCTCTTAGGAGGCTGCAACCTCGTCTGCTCCGCTTTCGACACGCGCTTGGCAATTCTTCCTGAAGAATTGGAGCGCGAAGTTTAATAGCTACGCATTCGGGTCAACCGCCTCCTTGACTAGGTTGTTATATGTATTTATTACTTATAAATATTGTAGAAAAGCTCGCCGGCAATCTTTCTGCTCCGCCTTCGACACGCGCTTGGCAATTCTTATTTAAGAACTGGAGCGCTGAGTTATAATAGCTACGCGGATAAGACAGCTGGCGAGCTTTTATTTGGGGGCTAGCAGTAATTGCAACCAGCAATCTTTCTGCTCCGCCTTCGACATGCGCTTAGTTGATGCGTTACTTGCCAAGGGTTCTGTGCTCTAGTATAATTCTGGGCAAGAGGAGTATCCGGGAGGTGGCAATATGAAGAAAGATTTTGTTTTTGAGGGGAGTGGCTTCGGCTATCTTTGGCTTCTGATCTGGACAACGATTTTGACTGTTATTACTTGCGGATTGTTTTTCCCTTGGGCATATTCTGCACAACAACGCTGGATTTGCAGTAATACCTATGTTGAGGGCAGACAATTGGAGTTTACGGGTACGGGTATAGGTTTTTTCTTCCAGTGGCTGATTATCCTTATTCTTGTTACCATAACTTTCGGCCTTTATACACCTTGGGGCTATTGCCAGTTTAAACGTTGGGAAACAGAAAATACTAAATTTGCTTAATATCACAGTTTTTTATTTTTATAAGGTCAGAAAGAACAGACTTCGGTCTGTTCTTTTTTGTTGGTATAGCAGCCAATTAAGTTCAGCAATTTGATGTATTTGTTTTTTGAAATTGTGACAAAAAAACTTTTTTTCGCCATAATTTCGACATAAATAACCGTTAATATAAAGACATGAAAAAGCTGACCGATGAGTCGGCGAACGAAACGAGGTATTTATATGGTTAATAAAAAAGTACAAAAAATCATTGCTTCTTTCATGGTAATAGGCTCACTGGCAGGAACGATTGCAACTTCTACAACGGAAGCAGCTTCAAGAGATTATGAACACAAACACAATCAAAAAATTGAATACAGAAACGATGACCATAAAGATTGGCACAAAAAAGTTGACTTGAAGGCACAAAAAAAATATATGAAAAAAGTCCGTCAGATCATGAATGAGAGAAACATTCATGTGCCGCCTGGTCATTGGGCTTATGGCAAGAGAGTGCCTCAAAAGGTTATGATTCAATATAGAAATTCGCATGACCATCATTATGATAATGACAACGATTTGCTGCTTGGCTTGATTTTGGGAGCTGTTCTTGCAGAAGCAGTGGACAACGACTAAAAAATAATATGAAAGAAGGACGTCTTTAGAGACGTCCTTCTTTTGCTTATTGCAGGAGTTAAAGGTAGATGGGCGAATATTTACAAAATGAGAATATTTAAATGGAGGTTATATTTATGGACGAAGAGTTGAAAATAACTGTGATAGATGATAAGGCAAGAGAGGATGAAGCGGAGGTGCTCTGCAAATGGGCAGCAGCACGTGCTGGTGTTATTGTTGTTGCACCTTTACTGGGAACGATGGCGCTCATCGCCAATCAGATTTATATGATAATCAAATTGGGCAAAGTATATGAGGAAGAGATATCAGAATCAATGGCCGTGAGCATCTTGGGGTCATTGGGAACTGTTTTCATCGGACAGACAGTTGCTACGTTGATTCCCTTTGCACCACTTCAGATTCCGCTAGCTGTCGGTACTACTTACGGTTTGGGCAAGGTTGTGGCTGAATGGTTGAAAACCGGCAAACCTCAGGATCTTAGCGCTTTTAAAACTGTTTATGATAATGCTGTTTTGGAAGCAAAGAAGAATATTGATATTTTTAAAAATAATCCGGACAAAGACAAACCATTGGGTGATGAAACGAAAAAATTTAAGTGATTGAGTATTTGACGACTTTTGAAGTATAATATAGGTTGTGATTTTTCGTTTAGGAGGCATAACATGAACAATATGTTTGATGTAGCGATTATTGGTGGCGGCCCGGCCGCAATATTTGCAGCTTATGAATTCACTTTGAAATATCCTGAACTCAAGGTGGCAATAATTGAAGAGGGACACGCTATCGATAAACGCAGATGCCCTCTCGCCGATAAAAAGGTTAACCATTGCTTGCGCTGTGTTCCGTGTGATATTATGCGTGGTTTTGGCGGCGCCGGAGCTTTTTCTGACGGCAAATTCAATTTCACCACTGAGTTTGGTGGTTGGCTCAATGAATATATACCGGAAAATGATGTTATTGATTTAATAGATTACGTAGACAGACTGAATTGTTTACACGGGGCACCCGGCGAATATTTCAGTACGAAAAACTGTCATATAGCAAAAGATGCACTTGGGCATGATTTGCATTTGCTAAATGCCAAAGTTCGCCATTTAGGGACAGAAAACAATTTAATAATCATGGAAAACATTTATAAGCACTTGGTCACTAAAGTTGATATCCGTTGCAATACTCATGTGGAGAAAATTTGCCATGAGGCTGATGGTACCTTTTCGCTGGCAATCAAGGGCCAAAGCGAACGTATAAATTGTAACTATCTGATTGCAGCGCCTGGACGTGCGGGTGCAGAGTGGTTTACCGAACAATGCAAAGACCTGGGATTATCCTTCATAAATAACCAGGTTGATGTTGGTGTACGCGTTGAAGTACCGGCGCAAGTATTTAAACATATCACCGATGAGGTGTATGAGGCAAAACTGGTGTATAGAACAAAGCAGTACGGCGACCTCGTTCGCACGTTCTGCATGAACCCTAACGGCTATGTTGTCGCTGAGAACACTGACGGTATCGTTACTGTCAATGGACATAGCTTCCGAGACCCTGCTTTGCACAGCAAGAATACAAACTTTGCTTTGCTCGTCAGCAACAAGTTTACAGAGCCTTTCCAGGAACCGCTTAAATATGGTAAAAGGATAGCCTCCTTCTCTAACATGCTGGGCGGTGGCGTCCTTGTGCAGAGGTTTGGCGATTTAATTAAGGGGCGCAGAACTGATGAAAAACGCCTGGAAAAGAGCTTTACTAAACCAACATTGGAGGCAACCCCTGGTGATTTGAGTCTGGTATTGCCTAAACGTCATCTGGATAATATTATTGAAATGATTTATGCCTTGAATAAAGTTGCTCCCGGTATGACTAATGATGATACTCTTCTTTATGGTGTCGAAGTCAAATTCTACAGTGCTCGCCTTGAAATAGACGGCAACCTGGAAACCAAGATCCCTAATCTGTTTGCAATAGGTGATGGCGCCGGTATTACCAGAGGCTTGTCACAGGCCAGTGCAAGCGGCGTCTATGCAGCAAGAAAGATTGGCGAACGAGCAGCAGATAAAAAATAAAAGGGTTGGATGTTGGCGTTTGCTGACTACTTCTGATCGTGTTTTTAGATAATGGAGGATTGTAATGGAAGTAACACCACTTATTAGAATGCGCAATATTGTCAAAAAGTTTCCGGGCGTTGTCGCTAATGACCAGGTGAATCTTGACCTCTACGCTGGTCAGATTCATGCTCTTCTTGGTGAGAATGGTTCGGGGAAAAGCACCTTGATGAGTATTCTCTCCGGTCTTTATCGACCGACGGAGGGTACAATTGAAATTCAAGGTGAGGAAAAAAGAATAAATTCGCCAAGTGATGCACTGGCCAATGGTATTGGCATGGTTCATCAGCATTTCAAGCTTATTGAATCTTTTACGGTTGCCGAAAATATCGCTTTGAGCCAGACTTCTGGTTCTGTTTTGATATCGGAGGAAGAAATTGTTGAAGAAATAACAAGACTAGGTGAAAAGTATGGGTTATTGGTTGACCCAAGAGCTTATGTCTGGCAGCTTTCTGTAGGTGAAAAGCAGAGAGTCGAAATTTTGCGCATGCTCTATAATGATTCAAAGGTGCTGATTCTTGACGAACCTACAGCAGTATTGACACCGCAGGAAACAAGGGAGCTTTTCAGCAATCTGCGTAATATGGCTGATAATGGCTGCGCGGTTGTTTTTATTTCACATAAATTGAATGAAGTAGAAGAACTGGCTGATCAGATAACGGTATTGCGTAACGGTCGTGTTACCGGTTCAATCGGACGTTCGGAAATTAATCAGACGAGACTTATTGAGATGATGATCGGCAGAGATATCATAACTGCCTACGAAAAATCTGAACCCAGCGATAAGGAACCAGTGCTGGTAATTGATAATATTTCGGCACTGAATGACATGAACACCTTAGGGCTTGATGGTATTACCTTCAAAGTCCGAGCTGGTGAAATTTATGGAATAGCAGGTGTCTCCGGTAATGGCCAAAGAGAATTGGCTGAAGTTCTTGCAGGTCTACGTCATACACTTTCCGGCAGCGTTAAATTTTATGGTGAAGAAGTTGTCGGTCTTTCTCCTAAAGAAATAATTGGCAGAGGCATAAGTTATGTTCCTGAAGACCGCTTGGGCATGGGGCTTGTGCCAAAACTGAATTCTTGTGATAATGTTATTCTCAAGGAGTACAACAGCGAGAAGTTTTCCAAAGGACATTTCTTAAAGAGAGATGCCGCTATTGCAGAAACGCAGCGTATTGTGCGTGAATTTGATGTTAAGATGGGTTCCATTTTCCAACCGGTGAAGATGATGAGCGGTGGTAATCTGCAAAAACTGCTTTTGGGACGCGAAATTGCCAGCAAACCAAAACTTATGATAGTACTATACCCTGTGCGTGGTTTGGACATTGGTGCTATTGAATCTGTGCATAAATTGTTATTGCAGATGAAAGAAAATAATACGGCAATCATTCTTGTTTCAGAAGAATTGGAAGAGATTGCTAAGTTGGCTGACCGCGTAGGAGTAATCTTTAGCGGTAAGATTTTGGGAGAATTTCCTGTGAAAGAAATGGATACAGAAAAGATTGGTGCCTTGATGGCCGGCATAGTTGGAAATGGGGGTGCCAAAGCATGAAGATAAGACTGGAAAAAAGCTTGGCACAAAACAAAACTTCCCAGATAGTAGTTCCTGTGGTTGCAGTTTTCCTGGCGCTGCTATTTTGCGGTGTATTTCTTGCCGTTACAGGCAGAGATCCTTTCGAAGTTTATCAGGCGATGTTCGCAGGAGCACTTGGCTCTGAATACGGCATTTCCGAAACAATTGTAAAAATGATTCCGTTGGCGCTTTGTGGTTTAGGTATCGCTGTCGCTTTCAGAATGCAAATCTGGAATATCGGTGCCGAAGGACAGTTCTATATGGGAGCCTGCTGGGCTACATGGGTGCCTTTGACTTTCCCGAATTTGCCTTTTCTTGTAATGCTGCCTTTTATGATCTTCATGGCTGCACTCGGTGGCGGTTTATGGGGACTTCTGGCTGGTTGGTTTAAGACTAAATGGCAGGTCAGTGAAACAATCACTACACTAATGATGAATTATATAGCTATTTTATGGGTAAGTTATCTTGTTTATGGCTCCTGGCGCGATCCTAAAGGCCTGAACTTCCCGCTCACCGCTCCGTTCCCTGATGCTGCCCTGATACCGACTTTTGGCGCTTTGCGCGTGCATTATGGCATTTTTGCTGTTTTGCTTTTAGCAGTTATTTTTTGGCTATTCTTTAAGGGTTCCAAGTGGGGTTATGAGACTTTAGTCATTGGCTCTAATCCTGTGGCAGCTCGTTATGCTGGTATAGACATCAGAAAGAATGTCTTGCTTGTTATGTTTATTTCCGGGGCAATAAGCGGTTTTGCAGGAATGGTGGAAGTCAGCGGTATTGTTGGCAGGCTGCAGCCGGGAATAAGTCCAGGCTATGGTTATACGGCAATCAGCGTAGCATGGCTCGCCAGACTGCATCCAATCGCTATAGTTATTGTTGCCTTCTTGTTTGCGATAATTCATGTTGGTGGATTCATGATACAAACAATGGGTATTCCTTCTGCAGCAGCTACAATGCTGCAGGGAGCGATACTGTTCTTCGTGGTTGGTTCAGAAATTTTGACTCAGTATGAAATAAAGTTTTCAAATAAGGAGGAAGTGCAAGATGAGTGAGACATTGATTATTTCTATCTTGGCCGCCTCCATTACAGCAGGTACACCGATTTTATTTGCTGCCTTGGGAGAATTGATTGCTGAACGCTCCGGCATTATGAACCTTGGCGTAGATGGTATGATGCTCGTAGGAGCGGTTACAGGTTTTATGATTACGGTAAATACCGGCAATCCTTGGTTGGGCGTTGGCATTGCTCTCGTGGCAGGAGGACTGCTCGCACTTATTCATGCTTATCTCACTGTTACCTTAAGAGCTAACCAGGTTGTAAGTGGATTGGCACTTACCTTATTTGGCTCAGGTCTCAGTGATTATTTGGGCAAGGCGTATGTCGGCATGCGCGCAGAACATACTTTTGGTAAGTTGGCGATACCTGGTTTGAGTGATATTCCCATTATTGGGCCAGTTGTTTTTAAACAGGATGTTCTTGTTTATATAAGTTATGTGCTCGTTGCGGCAACGGCGTTTTATCTTTATAAAACGAGAGCAGGTTTATTCCTGCGTGCTTTGGGTGAGAATCCGGCGGCCGTTGACTCAGTCGGTGTCAATGTATTTCGTTTGCGGTACCTTTACGTCATGATTGGCGGGGCATTAGCTGGCCTTGGCGGTGCCTATCTTTCCCTGGCGTATGCGCCCTGCTGGCTTGAAAATATGACTGCGGGCAGAGGCTGGATTGCCGTAGCATTGGTAATCTTCGCCATCTGGGATCCTTGGAGAGCTTTAGCGGGCTCTTATCTTTTCGGCGGCGTTGATGCGCTTGGCTTTCATTTGCAGGTTATTGGCCTGCCGGTTTCAATTTTTATTTTAAATATGCTGCCTTATATTTTTACAATTCTTGTCCTCATACTAGTTTTGATCCGCAAAGGAGGCCGACTTGCTTCGCCGCAAGCTTTGGGAGTGCCATATGACCGTGAAGAGAGATAAGTTTATTGAAAAAACTGATAATCTTGCAGGAATAATCAAATAAATCAAGAATAATTATAGCAAAGGCAGGATAAATTGCCCTGGAGGTTTAATTAGCGGAGGTGGCAGTATATGTTCAAAAAAATACTAGTCCCTGTTGATGGCTCTGAAACGTCCTGGAGAGCATTAGAGCAGGCAATCGCTTTAGGAAATAAGTTTGGCGGCGAACTTATTGTTGTTAATGTTATCCAACCTTACAATAATGCTGCGTTATTAGCAGTGCCGCTTGACGACGCAACAATTAATCAAAGCAATAGTGAATTGGAAAAAATAGGCGATCAAGTTTTGAACATGGCGAAGGAGAAACTTGCGAAATATACACAAAAAGTTTCGTATACTCTGGAAGTAGGGCATCCTTCCGAACGGATTGTATCCCTTGCCAGGAAGAGTGAATGTGATTCCATAGTTATTGGCAGCCGCGGGTTAAGCAGCATAGCAGAGTTCTTTTTAGGTAGTGTAAGTTCTAAGGTATCTCAGTATGCTACAGTGCCTGTTTTAATAGTTAAGTAGTGGCAGGTATTAAGCTTTGTAGTCTTTTATGAAGTTTCATAAAAAAATATAGGTGTCAACAGGAGGCGGTTTTTATGTTAAACAAAATTCTAGTACCAGTTGATGGATCCGAAAATTCTTTTAGAGCGCTGGAGTACGCAATGACTTTAGGCAGGATTTTTGAATCACAGATATTCGTATCACATGTATCTGTACCGTATGACATTTCGAAGCTATTTGAACCGCGTATGCTCAAAGCTGGACAAAGTGAAGCTGACAGCGCAAAAGACAAAGAATTGGAAGCAAGGACAAAAGCCTTTGCCGGTGCTTTGGCTACAGCAAAAAGAAAAACAGAAGAGGCTGGTTATACCAATGTTGTTTTCAGAGAAGTAGTTGATATTGATCCAGCTGAGAGAATTGCTGAGCAGGCTGACCATCTTGGCGTTGATATGGTTATAATGGGCAACAGAGGATTAGGAACTTTTGCATCTTTGCTTATTGGCGGCGTTAGCAGCAAGCTGCTTGGTTTGGCTAACTGCCCTGTTTTAGTTGTGAAATAATGGCTGTATTGATATGTCTTAGATATTAATCATATTAATGTGATTAATAACCCTGGATGCAACCAAAGACTAAGCACGAATATTATCTGACGGAGAGTTTGGATTTATTTTGCAGAGATGCGGACGAGGGGTGTAGACAATGTTTAAAAAAATTTTGGTTCCTATTGATGGATCCGAAACTGCGTGGCACGCTTTAAATCAGGCGATTGTTTTAGGTGAAAAATTTAATAGTGAGCTTGTAGTTGTTAATGTTATCCAGCCATATAATAATGCGGCTTTGCTGGCTGTGCCCTTTGACTATGCGACAATCAACCAGGGAAACAGCGAGCTGGAAAAGATTGGTGATCAGGTATTAAGTATGGCAAAGGAGAAACTTGCCGGCTACAAAAAGGGTGTAGAGTATATTCTTGAAGTAGGACATCCTTCGGAGAGGGTTCTTTCCGTTGCTAAAAAACATGGATGCGATTCCATAGTTATTGGCAGCAGGGGACTGAGCGGAATTGCGGAATTTTTATTAGGCAGCGTCAGCTCTAAAGTTTCCCAGTATTCTACAATACCTGTTTTAATTGTAAAATAGGTTCTCTGCGATTTCCGCATCTTTTGTATTTCATGGAGAAGGTATGACATTAGTAAAGGAGACTTTCTCAATGCTGAACAGAATCCTGGTATCAATTGATGGCTCCCCGCTTTCATTCCAAGCATTAGATTTTGCGATGGGTTTAGGAGCGGCCTGTGGTAGTGAGATTATAGTTTTGCATGTGGCTGTTCCGTTTGATCTCTCCAAACTACATTCTTATGAAATGGAAAAACTTGAGGACGATATTTACGAAAAAATTAAAAAGAAAGCGACCAGCAAAGAAGAATTGACTGAAGACGAAAAATCCAAAGCAGAAGCGGGTGCTTTGGAAGTTGCAAAGAAAAAAGCTGCAGAAGCTGGCTATAAAACTATTTTATTTAAAGAAGTAATTGACAACGAACCAGCCAAGACCATAGTTCATCAGGCGTCAATTCTGAAGGCTGATGCTATCGTCATGGGCACAAGCGGCCTTGGCTTGATGTCTGCCGCTTTGCTTGGCAGTGTCAGCGGCAAAGTTGTTTCAAGTGCTCCGTGCCCGGTAATTATTGTAAGATAAGATTTCTTTAAAATCGTGCCGGTAAAAAACGGCACGATTTTTTGTGTAAAAGGAGAGAAAATATGCTAAAGAAAGTTCTTGTATTAGTTGATGGCGCGGAGAACTCTTTTCGTGCACTGAATTATGCTATTGAATTATGTAAGTTGTCAGCGGGAGAGCTGATTGTAATGACTTCTGTAAAAACAGAGATGAAAGTAACCGCGGAAGCGGCTCCGCTTGATCAGGAATTACGTACGCAAGCCAACAATGAGGCTGTTAAAACAGGCAATAAAGCACTCGGAAGCGCTAAAGCTGTTTTGGACGGCAGTGGTATCAGTGTGCAGTATATACTTGAATTTGGTTCGCCGGCAGCGATGGCGATGAAAACCGTTGAAAAATTTGAATGCGACACAATCGTTGTTGGTAGTCGCGGGTTAGGAACTATAAAAGGTATTCTCAGTGATAGCGTCAGTACAAAATTGGTGCAGGATGCACATATTCCTGTAATTGTCATAAAATAACTTACGAGCCGATAAAAAAAGTGCGCATCTCCGTCCATGTGTGGAGATGCGCACTTAATTTTTTAATATGATTTTTTACCAAGTACAGGATGTATGGTTGGTTCAAGGTGCAAACGCTTGGCAAGTTTTACTGCAGCCTCTAAAGGCAGGTCTTCTTTTCTTACACCGTCTTTTTCAAAGACACAGTAAGGGTTTTCGGAACCGACCTCACCGCCTGGCAAATAGATAAATTCTTTGTTTTCAGTATCACCTAGGACAACGCCGGCAAGTAACTGCTCAGCCATAATTTTTGACATTTCGTGACTCCTTCCTTTTAATCAGAACATGCGCCTTTTCCGGAGGAAATAAGCGAAGGTTGCTGCAATAACAAGTGAAAGCAAGGCAACGATATAGAAGCCGAAGGAGTTATCTTTAAAAGGAACTGCCACGTTCATGCCCCAAAAACTCGAAAGTACTGTTGGGATAGCCAAAATAATAGTCATTCCAGCTAAGAATTTCATTACCTCATTCATGTTATTGTTGATGATTGAAGCAAAAACCTCCATCATGCTGTTTAAAATATGGCTGTACATCTCAACCATTTCAATTGCTTGCTTGTATTCAATGATAACGTCTTCTAATAGGTCTTCGTCCTCTTCGTACATTTTAATTAAATGCTGCAATTGGTTGGTGGAACGCAGCCGCAATATTTTTTCTGTAACAATATAATTACTGCGCAACGAAGCGGAGAAGAAGGTTAAAGATTTCCTTAAATCCAGCAGGTTGAACAAACCAGCATTTTCCATGGAGTTTCTGAGGTGCTGCTCCAATTCGTCGGTACGACGATTAATGTTACGAATGTATTTCAAATATAAGGTTGCAGATTTATAAAGAAGCTGGAAAAGGAAACGCGTCTTCTTAAAAGTGCTGAAGGTACGATAATTCATGGAGTTGAAATCTGCCAACACGGCGTTGACTTCCAGACAAACCGTTATGATGCAGTTAGCAGTTATTATAATACCCAAAGGCAGGGTGTCGTAATCATTGTTGCTGCGTAAAAGAGGTATATCGATCAATATCAGTATCTGATCAGATTCCCACTCAATACGGGATTTTTCTTCATCATCCAAAGCTGCTGTCAAGTAATCAAGCTGTACGCCTGTGGCAGCGGAAATCTCCGTTAACTCTTCCATTGAGGGGCTTATAATATCAATCCATATGCCTTTTTCGAGCTGGTCCAACATCAGTTCGTCAATGCCATCAGCACAACTTTTATAAATCTTGTACATTGGAACCCCTCCATTCTGCTTTTAATTTCGTTGGCGGCTACGCCGAAAAATTGTTTTATGAAAAAGATGTGGTCAAAGTCATGGTGCAGCAGCCTATGCAGTCAACCCTGAGAGGCTTTACACAGTTTCCCGTTGTTTTAGATATTTTAGAAATGCGGGAATAGTTGTTATTTTTTAACCATTATTATATTCGACGAGGATAAATAAAATCCTTGTAAAATATTTAACAAGAAAATATTTTTATGTGTTAAATTCTGGTTGTTTAATAATACGTTACTGTGGCAATTAGGCTTTTTTTTCTATTGTTTTGCTGATATAATACTAGATAAGTTTGTAGCAATGCAGAAGGGTAGTATGGAATTTATTGTTTTATCATTTGCGTAGAAGGGTAGCGTGGTGTTAATGTCTATTCAATTATTCATTGTTTGTGCGTACGTTGTTTTGCTTTTTGCCATCAGCTTGTTTGCCAAGAAGAGAGCAGACAAAGGGGCTTCAGAGTATCTGTTTGCGGGACGTAAACTTGGCCCTGGTCTTATAGCCGTCAATATTACAGGTCTCGCTGTCGGAGCGGCTTCGACAGTAGGCGTTGCGGAAAATGCTTTCAGCGTTGGCTTGGCAGCTGGCTGGTATAATGCAGCCTGGTCTGCGGGTGCCTTGATCATGGGTCTTATCGCCGCAGGAAAATATCGTGCCTTGAAGGCTACGACTATTCCTGATTTATTTGAACGTTATTACGATACAAAAGGCAGAGTTGTCAGCGCTATTGGCCTCTTAATAATTATGCTGGTCATCACTTCTTTGCAGTATCTTGCAGGCGGAGCAATTCTTTCCGCCCTCCTGCCCGACATTTTCTCTTTTAAGGGCGGCATGTTAACAAGTGCAGTCGTTTTTATTGGTATTACCTTGATTGGGGGACTCTGGTCTTCCGGACTTTCAAATATAGTAAGTGTTATCTTAATTTATGCTGGTGTTTTATATTCTACCTATGCGGCAGTCGACAAGGTAGGTGGTATGACTGTACTGCTTAGCCAACTGCCTGCAGGTAAGGATTGGCTTAATCCGTTCGCTGGTTTGCCGATGGCGATTGTAATAGGGTGGTTTGTGGTTATGATTACCCAGGCAATTACAGCTCAAGGACCTGTCCAGATAGCGTGTGGCGCTAAGGACTCGGCTTCGGCACGGAAAGGTTTTATCTGGGGAGCTGCGCTTATTTTCCCAATAGGTTTTTTATGTGCTTTAATTGGAATTGTTGCCCGAGTAACTTCTCCGAATATTACTGCAACGATGGCGTTGCCAAGTGTCATTATGGGACTTGATCCTTTTGCTTCCGGTATAACTTTGGCAGCAATGTGGGCTGCCGATATTTCTACGGCCTGTACAATTTTATTGGGGGCAGGGACATTGTTTTCCCAAGATATTTATAAACGTTTTATCAATCCAGGCATCTCTGGTGAAAAATTTCTTTTTGTTAACAGGGTAACCATATTCGTTTGTGGCCTTGGTACTTTGTGGTTGGCATTTAATGCAGTCGGTATCTTGAAAACAATGGTTGCTGGTTTAAGCCTTACGACTGCACTGACGGTTGTTTTCTTATTTACTATCTTTTTGCCGGCTGCCTGCCGCAGAAGCTCTGCCTTTTACACAACACTTGCGGGGTTGCTTGCTATTGTTGTTTGGGAATTTGTACCAGCTCTGCATGTTTTGAAACATGTAATTTATTTTGAATGGCTCGTTTGTGTTATAGTATTCCTTCTGGTTGCTGTCATCGACCAAAGACCTATCAAGACACCGGAGTTAATCGAAGAAGAAGGTGAATAGTATGCTTGATGACAAGCACACAAGCATTGATATTGGCCGTGCTGCTTTAAAAATCGCTATTACAAGCAACCGCACGGAAGAACAACTAGTAAAGGAAGAATTAGCGTTGCAGGGAATACGTTCCACTGCAGTTGATTTTGGCGGTGAATTTATCCAGTCGATTGTAAAAATAGTCGAAAGAGCAGTCGTTGCTGCCCAACGCCAGGGAATAGTAACCAGCACACATGTAGGCGCCGGCGCTGTAGCCGGAGCAGCACATGAAGCTTTGGAACAGGTTAAGGTGAAGGCAATAGGGTGTAATGTTGGCGGTAAAATCGGCATTGCCCGTTTTGATGAACACCTTTGTGTGGCAATTTTCATGGGCGTGGGCGTTCTTAACTTAAATGAGTTATGCGTTGGCCTTGCGCATCGTTCGCTGGACAAAGTTGAGTAAGTTTTACCCGTATGGTATTGTCAAAGGCGATGCTATACGGGTTTTTTAGTATAAAATATAGAGGCAGAGGTATAGTGTTATGGATTTAATGGATGTAATCGGTCCTGTTATGATTGGACCTTCAAGTTCCCACACAGCTGGTGCCGTCAGGCTAGGACTTTTAGCTGCCAGTATTTTGGGCGAAAAGCCGGTGAAGGCAAAAATTGAACTGCATGGTTCTTTTGCACAGACTTATCGTGGTCATGGTACCGATCTTGCATTGCTTGCCGGCCTTATGGGCTGGCTGCCGGATGATGCACGTATCCCGGAAGCAGGGACTTTCGCTGAGAAAAATGGCCTGGAATATAGCTTTACTAAAGTAAACCTTGGCGAATTGGCACATCCTAATACTGTGAGATTTAAATTAGAAGGTGAAAATGGTGCCGTGTGTCAGGTGACAGGGTCTTCTATTGGCGGCGGTCAGGTCAGTGTTACAGAAATTGATGATTTCCCAGTAGAACTGAGTGGCAGATTACCTGGCGTTTTAGTGCTGCACAGGGATCAATGCGGTGTGATTGCCCTGGTCAGCGGACAACTGGCGGAAGCGTGCATCAATATTGCCGGCATGCGTGTTTTCCGCACTGGCAAAGGTGGCCTGGCAATCATGATTATTGAGTGTGACCAAAAGGTTGCTCCGGATACTCTTGAGAAAATTACTCATTTGATGGCTGTCGAATCTGTGCGCTTTATAAATAATGTGCTGTGAGGTAAGCAAAAATGGCAAAAGATAAACTTTCTCTGGCGGCCTGGATAGAGGAGTCAGAGAGAAAAGGTATTTCTTTAAGGGAAACTTTAATCGCGAATAATGCTAATGCAATGGGGGTTGAACCGCAGGTTCTTCTCAGTAAAATGGCTGATATGCTGAAAGTCATGCGTGCTTCTATCGATTACGGCCTTACAGGGGTGCGCTCACGCAGCAAACTAACTGGAGGCAGTGCCAAAAAACTGTTCGAAGCTAAACAAGGCAACAATTATGCTAATATTTTGGGGCCGACAGTAAGTGATGCGGTAATATTTTCACTGGCTGTAGCTGAAGCAAATGCGGCAATGGGGCGTATTGTGGCGGCACCGACAGCTGGTGCCAGTGGTGTTTTGCCAGGAATGCTTTTTTCTCTGCAAAAGAATTATGCGTTAAGTGAAGAAGATTTAGCTGCAGGACTTGTGGTAGCTGGCGGCATTGGTCTGGTTATTGCCAATAGGTCGTCCTTGTCCGGAGCCATGGGGGGCTGTCAGGCTGAAACCGGCAGTGCAGCGGCCATGGCAGCGGGAGCTGCTGTCGATTTGCTGGGCGGTACACCTGAGCAAGTTGGTCAAGCGGTAGCGATGACAATAAAAAATATGTTGGGGCTTGTTTGCGATCCAGTAGCAGGTTTGGTAGAAGTTCCTTGTATCAAGAGAAATGCCGGAGCAGTCACGCAGGCATTGACGGCGGCACAAATGGCCTTGGCTGGCATTACCAGTTTTATTCCGGCTGATGAAGCAATTGACGCTATGAAAGAAGTCGGTGACCGTATGCCTTGTGCTTTAAAAGAAACAGCAGGAGGCGGACTGGCTCATGCGCCAACAGCTTTGGCCTGGGCTGCAGAATATTTCAAAGCTGGAGAATAACTAATTATCAGGAGGCAGAAAGATATGAAAAATGTAGTAAGTACAGAAAAAGCACCAAAAGCGATTGGCCCATATTCACAAGCAATTGAAGCGGCAGGTTTACTTTTTTTATCAGGACAAATACCTATTGTGCCCGCAACAGGCGAAATCTGTGCAGGTGGTATAGAGGAACAGACCGAGCAGGTCTTGCTTAATATTGAGGCCATTCTTGCTACCAAAGGCCTTGGCTTTGCCGATGTTGTCAAGACAACAGTATTCTTAGCGGACATGAATGATTTTGCTACAGTTAATGGAATATATGCCAAAGCCTTTGTAGAAAATCCTCCTGCACGTTCCTGTGTACAGGTTGCCAGACTACCAAAAGATGTTAAAGTTGAGATAGAAACTATAGCAGTTTGCAGATAATGATTACTATAATCTATTAAACTGTAAAAAAGTTACGAAAAGTGATTGACACTCTCAAGTGTCTATGGTACAATAATTTTCGTCGCCAAGCTATTAAAGTTTGGTCAATTTGGTGGCTGTGGTGAAGCGGTTAACACGGCGGATTGTGGCTCCGTTATTTCGTGGGTTCGATCCCCACCAGTCACCCCACAATTTTTAGTTGTTGCCTATCTTTGGGGCGTCGCCAAGTCGGTAAGGCACGGGACTTTGACTCCCGCATGCGTTGGTTCGAGTCCAGCCGCCCCAGCCATGTGATCCACTAGCTCAGTCGGTAGAGCACCTGACTTTTAATCAGGGTGTCCCGCGTTCGAGTCGCGGGTGGATCACCATTTTTTTTATAATTTTCATGCCGCGGGAGTGGCGGAACTGGCAGACGCACTAGACTTAGGATCTAGCGCCGTGAGGCGTGCAGGTTCGATTCCTGTCTCCCGCACCAACTAAACAAGCTAAAGGCTTCTCAGGGAAACTGAGAAGCCTTTTTTACTTTGCAAACATTCTTATTTAAAATTCTGGTTTTAGACAATATTGCACTTGCTAATCAACTGTAAAGGTGATAGAATTCAGACAAACCAGCTTTATTTATGGACACTACATTTGGAGCGGAGCCCGGTCCTTGTTCTGGCTTTGCAGAAATTTATAGACCAAGCTAAGTATGGCTATTTATTGTTTAAAAAAGTTATTTCTCCGTTCATTTGCATTTTCAGATAAATCAGCCCTTTGAGAGGTGCCGGCAAATGTATATCTATACAAATAAAATATTCCACAAGCATACTTCACTTATCTTTACGTTACTAGGAGCGGCTTCGGCTTCAATTGCTTTCTTGATCCAGCGGCTTAGTGAAACCTATTATCCGAGTATGCGAGATGTTGTAGTCTATTTTGCAATAGTTCTTTTTGCTATTTTTGGCGCAATAATCGGCAAAATGATTTATGAGCTTCATTATATGGCGATGTTCGATTTTTTGACAAAATTAGGCAATCGTTGGTATTTCAATATACGGCTTACTCAAGAAATTGAAAGAAACAGGCGCGGAAACTATTCTGTCTGCGTTGCGGCAATAGATGTTGATAATTTCAAACAGATAAACGATCAACTAGGCCATTACGCCGGTGATGCAGTCTTAGTGAATATATCGAATATCTTTCGGAAATACACCCGCAATCTGGATGTTGTAGCCCGTTGGGGCGGTGATGAGTTTGTTATAATATTCCCTGATACTGATATAAAAAGCTCATTGGAAATTACAAACAAACTGAAAGATGTTGTGCTGGAAAGTGAAGAGTGCGGCATTGCTACTGTAAGTATCGGCGTAGTAGCAATTAACAGGGATTGGGATAAGAAACAGGTTATCAGAGAAGTTGATTTAATGCTGCGCGCAGCAAAGAAAACAAAGAATTCCGTTGTTTCTCTTGCCTAATATCAACTGTGCTTAGGGAATAAATTTATGAACAATATTCCCCGGTTTTTCTTAGCTATTAAAACACCACTTTTTAAGTGGTGTTTTTTATTAGATGTAAATCCTTGCCGAAATATAAACGATTCCTGACTAATTGCATGATATACTTGTGACTAGCGTGGATAGGATAATGAAATGATGTCTGTAAGTAAAATATCCAAGAAGTATTGGGGGCGGAATTAATGCAAAGTAAATTTGCTTTTTCTAATATTTTTATCATTGGTTTGGTAAGCCTTTTTATTGATATGAGCACGGAAATGGTTTATCCGCTGATACCTTTGTTTTTAACGACGAATCTCGGAGCAACCCCTGCGATTGTCGGCGTGATAGAAGGCATAGCAGAATGTACGGCCTCGTTGCTGAAAGTATTGAGCGGCTACATAGGTGATGTTTACCAGAATAAGAAAAAGCTTACGCTTATTGGCTACTCCGCTGCTATTGTCTACAAAGTGTTCTTGTTGATTGCAACCTCCTGGACGGGGGTTTTAGCTGCCAGGGTAATAGACCGCATCGGTAAGGGCATCCGAGTAGCGCCTCGTGATGCTCTGGTAGAAGAGTCAAGTGAGAAAAATAAACTGGGGCGCTCTTACGGTTTGCACAAGATGCTCGATATGGTTGGCTCGGCATTAGGCGTTCTGCTTGCTTATTTCATAATTACCAATAATGTTGACTTTGAAACTGCGTTTTTATATTCGATAATACCTGCGATAATCGGTGTTCTTATGATAGGCGGCGTGCAGGAAAAGGTCGGCGGCAAACGCGATACCCAGAAGTTTACGCTGAAGGGTGTACAGCTTGACAGAAGACTGAAGCTTTATCTGGGGGCAATGTTTATCTTTTGCCTCGGCAATTCATCCAACGTCTTTTTGCTTCTGCGTGCCAAGGATTGCGGTTTTTCACCTTCAGAGGTGATCTTGCTTTATCTGGCATTTAATGTATCGGCATCCTTGCTGTCCATGTTTGCCGGAAAATTATCTGATAAGGTTGGCAGAAGAAGAATTATTGTCCCCGGATATCTCGTTTTTGCTTTAGTGTATCTGGGTTTTGGTTTACTATCCAGCAAATTGGCTATCATCATATTGTTTATTGCTTATGGTGTTTATACTGCTTTCAACACAGCTGCCGAAAGGGCTTTTATTGCTGAGACGGCTCCAGACAATCTGAAAGGCACAGTCCTTGGGGTGTATGGTATGCTGCAAGGTGTAGGACTATTGCTTTCTTCAATTATTGCCGGCTTATTGTGGGATTATGTCGATCCCAGTGCTCCTTTCTTGTTCGGTGGTATGGTAGGCTTCATAGCTGCGATTGCCATAACCTTTATATTGGGTGAAGACAGGGTGAAAACAGTATAATACTGGTGCATTGCTCAAAAAATATTGGTATAATAAACTATTAAATACATTTAGATTTGGTGGGTTAGGTAATGAAAGAGTTTTACTGCGCAAACAGCGAGGAAACTGAAAAATTAGGTTTTGCTATCGGTCAGACTGCCAGTGAAGGCGATGTAATTTGTCTTAGCGGTGATCTCGGTGCCGGCAAGACAGCTTTGGCTAAAGGGATAGCGTTGGCAAAGGGTGTGCCTGAAGAGGATATAACGAGTCCGACTTTTGCCATCATGAATATCTATAAGGGCAAGGATGCAGACCTCAGGCATTTTGATTTGTATAGGCTGAACAGAGCTGAAGAATTGGATGATATAGGCTTTGATGAATATGTGGGCGGCTGTGGAATCACAATGATTGAATGGGCAGATTTATTCCCGGAGGAAATGCCGGAGGAATATCTGCAAATCAATATCAGCGTGGAAAAAACAGGACGCAAAATCGTTTTGGAGCCCCATGGCAGACACTATGAAGAATTATGTGAGAAGGTGGAAGCACTTGTTAATTCTGGGAATTGATACAGCGACTAAGGTTTGTACCGTATCTCTGCTGCGAGATAACGAACCGGTTGCGGAATACGAAATAAATGCCGGCATGACACACTCGGAAGGGTTGCTGCCGCAAATAGGACAAATTTTCGAACGTACAAAGATAGCGAAAAAAGATATTGACTTGATCGCCATAAGTATCGGACCAGGTTCTTTTACCGGGCTGCGCATCGGTCTTGCAACGTCAGAGGCAATGGCTTATTCCTGGCAAATTCCTGTCTGTGGCGTTGATACCATGAAAGCTATGGCTTATAACCTGCCAGTTGACGATATCATATTGGCGCCGGTTCTGGACGCGCAGAAGGGCAATTACTATCTCGCACTGTATGAATGGCAAAATGGTGAATTAACGGAGCATCAAAAGGTGACGGTTGTATCCAGGGAAGAGCTGCTCACCAGGCTTTCGGAATTCGCAAAACCGGTAATGCTGTTAGGTGAATGTGCAAAGCTGGCACAAGAAAGCTTACCGCCGCTAGTGAAGCTTGCACCTTGGCAGGTGCGTATGCCAAAGGCTTCTTCCGTGGCTCTTTTGGGGCTGGAAGAATACAATAATGGCCAAAGAAAAGATATTTTCGAACTAAATCTTCATTATATAAGACGATCGGAAGCAGAAGAATTATGGGAAAAACGGCAAAAGAAGGTATAATAACGCGCGAAATGTCCGCGGCAGATTTAAAGGCTGTGCGGGTCATTGAGCAGGAGTCTTTCCACGACAGTTGGGCTTTTGAATCCTGGCTGGCTGAGTTAAACAGCAGCATAGCCAACTACATTGTGCTGGAAAAAGAAGGTATTATTAGGGGGTTCGCGGGTTTCTGGCTGATTGCCGGTGAAGCTCATGTGACTAGAGTAGCGGTGGCAAAGGATGAGCGGGGCAAAGGCCTGGGCAGAATCCTGACCGAAGCTTTGGTAGGCGCAGCTTGGCAGGAAGGTGCCGAGGCTGTTACCCTGGAAGTCAGGAAGAGCAATATCGCTGCTCAAACTGTTTACACACAAACAGGCTTTACTGTTTCAGGTGTAAGACCGCATTATTATGAAGACAATCAAGAAGATGCCATTATCATGTGGCTGTATCGATAGAAAAACAGGTGGATTTTATGGTGAAAAAAGATATCTATATATTAGGAATTGAGAGTAGCTGCGATGAAACTGCTGCTGCCGTTGTCAAAAATGGCAGGGAAGTTTTATCGAACATTATTTCATCGCAGGTACCGATACATAGAAAATTTGGCGGTGTTGTGCCGGAAATTGCGTCACGCAAGCATATTGAAAATGTGCTGCCGGTTATTGATGAAGCATTAAAGCAGGCAAATGTTGGTATCAATGATATTGACGGTATTGCTGTAACCTATGGGCCGGGACTGGTCGGGGCATTACTGGTGGGGCTTTCTGCCGGTAAAGCGTTGGCTTTTGCCTTGGACAAACCGTTGCTGGGCGTCAATCATCTTGAAGGTCATGTGTTTGCAAACTTCCTTGTTGATGGAGAGTTGGAGCCACCGTTTATGGCCTTGGTTGTTTCCGGCGGCCACACAGCCTTGATGAAGGTGAAGGACTATAATAATTTTGAGTTGCTCGGGCAAACCAGGGACGATGCAGCTGGTGAAGCCTTTGACAAGATTGCGCGTGTCATGGGACTCCAGTATCCAGGCGGCCCTGAAATTGAATTGTTAGCAAAAGACGGCAATCCAATGGCGATTGATTTTCCGCGTGCTTTACTGGACCAAAGCTATGATTTCAGCTTCAGTGGCTTGAAATCAGCGGTAATCAATTACCTGCATACAGAAAAACAGGCCGGGCGTGAGATAAACAGGGCTGATGTTGCCGCCAGCTTTCAGGCAGCGATCGTTGACGTCTTGGTTAAGAAAAGCGTGCATGCCCTGAAGGCCAGCGGCTTAAAGAAAATAGTGCTTGCCGGCGGTGTTTCTGCCAACAAAACTCTGCAAGCAGAATTGGCGGCAGCAGTAGAAGCCATAGGAGTAACGCTTGTGCATCCTAAACCGGTGCTTTGCACAGATAATGCGGTAATGATAGCTTGCCGTGGCTATTATAAATTTTTGAATAATGAATTCAGCGGCATGGATTTGAATGCTGATCCAGCTTTAAAATTAGGATGAAATAAGTAGGAAAACTTCTGGGGAAAAAATTGCGTCAATTGTGGATAACTCTGCAAAGACGCTTAAATACTAGCTTTTGCTTGTTGGTAAGTTGTGTGCATTTGTGGATAAAACCTTGACTGTTAGTGTATTGATGAATATTCAGAAAAATCATTCTGCGATTAATGGAGGTATCATGGCGAAAAGTTTCTTATCCAAAGAACAGATAAATCTGCTTAATTCTTGCATGGCTGGCGCTAATCTGGCAGCAGATATTGCTCATGCGCATGTATATCTCTATGTGCGCGACGAAGATCCGAAGTATATCAACGTCTATGGTCAGGCTCTGCCGCTTAAGGAGTTTGTGACACATTCAGCTAATATTACCGGGCGTAAGCTCAGGCTGGCAGAAGAACCTTTGGTCGGACGTACCATGCAGAGCGGTACGGTTGTCACGGGTAAGCGGGAAAGCATTCTAGGTTTTTTTGCTAAGATAAAGTTATTTCCTTTGCTTGATAAAAAAAGTCGTTGCTATGCAGTAATTGCCTTCGAAAAGAATGGCGCAAACGGTGAGGAAGACGATGATATCTTCATCGATATAGCATTGGAACTGATGCTGAATTTTGAACAGAGATTTTCGACTGAACCAAATTACAGGCGGCTTTCGCCAAGTGACGGCATCATGATTGTCGATAAAGACAAGATTATCGTTGCTGCCAGCAACACAGCTCGTCATATACTTTCACTGCTCGGTGTACCCAAACCGGTCGGCCTGCGTACCAACAGCCGGCAGATCAACTGGCCGTTGGTCGGTATGGTTATCAAGGCAGGTATTGCGGAAAGCAAAGAGGTCAAGAAACAGGGCTTACTTTTGTCAATCAGAGTATTGCCTTTAACGCCCAAACAGGATACGCAGGCTGCCATCGTTGTTTTGACAGATATTACTGAACTCAAGAAGAAAGAAGAAGAACTGCTGGTCAAATCGGCAGTTATCAAGGAAATTCATCACCGAGTAAAAAACAATCTGCAGACCATTGCAAGCTTGCTCAGGATGCAGACAAGACGTACAGAGGATGAAAATACCAAAAATATTTTGCGCGATATTATCGGCAGAATAAACAGCATAGCATTGGTCCACGAGGCTCTTTCGCAGCAGGACAGCGATGTTGTGAATGTTGCTGAGGTAGCGGAACGCATTTATCAAGCGATAATAACGAGTATGGTAATGCCAGATTTTAAATTAGAAAGCAGTTTTTCTGCCGACGAACTTATTTTGCCGTCAGAGCAGGTAACAGCTATAGGATTGATTTTGAATGAATTGTTGCAAAATGCTTTGGAACATGGCTTTGAAAATTGCACCAGCGGCAAAATGACAGTTGCTCTCAAAGTGAGACCGTATTGTTATTCGCTGGAGATAACAGATGATGGTGTTGGACTTCCTCCGGGTTTTGAAATTGGACAAACTAATAGTTTAGGGCTTAAAATTATACAAACGATGGCTGAAGCTGATCTACACGGCACCTTTGAACTGCTGCCCTTAGAAAAAGGGACATTGGCCCGCGTAGAAGTACCAATAAGGAGAGAGTGATATTATGGAAAAAATGAGGGTTATAGTAGCTGACGACGAAACAATTATCCGACTGGATATCAAAGAAATGCTGACAGAAGCCGGCCATAGCGTTGTCGCGGAGGCTGCTGACGGCGAAGAGGCTGTGAGGCTGGCCACCGAGTTGAAGCCGGACCTCGTCATTATGGACGTAAAAATGCCTAAGATGGATGGTATTACCGCCGCACGTCTGATTAATGAAAAACATATTGCTCCTGTTTTACTTCTTACTGCTTACAGCCAGACAGATCTGATTGAAAAGGCTAAAGAATCCGGCGTGCTTGCCTATCTGGTGAAGCCTATCAGAGAAGAACAGCTTTTCCCGGCAATCGAAATTGCCCGTTCCCGTTTTGCAGAAATCAAGACTCTTGGTGAAGAATTGGATTATCTGAAGGAGAGTCTGGAGACAAGGAAACTGCTGGACAGTGCCAAAGGGATACTAATGGCTGCCCATGGGTTTACTGAGGCGGAAGCTTATCGCAAGATGCAGAAATACAGTATGAACCAACGCACTACACTAAAAGAATTAGCAGAGGCTATCATTGCCGCTGCTGCTAAACGAAAATAATGAATCAAGCCTTTTCTTTGTAAAAAAAAACAGAAAAGGCTTGATTTTTTTTTGCAAAATGATTATTATAGATATTGTAATTAGCACTCGAATTAATGGAGTGCTAACAAATAAAAGATTATAAAATTATATAAGGTATTGAAAGGGGATTGTAAGAATGTTAAAACCATTAGCAGATCACATTATTGTCGAAGCAATCGTGAAAGAAGAAAAAACTTCCAGCGGTATCTACCTGCCTGATACAGCAGCAAAAGAAAAACCACAAACAGGTAAAGTAATTGCCGTAGGTAAAGGTAAAGTTTTGGAAAACGGTACCCGTGTAGAACCAGAAGTAAAAGTTGGCGAAGTTGTTGTTTTCGCGAAATACTCCGGCACTGAGGTAAAAGTAGACGAAAAAGAGTATCTGATCCTCAGCGAACGTGATATTCTTGCAGTGCTTGACTAAGACAAACTAATTACTACTATTAATTTTCATAAAGAAATTAAGGAGATGTGAAAGAATGGCTAAACAAGTATTATTTAATGAAGAAGCACGTCGCGCTCTTGAACGCGGCGTTAATGCACTGGCTGATGCAGTAAAAGTAACTTTGGGACCAAAAGGCCGCAATGTTGTGTTGGAGAAAAAATTCGGTGCTCCTACCATTACTAATGACGGTGTAACAATTGCCCGCGACATCGAACTGGAAGACGCTTTCGAAAATATGGGCGCTCAATTGGTTAAAGAGGTTGCTACCAAAACAAACGATGTAGCTGGTGACGGTACTACTACTGCAACCGTTCTGGCACAAGCAATGGTTCGTGAAGGCATGAAAAACGTTGCTGCCGGCGCTAACCCGATGGTAATCAAAAAAGGTATTAAAACAGCAGTTGATGTTCTCGTTGAAGAACTGAAAACTGTTTCCAAAAAAGTACAAACTAAAGGCGCAAAAGCTCAGGTTGCTTCTATCTCCGCTGGCGATGAAGAAATCGGTGGCTTGATCGCTGATGCTATGGAAAAAGTTGGTGATGACGGCGTTATCACTGTTGAAGAATCCAAAACTATGGAAACTTGCCTGGAAACTGTAGAAGGTATGCAATTTGACCGTGGCTACATTTCTCCTTACATGGTAACTGATCCTGATAAAATGGAAGCTGTTCTCAGTAATCCATACGTATTCATTACTGACCGCAAAATCACGATGATTCAAGACATCATGCCTGTATTGGAAAAAGTTGTGCAACAAGGCCGTGAACTTCTGATCATCGCCGAAGATATCGAAGGCGAAGCTCTTGCAACTCTTGTTGTTAACAGACTCCGTGGTACCTTCAAAGCTGTTGCTGTTAAAGCTCCTGGCTTCGGTGACCGTCGTAAAGCAATGCTGCAGGATATCGCTATCCTGACCGGCGCAGCTGTTATCAGTGAAGAAGTTGGCCGTAAGCTCGACAGCGCAACTGTTGCTGACCTTGGTTCCGCAAGTCAAGTTCGCGTAACTAAAGACCTTACTACTATCGTTGACGGTGCCGGCAAAAAAGAAGACATCGCTGCTCGCGTTGCTCAAATCCGTGCACAAATTCCAGAAACTACTTCCGATTTCGATAAAGAAAAACTGCAAGAACGTCTGGCTAAACTCGCTGGCGGCGTAGCAGTAATCAAAGTTGGCGCAGCTACTGAAGTTGAATTGAAAGACAAGAAACTCCGTATTGAAGATGCACTGAATGCTACCCGTGCAGCAGTTGCTGAAGGTATCGTTGCCGGCGGTGGTGTTGCCCTTCTCCAAGTACAAGCAGCTTTGAACAAAATTCAAGCAACCGGCGATGAAAAAACCGGTGTGGAAATTGTTAAACGCGCAATTGAAGAACCGGTTCGCCAAATCGCTTTCAACGCAGGTCTCGAAGGTGCAGTTATCGTTGACACCATTAAACGTTCTGACAGCGGTATCGGCTTCAACGCTTTGACGGAAGAATATGTTGACATGATTGCTGCCGGCATTGTTGACCCGACAAAAGTTACCCGTAGTGCACTGCAAAATGCAGCCAGCATTGCATCAATGATTCTGACCACTGAAACCTTAGTTGCAGATAAACCTGCCAAAGAAGGAGCTGCTCCTATGGGCGGCGGCATGCCAATGGGCGGAATGCCTGGTATGATGTAATATCAAGCCATTATTGGGATCTCGCGACGCGATTAGCGCCGCGAGATTTTTTTTGTCTATCAATTGTAATTTTGCTGCTTTTATGTTACTATTCTTGAATAATAGTAAAAAATGTTACGGAGGCTCTGCAAAAATATGGAAAAAATGCAACACGAACTTATACTGGTTATTGACTTCGGCGGCCAATACAATCAATTGATTGCCAGAAGAGTTAGAGAATGCGGAGTTTACTGCGAGATTATTCCTTATACCTATACCCTTGAACAAATCAAGGCTAAAAATCCAAAAGGTATAATTTTTACAGGCGGACCAAACAGCGTATATGCTGAAGAAACCCCAAAAGTTGATGCCGGTGTTTTCGAACTGGGTGTGCCGGTTCTGGGCATTTGCTATGGACATCAATTCATTGCGCATACTTTGGGTGGACATGTTGAAAGCGCTGGTATCAGCGAATTCGGCAAGACTTCCGTGGAATTGCAGACTGATTGTTCACTGTTCAAAGGTGTAGAAGGCAGAAATATTTGCTGGATGAGCCATAACGATTATGTTTCTGAAGTACCGGAAGGTTTCCAGACTTATGCTATGACAAGCGAATGTCCGGTTGCGGCAATGATTAATGATGAACGCAAGCTGTATGGCGTACAATTCCATCCGGAAGTTGAACATACTCCTTTCGGCCGCAAGATGCTTTCCAATTTCTTATTTGATATTTGTGGTGTTAAGGGCGACTGGACAATGGCTTCCTTTGCTAAAACCAAGATTGAAGAAATCAAAGCTTTAGTTGGCGATGCACATGTACTCTGCGCACTGTCCGGCGGCGTTGATTCTTCTGTCGCTGCTGTTCTTGTACATAAAGCAATTGGCAAACAGTTGACCTGTGTATTTGTTGACCACGGCCTGCTCAGAAAAGACGAAGGCGACACGGTTGAACAAGTATTCAGAGAGAAATTTGATATGAACCTTATCCGCGTTAATGCCAAAGAACGCTTCCTCGGTAAATTAGCTGGTGTTTCCGATCCAGAAAGAAAACGCAAAATCATCGGTGAAGAATTCATCCGCTTATTTGAAGAAGAATCCAATAAATTAGGTAAAGTTGATTACCTGGTACAAGGCACAATCTATCCAGACGTTGTTGAAAGCGGTACCGGTACTTCTGCTACCATTAAGAGCCATCACAACGTAGGCGGTCTGCCTGAAGATATGGATCTTAAATTAATCGAACCGCTGCGCGAATTGTTTAAAGACGAAGTACGCGCTGTCGGCGAAGAACTTTGTATCCCTTCAGAGCTAGTTTGGCGTCAACCATTCCCAGGCCCTGGTCTTGCGATTCGTGTTCTCGGCGAAGTTACTGAAGAGAAACTCGAAATTACCAGAGAGGCAGACGCTATTTTCCGTGAGGAAATTGCGAAAGCTGGTTTGGAAAGAAAAATCTGGCAATATTTTGCCTGCCTTCCTAATATCCGTTCTGTAGGTGTCATGGGTGATGGCCGTACTTACAATCATGCCATCGCACTGAGAGCTGTTACCAGCTCCGACGGCATGACTTCTGACTGGGCACATATCCCATTCAGCGTACTTGACGATATTTCCAGAAGAATCGTTAATGAAGTACCGGGCGTCAACCGCATAGTTTACGATATAACCTCCAAACCACCAGCAACAATTGAGTGGGAATAAATAACAAAAACCTGCAAGCTCTTAAAAGTGAGAGTTTGCAGGTTTATTTTTTATGTTAAATTATGAAGTTTGGTATTTGTTTGCAGAAGATTTTTACTTTTTGCAGGAAAGATGAAGTGTTTAGCGAAGATAACAACTATATTGTTTTTCTTAGGAGAGGATATAGATGCTAGATCAGTTTTTGGAAAAGCTTGACTGTGTTGTGTCCAAAATTTTTAAGGAGAATTTATTTACAGCAAAACTCGTTGCCATGTGTCTTTTAATTTCGGATTACCTTGATTCCAATGAATCTTACAACTATGATTTTGGTTCAGGCTTTTTCACGGTCATAAAAATAGTAGTGTTCATATTTTCTTTATTGACTATTTATGACTATCACAAAAGAAAGCAAGCCTTTGGAGTTTGGATATTTGGTCTTATAGCAGTATTGTATAATCCGATTTGCGACGTAGAATTTGTGGAAAGCAGATGGGTAATGGTAGACGTGATTGCTGCTGCTGCTTTCGCAATTTCTTTGGTGTTTGAATATCGAAGAGAAAAGCAGGAAAGATGACCAAAAAGGGTGTCTGTGTACTCGTAGTGAGGCGTTAGCTATGTTCAGAAATAAGCGGAGGGTTGTCTTATCAGCGATAAGTATCGCCGTTGCTCTAGCAACAGTGTTTTATCTGCTTTGTTATTTAGCCAGCCTTCAGGCTGCGCGTATCTTTAATGAAGTGGTGGCTGAGCAGCGTGTGATGAAAGGAACACTAACTGTAGAAGCTTTGCGTGCCAATATCTTTGGTACTGTAAGCTTTGATAATTTGTTGTGGAAAGATGATGCTGGCACATTATTGGCAAGTATCCCGCAGGGTTCCTTTAAGGTTAGACCATTGGACATCATTACCAAACGTTTTAGCTCAGAAACTGTTACCTATGTTGAAATCAAAGATGCAGCGGTAAATATAAATTTTGATGATAAGATGTATTGGCAGCACCTTGATGTTTTTAAACAGCCAAAAACTAAAAATGATATGAAAAATATGCAGCTTAAGGAGTTTAATGTTAAGCTGGTTTTGGTTAATTCTACTATACAGACACACGCTGACCGGCGTGATTTTAAACTTAAGGACGTTAACGCTACTATTAATTTCAATAGTAAGAAGAGGCTGGCTATGGAGTTTCAGTGCGGCAATGTTTCCGGAACTTTTGAGGCTGATGCCGTACGCTTAAATGGTGCGGTTGATCTGACTAAACCAGTAGGGGTTTATGACAATATCAGTTTCAATATTACTAACTGCAATATGTCTGCCTTTGGTATCGGCAATGGTGAGAATGAAAAGGGTACGGTACAGGCGGTAATAAACGGTAATTTGCCGACGCCGGTGATTACAGGTACTCTGAATATGAAAAAATTGAAGATTACGCCGATGTATTTCAGTAATGTACAGGGTAGTTTCAAATATGAGAACGGTGCGATTGATGTTCCCGAAGTGGATGCCAGAGTATTTGCGGGAAAAGTAAAGGCTAATGGCTATTATAATATCGATGATAGGAGCTATGGCATTGATCTCATAGGCACAGGGCTGCATGGTGATATTGGTCTTAATGATCCGCAGCTGCATTGCCTCGTGGATATTGACGCGCACTTGCGCAGTGACGGCAAGCCCAAGAACCTTTTGATTTACGGTGACTTCAAGTCAGGTGAAGGTTCTTACGGACTAATAGATTTTGATAGCCTGCAGGGTACTATAACCAGTCAACATGGCATTCTGGACTTCAGAGATGTATATATCATGATAGACTGCGACCAAATCTTTGCGCCTTATCTGAGAATAGTAAACGGTAAACTAAAGCTGGGTTCTATCTACTACGAAAGCGATGGCGGAACAAGAAAGAAACTGATGTAGGGAAGCGCAGGGACGTTTCTTTTGCTTCCTAAAAATAACCAGTAAAGAAAGAGACGAATATTTTCTCGTTATTTTGACTTTTCTATTAAATTATAAATAAATGCCCTGCTGATTAATAAGTCAGCAGGGCATTTTACTAATTCAATTTTGTTAAATTTTTATTTCTTTGCAACGGCAATCCAAATTTCGCTTTCATAGTTGGGCGAAGTAATGTCGCCGTCTGGGTATACTTCGAAGTCAATTTCGTTTTTAGGAGCATAGTCAGAGGTGGGGAAGAATTCTTGGTATACTTGTTTGTTTTAATGCCATGATGATTGCGGTAACGGGAAGAAATGCAGTAAAATACAAGTGAAAGAAAATTGCGACGTGGAGATCATAATGAATTCTACGCGTTTTATTGATAGCTTTTGCTAGAGTTGCTGGAGGAGGAATGTTTGATGAACATAAAGGATGAAGGAGCAATGGTGGTGTTCAGCGGCGGTCAGGACAGCACGACTTGCCTGTTCTGGGCACTGGAGAGATATGCGAAGGTTGAGGCGGTGACGTTTGATTATGGTCAGCGTCATAGCAAAGAAATAGAATGCGCAAAGAAGATTTGCGCTGATCTTGGTGTTCAGCATACAATTCTGGATATGAGCCTTTTGGGACAGCTGACAGAGAATGCGTTGACCAGGGATAGTATAAAAGTAGAAGCCGGTGAGGAGGGTCATTTGCCTTCCACGTTCGTTGATGGGCGCAATATGCTGTTTTTGACTTTTGCGGCAGTGGCGGCTAAACAAAAGGGGCTGAGAAATATCGTAACCGGTGTCTGCGAAACTGATTTCAGCGGTTATCCTGATTGCCGCGATATTTTCATCAAGTCGCTGAACGTAACTTTGAATTTGGCGATGGACCATTCCTTTGTGATTCATACGCCACTGATGTGGATCGATAAGTCGGAAACCTGGGAACTCGCAGACAAGATGGGCAAACTGGAATACGTGCGTGATAATACGCTGACTTGTTACAACGGCATTATGGGAGCCGGTTGCGGCGAATGTCCTGCCTGCAAACTGCGCAATCATGGTCTTGAGAAATATTTGGCAAGGAGGGAATAGGTGAATTATGACTGCGATTAGTGTTACTAAAATCTTTAAATTTGATGCGGCGCACTTTTTGCCTGAACATAGCGGGAAGTGTGCTGACTTGCATGGTCACACCTATAGGCTGGAAGTAACGGTTGCCAGAAAAGACGGCGGCTTAGTTGCCGAAGGTTCAAGTGCCGGTATGGTCCTTGATTTCGGTGATCTGAAAACTATCGTGCAGCGTGAGATAATTGAAAAAGTAGATCACAAAATGCTCAATGATATATTTCCTTTCCGGACGACGGCGGAAAATATGGTTATCCATTTTTACGAAGTGCTTGAACAGCAATTGGCACCGCTAGGCGTGGAAGTTCTCAAACTCAGGTTGTGGGAGACACAGACGTCCTTCGCTGAGGTGGTCAAATGAGTATGCGGTATCCTGTAATAGAAGTATTCACCAGTGTGCAGGGGGAAGGAACTTTCAGCGGATTAGGTGCTGATTTTATCCGTCTGGCTGGCTGCAATCTGCGCTGCTCCTGGTGTGATACGGCACATTCTTATGATGTAGCTGCAGCGACAATGCTTGATGTCGAAGAGATTCTTGCCAAATGGCAGTTTGACCAGCCCATCGTTGTTATTACGGGTGGTGAACCGAGCTTGTACGACTTGGGACCATTGGTGCAGGCGCTGAAAGCCCGCGGCAATTTTGTGACCTTGGAGACTAATGGCACGAATCCTGTTCCTGCTGCATGGGGTATTGATTGGATTACCGTTTCGCCAAAACCGGACAGCGATTATGTGATCAACTGTTGCGCCAATGAACTTAAATATGTAGTTGATGATAATTTCAGTGTTGATGTCATCCAGGCAGATAGGGTGACACCGCGGCACATTTATCTGCAGGTAGAGAGCTGCAAACCGGAATCTGCGGCGCGTGCGGTACGGATCGTGACGGAAAATCCTAAGCTGCAGCTAAGGGTTGGTATTCAACTGCACAAGGTTTTAAATGTAGAATAAAATTTACTAACTTGCTAGATAAATTAAGAAGGGGTTCCCAATTAGGGGAACCCCTTCTTTTATAATTTTATCGCTAACTATAGGAATGTCACTTCGTTGGTATCAATGTTTATCTTTGCATCTCTGCTTGTTAGGGTCGATTTGGTCGTGTCTATCACTGTAGTATATGCCCAGCGGCCTGTAAGATTCAATTTATCAACGGGGTTATAGCTTTCAAATGGTCCAATCCTGAAATAGGAAACGCCATATATATAATTTGGATTGCCTATTCTGCGGATGATATTATTTTCTTTAACATATAAGTTGCCTGGCTCTCTATCGGAGGTACGGTCAAGAATCAACGTAACATTGCCAAACTGTTTGGAGTAGACTTTGTCACCAATACTTACTGAAGGCTCACCGATAGTGGTACCTTCTACCGTCTGGACTTCATTAGTATCAATATTGATTCTTACATCCCTGCTTACTATCGGGTAAACGGAAGGATCGACAGCGAGAGTATATATCCAACGGTTAGCATATTCAACTTTGTCTACTGCTGTGTATTGGCCATAAGTACCTGCCTGGAGGTAACCGACTCCGTAGATATAGTTTGGATTTCCTATTTGCCTTATATAGTTGTTTTCCTTCACGTATAAGTTGCCAGGTTGGTTGTTGGTGGACCGGTCAAAGATAACTTTGACGCTGCCAAAGTCTTGCGCGAAAACCTTGCCTGATTCAATGGTGGAAGTAGGTGGAGAGCTTATGTCACCGTGAGAATTGATAATCAAGCCATTCACGGCATCGAAACTTGAGGACCAGCCGAATTCATCAACCATAAAGCGCCAGGTCAGAGGGAAATAGGTAATATCTCTGAAGAGCAGTAACGGGTAAGTCTCGCTCTTGTTATAAATCTCTTTGCCGTTGACACGAATTCTGGACTCGGGTATGTAGGCACTTTCGAGCACACTGCTGGAATATCCCCTGTCAGGATTGTAGGTAGTAGTTGTGGTGATCTTATTTACCTGCAGTCCTTCTTCGAAGCTCCATTTTGTTTCTAAACCAAGAAATCTACTATCTTTATAAGTCATTGGTACGTAGGTTATGTCTTTATAGACAATAACTGGGTACAATCGCTCATTATTGTCGATTTTTACGTTGTTCATTGTTATTTTGAAAGTTGGCAGGCTGACGCTGACCGATTGCTGTGCAAAACTTATGGATGCTATCATCATACTTAACAATACCAAAAGAGAAACAGAGAAGAGGATCTTTTTAAAGTAACTTTTCATTATTGCACCACCTTTTATTACGCTATATTTTTATGTGTTACGATCCTACAACAATTATATCAAGGTACAGAAGAAATTAAAAGAATATTCAAACAAAGTTAGCTATTTCAGCAGACGTTTATCAGTCAAAACGTAGTTAAGTCGAATATCATGAGGTTCCCGTGGTACTTCCTGAACCAATTGCTCATCAAAGCCAACGCCGATTTTTATTATATCTTTCTTCAACGAAGCGAAAAAGCGGTCATAGTAACCAGCGCCATAGCCGATACGGTATTTATCAGTGTCAAAGGCAACTGCCGGCGTAATGATGAGGTCCAAAAGATTAGGCGTAACTTCCTGATAATTGTCCGGTGAGGGCTCGGGAATATCATAAGTGCCTGGCTTCAGATCGGCAAGGCTGTGGACTTCTATCGGCAGTATCCTATTTGTCTTTTTATCGACGACCGGTAAGTAGGCGTGTTTGCCTGCCTTGATGATTGTTTCAACTAAAGGCAGGAGGTTCAACTCACTGCCGAAGGCGGCAAAAAGCATAATGTGGTTAGCTTTTTGATAAAGCTCGGTCGCCAGAAGGTTTTTAATGATTATTTCAGCTTTGGCATCACGTTCTGCAGCAGAAAGTGTATCGCGCAGACAGATTATTTCTTTACGTAGTTGTTTTTTGTCCAAATTAATTCCTCCAATTCCGCTATGTTGATTATAGCAGACGCTAATCAGAAAAAAAGCATAAGTTTAAAACAGAAGTGAAAAATGCGAACGATTTTTGAAAAAACTGTTAAAAAGTTCACAATGAGATTGACATCGATACCCGGCGTTGGTAGAATTAATCTATACTATGAAAGAATAGTATAGGTCTACCGAAAAGAAAAGCCCAAGGAATGTTAGTTGCATAATTGCAGTTGAGAGAGTTCTTATTGGACTTTTATTTTTTCTCTTCAAACATAGGAGGTAAGATTTGTGAAAGTTGCCATAGTCATGGGAAGCAATTCTGATTGGCCGATTTTAGAACCGGCAGAAAAAACTTTGAAACAATTCGGCGTTGAAGTTGAGGTCTTGGTTTCTTCAGCACACAGAACACCTGATGTTGTTCATGAATTTGCTGCTGGTGCCAGAGAAAGAGGCGTGGAGGTCATCATTGCCGCTGCTGGTGCTGCTGCTCATCTGGGCGGTGTCATTGCAGCTTATACTACAGTGCCGGTTATCGGTATCCCGATTAATGCCACACCACTGAACGGTATGGACGCTCTTCTGAGTTTCGTACAAATGCCTGCCGGAATTCCGGTGGCGACGATGGCTATCAACGGTGCCAAGAATGCAGCAATTTTCGCAGTACAGATTTTAGCTCTTAAATATCCTGAATTAGTTAATAAAATGACTGAAGACAGAAATGATATGCGCGCAGAAGTCGCTTCGAAGGGCGAAAAGCTGGCGAAAATCAGAGCAATGAAAGATTAATTGGCAGGTTATCCTGGGTTATAATTTTGAAAAATGAAGGAGAATTTATCGTGCAGGGAATTGATTTTCAGGAAGACAAGTGGCATGAGGAATGTGGCGTTTTCGGCATTTATTCTCATCGTGACGATGTTGCTCTGAATACTTATTGGGGCTTGTTTGCGCTGCAGCATCGTGGCCAGGAAAGTACCGGTATTGCTGTGACAGACGGCAGCAGTATGCAGATCAAACGTGGTATGGGATTGGTTCCCGACGTTTTTAAGGACGGAGTAGGTGAGCTTTGTGGTCACATCGCCGTCGGTCATGTTCGTTATTCTACTACTGGTGCGAGCATGCCTTTCAACATTCAGCCGTTAAAGGTTTATTTTGATGGCGGCAATCTTGCTTTGTCACATAATGGAAATCTGACTAATGCCTGCGAGCTGCGCATGAAGCTTGCCAAAGACGGCGTTGTTTTCCAGACTACAGTTGATAGTGAAGTTGTGCTTAGCCTTATTGCACGTTCCCGCAAGGAAAAGATTGAAGACCGTGTGGCAGAGGCTGCTAATGAAATAAAAGGCGCTTTCGCCTTTGCGATCATGACAGATGACAAATTAATCGCGATGCGTGATCCGTTTGGTTTCAGACCACTTTGTCTGGGCAGACTGGAACATGGCTGGGTAGTTGCTTCTGAGTCTTGTGCACTTGATTTGGTTGGTGCGGAATTCATTCGTGATATAGCACCAGGTGAAATGATCATCATTGAAGATGATGACGCTGAACCAAGAAGCATGATGTATGCAGTTGATATGCCTGCTAAACCTGCGCACTGCGTATTTGAATATGTTTATTTTGCCCGTACCGACAGCGTGATTGATAAACAGAGCGTCTACGAAGCACGTCTCAATATGGGCCGTGAACTTGCCAGAGAGACGAAGAACATTAAAGCCGATATTGTTATCTCAGTGCCGGACTCAGGAACTGCAGCGGCTATTGGTTACGGCCTGGAAGCAGGAATTCCTTTTGTTGAGGGTCTGACCAAGAATCGTTACGTTGGCCGTACGTTTATTCAGCCGACACAGAAACAAAGACAAAATGCTGTACGCTTGAAATTGAACGTGGTTGCACCTCTTGTCAAAGGTAAATCTGTTGTCATGGTTGATGACTCCATTGTGCGTGGAACAACGAGCGGTAAGATTGTTAAGCTTTTGAAAGAGGGCGGTGCGAAAGAAGTGCATGTCTGCATAAGTTCACCACCTGTAACAGACCCTTGCTATTATGGTATTGATACTTCGGTAAGAAAAGAACTTATCGCTTCAACTCATACAGAAGATGAAATCTGCAAATACATAGGTGCCGATTCGCTTCATTATATTTCCAAAGAAGGTTTGAAGAGAGCATTTAATTCCCTTGATTCGGAAGGTATGTGTTATGCCTGCTTTGATGCCGGCTATCCGGATAATGCGGAAAATGTTGTACGTCAAGGTTCGAAATACTTGTTTGAAAACAATAAATAGGAGGCTGGGATGATGACTGATAAAGAAAAGAAGGAAATTACATACCTTGATGCAGGGGTAGATATTGATGCTGCAGCTAGAGCGAAGGAAATGATGAAGGAAAGCGTAAAGGCTTCCTACCGTCCTGAAGTTTTGGGCGAATTGGGTGCGTTTGGCGGTTTCTTTGCCTTTGATACGAAAAAATATAAGGAACCGGTTCTGGTAGCTGGTACCGATGGCGTTGGCACCAAACTGAAATTGGCTTTTATGGCTGATAAACATGACACTGTTGGCCAGGATGCTGTTGCTATGTGCGTTAATGACGTTCTTGCACAAGGCGCAGAACCATTATTCTTCCTTGATTATATTGCTCTTGACAGAATTAACGCAGAAAAAGTTGTTACGATAGTTGACGGCGTTGCCAGAGCCTGCAAAGAGTCAGGCTGCTCCCTTATCGGTGGTGAAACTGCTGCTATGGCTGGTTTCTATGCTAAAGACGAATATGATCTTGCTGGTTTCTGTGTTGGCGTTGTTGAGAAGAGCAAAGCTGTTACCGGCAAAAATATTAAACCTGGTGACGTTTTGATTGGTTTGCCTTCCACAGGTATTCATTCCAATGGTTTCTCTCTCGTTCGTAAAATCTGTTTTGATTATCAAAACTTTGATATGTCGATGGATGTACCGGAATTCGGCTGCACTCTCGGCGAAAAATTGATGACCCCTACCCGTTTGTATCCTTCCACCGTATTGCCGTTAGTTGACAAATTCAATATTCACGGTATGGTGCACGTTACCGGCGGTGCTTTCTATGAAAACGTACCAAGGGTTTTGCCGGCTGACTGTGATGCAGTTATTGACGCTGGCTCCTGGGATGTTCCTGTTGTCTTCAAAAAACTCCAGGAATGGGGCAATGTTGCCTGGCATGAAATGTACAATACCTTCAATATGGGTATCGGCATGATTTTGGTTGTTGCACCGGAAGAAGCTGATGCTATCCGTGCTAACCTGACAGCTGCAGGCGAAGGGTTCTACACTATTGGCGAGGTTGTTGCCGGCAAAGGCGAAGTTACTTTGAAGGGCGGCGTGTTTGGTGAATAACCATAAGGTTGGCGTATTGGTCAGTGGCCGCGGCAGTAACTTGCAGGCAATCATGGATAAGATTGCCGAGGGTGTGCTGCCACTGGAAATAGCCGTGGTTATCAGCGATAAGGCAGATGCCTTTGCTTTGGAAAGAGCCGAAAAGGCTGGTATTCCTAACTTTGCTGTGATAAGAAAGGAATGCGCTGATAAGAAAGAATTTGAAGCTAAAATAGATGAAATAATGCGTGCCCATGGAGTAGAATTGATTGTTTTGGCTGGCTTTATGCGTATTTTGGGACCTGATTTCATATCAGGCTGGCGACATAAAATCATCAATATCCATCCGGCACTGCTGCCAAGTTTCCCTGGCCTTGACGCTCAGGGTCAGGCAATTCGTTACGGTGCTAAAGTATCCGGTTGTACCGTTCATTTTGTTGATGAAGGCATGGATACCGGACCGATTATTCTGCAAAAAGTAGTCCCTGTTACTGATGACGATACCGAAGAAACTCTTGCGGCACGTATATTGGAACAGGAACACAAAGCTCTTCCCGAGGCTCTTTCTTTGTGGGCAGCGGGAAGACTAGCTGTTCAGGGCAGAAAAGTAACAATTACAAATTAAACGGGACAGGTGATGAAGATGAGAATTAACAGAGCGCTTCTAAGTGTTTCCAACAAGACAGGTATTGTGGAATTGGCAAAATTCCTACATGAAATAGGCGTGGAAATTATTTCAACCGGCGGCACGATGCAAGCAATCCGTGAAGCAGGCATTCCTGTGACTTATGTCAGTGATGTTACTGGTTTTCCGGAAATTATGGATGGCCGTGTAAAAACCTTGAATCCAAAAATTCATGGCGGCATTCTTGCTGTTCGCAGCAATCCTGAACATATGGCTGCTCTTGCCAAACATGACATTAAACCTATTGATCTTGTAGTTGTTAATCTCTATCCTTTCAAAGAAACAATTGCCAAACCAGGCGTAACTGAAACTGAAGCGATAGAAAATATCGACATTGGCGGCCCAGCAATGGTTCGTGCATCTGCAAAGAATTTCCGTGATGTTATCATCGTTACCAATCCGGCAAGATACTCCAGCCTGATGGCGATGTTGTCACAGCATGGAGATGCTGACATTACCACACGCAAAACCTTGGCTAAAGAAGCTTTTAACCATACATCAGAATATGATGCGGCTATTACTGCTTACTTAGAAAAACAACTGGCTGCAGGTAAATAACATTATTTGGGGGAAACGTAATGCGTATTTTAGTTATTGGCGGCGGCGGCAGGGAACATGCGCTTGTTTGGAAACTGGCACAAAGTCCCAAAGTCGATAAAATTTATGTTTGTCCCGGCAATCCGGGTATGAAAAATCTGGCGGAATGTGTTGCACTGCCATTGACTGATCTGGAAGCAGTCGCTGATTTCGCGGAGAAAGAGTCTATTGCTTTGACGGTAGTTGGACCAGAGGCTACTCTTGTCGCTGGTATCGTTGACGTTTTCAACAAACGCGGTCTGACTATTTTTGGACCAACGGCTGCTGCGGCTGAGATTGAAGGCTCCAAGGCTTTTTCCAAGCAATTGATGGCTAAATACGGTATACCTACAGCTTTCTTCAAAATCTGTGAAGACATTGAGACTGCTAAAGCTTATATAATGGAAAAAGGCGCTCCGATTGTTGTCAAGGCTGATGGCCTGGCGGCTGGCAAGGGTGTTGTTGTTGCCATGACTGAAGCAGAAGCACTGGCAGCAGTTGATGATATGATGGGCGATCTCAAGTTCGGCGGTGCCGGCGCACGTGTCGTTCTCGAGGAATATATGGAAGGCGAGGAAGCTTCCTTGCTGGCCTTTACCGATGGCGAGACTATCGTGCCGATGGTAGCTGCTCAGGACCATAAAAGGGTTTATGACGCTGATGAAGGTCCGAATACCGGCGGTATGGGCGCTTATGCTCCTGCACCGGTTATGACCGATAGATTGAAGGAAAAATGCGTAGAGCTGGTTCTTAAACCTACCATTGCAGCGATGAAAGCTGAGGGCAGGAAGTATCAAGGATGCCTCTATGCCGGTTTGATGATCAAGGGGGAAGACATCAAAGTCGTGGAATTCAATGCTCGCTTTGGTGATCCGGAAACACAGGTTGTTCTGCCTCTTCTTGCAAGTGATTTGGTAGAAGTAATGCTTGCCTGTGCGCAAGGGCGTTTGCACGAAGTTAAGGTCGAATGGTCTGACTCAGCTGCTGTCTGCGTCGTTATGGCCTCCGGCGGTTATCCGGGGAGTTATGAACAGGGCTTGCCGATAACAGGGCTTGCAGAAGCTAATTCTTTGTCGGATACGATTGTTTTCCATGCGGGTACAAAGGAAATTGGTGACACAATTGTAACAGCTGGCGGACGAGTACTGGGGGTAACAGCAACTGGCAGCGATATACGTGCGGCTAAAGACAAAGCTTATGCCGCTGTGAAGTTAATTGATTTCAAAGATGCGCATTATCGGCATGATATTGCCTGGCGTGCCTTGAAGGATAAATGATGACAAAGCGTACCATTGTGAAAAACGTAGCAGTGGTGCGCTTTTCAACTTTTTTTGAAAAAATGTATGAAAAGTAACAAAAAAAGTTTGCTGTGCAAGAAGTTTAGTGGTAGAATATTGTAAAATATTTTAAGGAAAAGGATGGTTGATGATGGCTTTTATTTATGAAGAGGCGGCGCATACATTCAGTGAGTATTTATTAGTACCTGGTTATTCAGGCGTAGAGTGTGTTCCGGCTAACGTTAACTTACAAACTCCACTTGTAAAGTTTAAAAAGGGCGAAAAACCGGCTATCACAATGAATATTCCTTTGGTTTCCGCAATTATGCAATCTGTATCTGATGACAAAATGGCGATTGCATTATCAAAAGAAGGCGGAATTTCCTTTATTTACGGCTCACAATCTATTGAGAGTGAGGCAGCTATGGTCGCACGTGTCAAGACTTACCGTGCAGGTTTCGTAACCAGTGATTCCAATATTACACCTGACAGCACACTTGCGGATATTTTAAGGTTGAAAGAAAGAACCGGTCATTCCACTATTGCTGTAACCTCAGACGGTACAGTTAATGGTAAGCTGGAAGGCATTGTCACCAGTCGTGATTATCGTGTCAGCCGTATGGATTTGAATACGAAGGTTTCAGAATTTATGACTCCGATTGAATCCATGATTGTTGGCAACGGCAATACTTCGCTTAAAGAAGCAAATGACATAATCTGGGATAACAAGCTGAATACCTTGCCAATTATTGATGACCAAGGACGTTTGCTATACATGGTATTCCGCAAAGACTATTCTTCTCACAAAGAATATCCTTTGGAATTATTGGATGATAAGAAAAGACATATTGTTGGTGCTGGCATCAATACCAGAGACTATGCAGAACGTGTTCCAGCGCTTGTAGAAGCTGGCGCAGACGTACTTTGCATAGATTCATCTGAAGGTTTCAGCGAATGGCAAAAATTAACCTTGGATTGGGTTCGCGAAAAATATGGCGATACTGTTAAAGTTGGTGCCGGTAATGTTGTTGACAAAGAAGGTTTCCGTTTCCTTGCTGAGGCAGGTGCTGACTTTATAAAAGTAGGTATCGGCGGTGGTTCCATCTGTATTACCCGCGAACAAAAAGGCATTGGCCGCGGCCAGGCAACTGCTTTGCTTGAAGTTGCCAAGGCTCGTGACGAATATTTTGAAGAAACCGGTGTTTATGTGCCAATTTGCTCTGATGGTGGTATTGTATACGATTACCATATGACTCTGGCTCTTGCTATGGGCGCTGACTTCATGATGCTCGGTCGTTATTTTGCTCGTTTTGATGAAAGCCCGACCAACAAAGTAAACATTAATGGCAGTTACATGAAAGAGTACTGGGGTGAAGGTTCCAACCGTGCCCGCAATTGGCAGCGTTATGATATGGGTGGTGCTTCCAAGTTGTCCTTTGAAGAAGGCGTAGACTCCTATGTTCCTTATGCCGGCAGCCTGAAAGATAATGTAACCCTTTCTTTGAATAAGGTTCGTTCAACTATGTGCAACTGCGGAGCTCTTACGATTGATGAACTTCAGAAAAATGCTAAACTGACGCTTGTTTCCTCAACCAGTATTGTTGAAGGCGGCGCTCACGATGTTATTCTGAAAGATACTAATCTTACGAATAATTACATAAAATAAAAGGAAGTTTTATGACGGCCCCTTGGTGAAACAGTAATGTATACATTTTCAATGTATTGACACAAATTGTTCACAAAGGTTAGAATTAACCTATTAATAAAAGGAGAAAGGCTGTGTAAAGATGAACTTTTCCAAGAAAATTTTGAGCATTACAGTTTGTGCATTGCTGCTCACATCTCTCGCGCTTCTTGCTGGATGTGGCGGCGATAAAAAAGAAACAAAAAAAGTTTTGAAGGTTGGTATGGAATGCGGTTACGCTCCTTATAACTGGACGCAAACGAATGCTGACAATGGTGCAGTTAAGATTGCCGGCAGTTCTGAATATGCTAACGGCTATGATGTTATGATTGGCAAGTTACTGGCTGAATCCATGGGCGCAACTTTGGAAGTACACAAGATTGAATGGGACGGACTTGCACCGGCAGTTGCTTCCGGCAAAATTGATGCTGCTATCGCTGGTATGAGCATTACTAGCAAACGCAAAGAAAGCGTTGATTTCACAGTTCCTTACTATTATGCCAACGTTGTTGGACTGGTGCGCAAGGATTCACCACAAGCTTCCGCTAAAAGCGTAGCTGATTTGAAAGGTGCCGTTGCTACCTCCCAATTGAACACTATCTGGTATGATTTGATTGACCAGATTCCTGAAGTTAATAAACAACCGGGAATTGAAAACGTTCCTGGTATGATTGTTGCTCTTAAGTCCGGCAAATGCAATTTGATTGTCACCGACATTCCGACTGCAATGGCTGCTTCTTATGCTAACAAAGAGCTTGCTGTTCTGGAGTTTGCACCTGATAAGGGCTTCAAAACTACAAAAGAAGATGTTGAAATCGGTATCGCAGTCAAAAAGGGTAACGCGGACCTCGTGAAATCGATGAATGCCAAACTCAGCAAAATGACTGAAGCAGACTTTAAGAAGATTATGGCAGATGCAATCAAAATTCAACCGTTAGTAAAATAAAAGTGTTTCATTATACGGGACGGCAATGCCGTCCCGTATTTGACTTATGGTTAAGCAGACAAGGTGGGAATAAAAATGACAACGATGCCGACTACTTTTTTTGAGTGGGTATTCTTTTTATTACAGCAATACGGCGGGCTTTTTGTAAAAGGTGCATTAGTCACTCTTTTGCTGGCCTTGATCGGTACTTTTGTAGGATGTATCATTGGTTTTGTCGTAGGTATAATTCAGACAATTCCTGTTGACCCTAATACGGGTACTGTCAAAAAAAGCTTTTACAGATGTGTGCGTTGGCTGCTTGATGCCTATGTGGAAGTTTTCCGCGGGACGCCTATGATAGTACAAGCTATGGTTGTTTATTATGGCTCGATGAGTATTTTTAACATTGATATGTCGGCTATGTTTGCCGGTTTTCTGGTCGTTTCCATTAATACAGGTGCGTATATGGCAGAAACCGTGCGTGGTGGTATCAACTCCATTGACCCCGGTCAGACTGAGGCGGCTACCGCGATAGGCATGAATCATTTTCAGACTATGCGTTCTGTTATTATACCGCAGGCGCTGCGCAATATTATGCCGCAAATAGGAAATAACCTTATTATCAATATCAAGGATACTTCAGTATTGAATGTCATTTCCGTTACAGAGCTTTATTTTTCTTCGAAGTCTGCGGCGGGCGTATATTATAAGTATTTTGAAGTATTCTTCATTACTTGTGTGATTTATTTTGTTATGACTTTTACTGTTTCCCGTTTTTTACGCTGGGTAGAAGGCAGGATGGCTGGTCCGCGTGACTATCAGCTGGTAACTTATGATCCAATGCAGGACCCTTGCGGCCACTTCCCGATGCCGACACGGAAGGAGCAGGATTGATAAACATGGATGAGCAGAAAAATATTCTGGAAATAAAAGAGTTAAAGAAAAAATTTGGCGAACGTGAAATTTTGAAAGGTATCAATTTCTCGGTCAATAAAGGTGACGTTGTTTGCATCATAGGGCCATCAGGCTCTGGTAAATCGACTTTGATCCGCTGCATTAATTTTTTGGAGACCCCAACAAGTGGTGAGATATGTTATAAAGGCGAAGATGTTCTGAAGAAATACAAGGATCTTGCTTTGTACAGGACTAAGGTTGGTATGGTATTCCAACAGTTCAATCTTTTTAATAACATGACGGTGCTTGAGAATTGCGTGGTCGGCCAGGTCAAAGTTTTAAAGAAAGATCATGAGGCAGCCAGACAAACTGCCATGAAATATTTGTATTATGTTGGTATGGCTGATTATATCAATGCTAAACCAAACCAGCTGTCAGGCGGGCAAAAACAGCGTGTAGCTATTGCCAGAGCTATGGCGCTGGAGCCGGAAATCCTGCTTCTCGATGAGCCTACTTCGGCGCTCGACTCCGAAATGGTCGGCGAAGTTCTGAATGTTATGCGTGAATTGGCAAATGCTGGTCTCACGATGATCGTTGTAACCCATGAGATGGCTTTCGCTCGTGAAGTAGCGTCAAAGGTTGTTTTTATCGATCAGGGTGTTATTGCTGAAGAGGCAACGCCGGAAATTATTTTCAAAAATCCTTCTAATCCACGTACGAAAGAGTTCCTTTCCAGGTTCAATCAGAATAATTAAAGGATTAAAGCCTCTGTTTGTAGAAAGTACAGGTAGAGGTTTTTTTATTGTTCAATTCAAAGTGAGGCCTGAATACAAATGAAAAAATATGCTTTTCTATTGTTTTTTCTACTTTTTACTAGTCTGGCAGAAGCTGGCGGACGTATTTTGTTTGTCCCGCTTGATGATAGGCCAGTCTGCCTTGACTACACAGTAAATACTTTCAAGGCAGCCGGATGGGATATACAAACGCCGCCGCATGATATAGTGGCGTCTTTCAACCATGATGGTGATCCCGACAAGCTTTATGCCTGGCTGGAAAGTAAAACACCTGGCGCCTCGGCTGTTGTTTTAAGCAGCGATAGCATGATTTATGGTGGTTTGGTAGCTTCCAGAACACACAAGCTTTCAGATAAAGATCTGGGAGAGCGTACGACAAGGTTGTTGCAGTTTAAAAAGCAATTTGGCGGCATACCTGTTTATGTATTTACGACAGTAATGCGCGCACAAAAGGCAAGCAGCGCACCTGTAGAGCCTGCTTATTATAAAGAATATGGCGGCCAGATTTTTCGTCTGGGAGAATTAACCGATAAAAATGAGGTTGTTGGACTTACTGCGAGCGAAGCTAAAGAGCGGCTGAGTCTCAGTAAGGCAATCCCCGAAACTGTCTTGCGTGACCTCTATGTTCGTCGGGGTAAAAATCTGGCAGTAACTGAGAGGCTACTGGCTGGCACCGAAAATGGCAGTTTTGACTATTTGCTTTTAGGCCGCGATGATACGGCACAATACTCCGATGCTCATCGTGATGCACGTAAACTGGAGACTACTAATGCACAACTCTCACAGCGCAAAGTGCGTTTCTTTGCTGGTGCTGACCAATTAGGAATGTTGATGCTCAATCGTGCTATCAATAAGGATGAAGGCGGAGTGCCAATAGTCCATGCTTTTTATACAGATGGCGTAGGTGAAAAAACATTGCCTGCCTACGAAGATGATACGGTCAGAACCACAGTCAGAAATCAAATTTTGGCCGCCGCTGCCTGGCCTGCTCCTGGCGATAAATACGCTGACCTTATTCTGGCAGTGAATACGCCGGTTGATGGTATTACGCTCCAGGGCAATGATGCAGCTAATTCAATCAAGTTGAAAGGAGAGCAACATGCTTTCCTTAAAAAAGTTGAAGATTATCTGCAAAAAAACAAAAATGTTGCCATAGCTGATGTTGCTTATGCCAATGGTGCTGATAATGCACTTGTGCAAGGGCTTTTTGATCAAAGACTGGCTTGGTCGCTTGCGGCTTATGCAGGGTGGAATACCGCAGCCAATACGATTGGTTTTGCTCTCGTGCAAGGATTGCAGGCAGCTTATTTAACTACAGAGGACAAAGAGGATTTATTGCTTGTCAGATATCTCGATGACTGGGCATATCAAAGCAATGTGCGTGAGGCGGTCAGGAAGGAACTGGTCTGGCCAAGACAATGGAAGGATGGAGCATTTCGCTCAGAACAAAAACTCTTTCTGGAAAGCAGCATTACTGAAAAAATGAGGAGTTTCATCAAACCATATATCACATCAAAGGCTATCAGCAAGTGGCAATTTACGCTGCCCTGGAACAGAACATTTGAAATAAAAGTTGATAAGCACTGAAAAAAAGTCCCTGTTCTTTTTTGCAATAAAGCAAAAAGAACAGGGACTTGGTATTTCCCGGGTAATCAATCTTTCCAGGGAACAGCTTTCTTTTCCAGCCATTGCAGGAACAAATGGAATAAAAGACCAAGAACAGAGAGCACGATGACTCCTGCCATCAGTTTGTCAGTGATCATTAAATCGCCATAGTGCAGAATAAGGGCACCGATGCCTTCCTGAGCAGCAATCATTTCAGCAGCGACAAGAAGTAATAAGGAGGTTCCTGCTGCCAGTCTTAACCCGGCAAAGATAACAGGCAAGGCGCTTGGCAGCACCACACTTTTCATAGTAAGCCACCAGCTGGCATTGAAACTGACAGCAACTTTGATTAATAAAGGATCGACATTTTTGACGCCAGAGTAAGTGTTCATGGCAACAGGAAAGAAAACTCCGAGTGCAATAATCGTAATTTTAGAAAGCTCGCCAATGCCCAGCCAAAGGATAAAGAGAGGCAGGAGAGCGATTTTTGGAATAGGGTAGAGCGCCTGGACGATAGGCGTGCCGATACGGTCAGCCAAAGCAGAGGTTCCGGTAATCATGCCGACGATAAGCCCGATGAAGCTGCCTAGCACAAAGCCTGTGGCAATACGAGCCATACTCGCTGCCAGACTGCGGCCTATTTCACCGTTCATCGTCATAGTAAGCAGTGAGCTAAGAATACCGCTTGGTGCAGGTAAGAAAAGAGCGGAAACTAAACCGCTGCGACAGATTGCTTCCCAAAGCGCCAAGAGAGAAAATATAGCGATAGCTGAAACCCAGGAGGGATAACTCTTTTGCCAATGCAGCATTTTATTTTGCACCTTGTAATCAGCCATTTGTTTCCACCTCCAATAAAGCAGCACGTGCATCCTGGCTGATATGCTCCCAGATGATACGCACGTATTCGTCAATAGCCTGGGCATGTTCAGCATTTTCGCGTTCTGGGCGCGGTATATCGATCGTCAGTATTTTGCTGATGCGTCCAGGGCGTCGGGATAGCAAAACGACCCTGTCTGCCAGGAGAACAGCTTCCTGAATGTTATGCGTTACATAAAGAGTGCTCAAGCGTGTTTTCTCCCACAAGGCAACCAGTTCTTCCTGCATGATGGTTCTTGTCTGGGCATCAAGAGCGGAGAAAGGTTCATCCATCAAAAGCAGGTCGGGATTGATTACGAGAGCCCTGGCAATGCCGACGCGCTGACGCATGCCGCCAGAGAGCTGATGCGGAAAAGCTTTTTCAAAACCGCTAAGGCCGACCATTTCTATATAATGGGAAATGCGTTCTTTTTGCTCATTCGTGGGAATACCGGCTGCTTCCAGCCCGAAAGCAATGTTATCATAAACTGAACGCCAGGGGAAAAGGCCTGTCTCCTGAAAAACTATACCTACGGCTGGTACATGTGAAGTTTCCATCTCCGTAAAATAAATGCTGCCGCCAGAGGGCTCCAAAAGACCGGCAGTTAAGTTAAGCAGCGTTGATTTGCCGCAGCCGCTTGGTCCGACAAGAGCAACAAACTCCTCTTCTGCAACAGTGAGATTTATATCTTCCAGCACTGTGAGCTTTTGACCATGGGCGTTAGCAAAATTTTTGCTTACACCTTCAATGACTAATTTCATCGTGTTTCCTCCGTATGCCTAAAAATAAAGAGCGGACGGTTGGTCCGCTCTTTTGTGCTCGTTATTTCTTGAGCGCTTTTTCTAATAAACTGGTATTTACAACCTGTGCTGAATCCAGTTTGCCGTTTATCATATTATGAGAGCTATACCAGTCAATCTGTGTTTTAATGTCGCTGTCAAGCAGTTTGCCGTTGCGGTCAATATACGGCAAGCCTAATTTTACGTCTTCAACAGGTGCGTTTGTATATTTGGCAATAATTTTGATTACTTCGTCTAATTTCTCAGGAGACTTTTTATCAATAGCTGCATCGTAATAATAATTGCAGGCTTTGACATAAGCACGTAAGAAACGAACAGCAACATCTTCTTTTTTCACAAAATCCGGTGAGAAGAAGAGGGCGGAAGTCTGATAAGGAATAACATCGCCAACCTGAGTAATGACTTTAGCGTAACCTGCTGTTTGCGCTTTGGTTATATTTGGTTCATTCAGTATGCAGGCATCGATTTGCTTGCTTTCCAAAGCGGCCATAATGGCACTTAATTTGCCAAGCGGAACAAGTTCAACATCGGCAAGGGTCAGGCCCTTTGTCTCTAAAAGCCTGCCAATCATATAATGGAAGGTAGAGCCGATTTGAGTTATCCCAATACGTTTACCTTTCAGACTTTCTATCGAATTCACGCCTGCGGCGTAGGCGTCACTGTTTGCCAGAAGCGCGGAAGAAGGGAAGCCTTTTTCTTCGCGGCCTTTATCCGCTACGATTGCCAGTTTTTGATTTCCGGCAGCCATGTTGAATAAACTCGCTGTGATGCCTGTCGCACCAACATCAACCTTAGAAGAGGCTGTTGCCACGGCAATTGGGTGCGCAGCATCAAACCATTGGGGTTTGACTTCAAGATTTTCTTCAGCAAAAAAGCCTTTATCAAGCGCAATGAAAAGTGGGGCTGAGCTGGTCAATCGGAGCATAGCCAATGAGACCTGAGCCTTTTCTTTCGGCGCGTCCTTCTTTGTTTCATTCTTACTGCAGCCGGCAAAAACAAGTGACATACAAAGTGCCAGCAGCAAGGCAACAACTTTTTTCATCAAACTTCCCCCTTGATTTGTGCATTTTGTTCGTGTGTATAGCTCTTTTGGAGCTGCCATAGACTATTGTATCGTATAATAATAAAAAAAACACGTATTTTATTAAAAAAAGTCTAGTTTTGTAATAATTTTGTCCTTTTGGGGATGGCGCAGAATAAAGTTCTGTAGAGAAAAAACTTTCAGTAGTGGACATCTGTTGTTATAATGAACATGTAATAGTTGGGAGGTATGAAAATTGAAATTGTACAATATGAAAATCAAGACAGTACTGACTGTATTTGCAATTGCTTGTAGTTTTAATGCTATGTCCGAAAACTTTGCTGAAAAAGCTGATACGGTTGTTTTGGCAAATGCTGCTTTGCCAGCAGAGACCAAGACAGGGAACACTGCTTTCAATGATGCTGTACAAAGGGGAGAACTCTTGGCAACTGCTTACGGTGATGTTGATGGTGACGGTCAGGAGGAGAAAGTTCTTCTGATGGGCAATAAATTCAGTAATGATTCGCACTACTACACCAAGTTATATCTCCTTGTGAGAGACATGAAAACTGATAATATCAAGGGAGCCATACGTCCTTCTATTGCCGGCGGTTATGATTGCAGCCTGCGTCTGGCAGATGTTACCGGAAATGGCGTTGATGATATCCTGATTGCCGCGCCTACCGGCGGCAGCGGAGGGATTGTCGCCTATAGGATTATAGACTTCACTGATAACCAACCAAGGGAGATATTCACGGCTGAAGATAATCAAGGTGTACAGATAGGTGGAAATTATCTGCCGGATTATAAGGTGCGCATCACTTTTGGTGATAAAGGTAAAGAAGTGACTATGACTGTGCCGACCGACCTCGGTTTCTATGGTTATCTTAATGTTTATGATGATGAAGGTAATCTTTTGAAGGATTATTATCATCCTTATGGGCAGTATTTGTCAGGACTGTTGCTTTTAGATGATGACGGCGACGGTGTTGCAGAAGTTGTTACCACGCAGCGGATCGTTGGTCTTAATAATACGGATACATTGGGCTACGTGCGCGCTGTTTGGCGCTATACGGCGATTGGCTGGCAGATTGATAATTATGTTTTCCAAAGCAAGCTGGAATCAATGGGCCGCAGTATCGAAAGGGAAAACGTCATAGGTTTGGGTGGTTACAAGGTTTGTCCTGAAAAAGCTGTCATAGGCAGGAGTGTAATTATTTATCCTCATATCAATAATGCTGGCAAGGGAGCACCACAATGGAAAACCAATGCTCAGATTGAGAATTTTGTCCGTGGACAGTTTGAAGAAATCAGGAATAAAGGCTACCTGGAAATGAACTATGAAGTAAAATATGCCGGCTATAAGCTTTTGAGCATACTCATGACCGGCAAAAAAGATGGCAAGGGCGGAAATGAAGATATCATTAAAGCTTTTAACTTTGACCTTGCTACGGGTGAACTGGTGCCGCTGGAAAAATTACTTGGCAGCGACAAAAAAATGTGGGATAAAGTTGCGGAAGTGACTGCCAAACAAGGAAACAAGGTAACAAGAGATACGATGAAAGATTATTATTATGACGGTGAAAATTTTGTTTTCCTGCAAAAAAATGAGGAAAAGAAAATCATTGAAGAGTTTCAGGTATCAAAAAAGGAACTGATGAAATATTTCTCTGATAACAAGATAGAAAAACAAAACTGACTGCTTAGTCAAAACGGAGAAAAATAAAGAAAAAATGAGAAAAACAAAGAAATAAAGGTATAATCTCATTTAATCGGGTTTGCGTTTGCGAATTTGACAACTTATAATGAAGACTGTGTTCTTTAAGATAGAACAATGGGATTTTAGGGGTAATGCTTAAATTGGTATTACTTTTGATGGAGGAGGATACAGATGGTAGGGAAAAAGAAAGTTATGGCGCTGGCATTAGTTGTTGCGTCTATGCTTGCTGTTACTGGCTGTGGTGGTAAACAAGCGGCAGGACCATCAGAAACATTGGTAAAAACTATGCAGGTCATAAAGAGAGATACGCCCATTATCTATGAATATTCTGGTTTTGTGGAAGCTCAGAATGAGGTTCAGATGAAAGCGCGTGTTACGGGAATGATTACGGAGAAATACGTTAACGGCGGTGATAAAGTTGAGAAAGGCCAATTGATGTTTGTTATTGATCCTAGGACCTATCAAGCAGCTTCCTGGAATTACCAGGCACAAGTTGCCAGCGCTCAGGCTGATTTGAGCCGCGTTCGCCGTGATGCTGAACGCTATCAGAAATTATATGAGCAAGGTGCAATTTCCAAGCAGACTCTTGATAATACCATGGCAGAGCTGGAACAAAGCGAAGCCAAGGTTGAAGCACAAAAGGCACTGTTGTCATCCGCTCAGGTTGATTTAGGGGAAACAAATGTCGTGGCACCATTCAGCGGAAAAGTTTCTGCAAATGATTTGGCTGTCGGCACTTTTGTTACAGCAGGAACAACAGTTTTGGCTACTATTTCCAACAGTGATCCCGTGCGCGTGAAATTCAGCCTTGCTGAAGCTGAATATCTGAAACTGGTGGCAGCTAAAGCTACAGATGGCACTGCACCGTTGGAAAATCTGACAATAGTACTTGCTGATGGCTCTACCTATCCTTTAAAGGGTAAGCTGACTCAGGTCGATCGCAGTATCAGCGAAGGCACAGGTACTTTGACCTTGAAAGCAGAGTTCGATAACCCGGACAAGGTATTGCTGCCTGGTATGTTTGCTCATCTGCAGGCCAATGTTGGTACTAAGAAGGATGCTTTGCTTGTGCCGCAGAGAGCTGTAACTGAAATAATGTATAAGACTTTTGTTTATATAGTCAACAGTGAGAACAAAGTTGAAATGAAGGAAGTTAAACTTGGTGCCCGCGTTGGCAGACTGTGGGTTGTTGAAAGCGGCCTTGACGGCACAGAAAATATCATCGTAGAAGGAACTCAGAAGGTTAAGAAGGGTTCTGCTGTTAAGGCAGAGGCTATGACTGAACAGGACCTTGATACATCTACAACAAAATAACAAGGAGGTAATAAATAATGGCACGTTTTTTTATTGACCGTCCGGTCTTTGCAATAGTGCTGGCAATTCTTATCACCTTGTTGGGAACCCTTGCCGGGTTTAATCTGCCGATAGCCCAGTACCCAAATATTACCAAACCGCAGATTACAGTGTCGACTAATTATGTCTGCGCTGACTCCAAGACAGTTGAACAAGCTGTTGCGCAGGCCATCGAGCAAAAGGTTAATGGCGTAGAGAATATGCTTGATATGCGTTCCACCAGTACAAACAATGGTGGTTATACGCTTGATGTTTATTTTAATTTGGACAAAAACGCGGATATTGCGGCTGTTGAAGTGCAAAACCGCGTTGATCAAGCCAAAGCTTCCATGCCGGAAGAAGTATCCAGCTATGGTATAACTACTACTAAAAAAGCAGCACAGACGATTATGTATTTTGCGCTGCATTCTCCGGATAATATTTATGACGGAATGTTCCTGAAATCCTATGCTATGACGAATTTTTTGGACGCTGTCAAGAGAGTAAAAGGTGTTTCGACCGTTGATTCTTTTGGCCCTGAGTATTCTATGCGTATCTGGCTGCAACCAGATAAAATGGCGCAGTTAGGCGTCACGGCAAGCGATGTTTCCACGGCTTTAACGACACAGAATATCCAGGCACCTGTGGGTTCGATAGGTTCGAGACCTACGGCAGCGGAGCAGGAATTCCAATATTCAGCCAGCGCCCAAGGGCGTTTAACCACTGAAGAAGAATTCGGCAACATAATAGTTCGTTCTTCAAATGGCCAAAATCTGAAACTTAAGGATATCGCAACTATCGGACAAGGTTCACGCAGTGATGCTATCGTTGGTAGGCTTAACGGCGGCGATTCAGTAATATTCCCTGTTTATCTGACCAGTGATGCTAATGCTTTAGAAACAGTGGCAAATATCAAAGAAGTTTTGAAAGATGCCGAGACGCGTTTCCCTCCAGGGATGGAACTGACAATGGTTCAGGATAACACAACTTATATTGTAGAATCCTTGACCAAAGTAGCTCATACTTTTGTTGAAGCCCTTTTATTAGTTTTATTTGTTGTTTATATTTTCCTGGGCAGTTGGCGGGCAACTCTGATACCAATGTTGGCAGTGCCTGTTTCTTTAGTCGGTACCTTTGGTGCCTTTATTTTCTTAGGATTTACTATTAATACCATCAGCATGTTTGCTATGATTTTGGCAATAGGACTTGTTGTCGACGATGCTATCGTAGTTGTTGAGGCAGTAGAGCATCATATCCAGGAAACGGGATTGTCGCCAAAAGAAGCTACATACAGAGCGATGAAGGAAGTTTCCGGACCAGTTGTAGCCATTGCTTTTATTTTGGCTTCTGTCTTTATCCCAGTTGCCTTCCTTGGTGGTACGGTTGGACAGCTGTATAAGCAGTTCGCTTTAACGATTTCAGTTTCCATGGCTCTCTCGGCCTTGGTTGCTTTGTCTTTGACTCCGGCTTTGTGTGCACTAATTCTGAAACCACGCACTGCCGAAACAGAGCCAAAAGGCATTCTGGGCAAAATTGTCGGAGGCTTTAACGCTTGGTATGCCGGAGTGCTCTCCAAATATACGGTTAACGTGGAAAAAGCAATCAGACATACCAAACTGGTAGTTGCCGGGATGGCAGTTATGGTTATAGTTATTGGCGTTATGGCAAAAACTCTGCCTTCAGGCTTTGTTCCTGATGAAGACCAAGGTGCTTGCATAGTTGCCTTTAATTTGCCTGAAGCAGCATCAAGTAATCGTGGTATACAAGCAATGTTGAAAGCCGGCGAACAAGTTGAAAAATTACCTGGTGTCAAATCAGTAATAGAAGTTTCCGGTATGGATATTCTCACAAATGCGCCAAAAGCCAGTGCAGGACTTTTGGTTGCTGCCATGGAAGACTTCGATAAACGCGATGTTGACGTACAATCTACTATTAAGAGAATCTATGGTATCGGTGCAGGCATGCCTGAAATGAGCATGATGGCTTTCAATATGCCGGCGTTGCCAGGTGCTTCCAGCACAGGTAATCTTGGCATGTACCTGATGAATCTTGGTGGTGATTCTACTGAACAGATGAACACTTTGGCTCAGACTTTCCTGCAAAAAGCTAACCAGAGACCAGAAATAAAAGTTGCTTATACAACTTTTAATACCAATACTCCTTCTTATAAATTCACGGTTGACCGCGAGAAAGCAGAATCGCTAGGCGTACCTGTTGCCAGCGTTTATACCGCTCTGCAGACCTTCCTTGGCGGTTCTGAAATCAATGACTTTAACCGCTTCGGACGTACCTGGAAAGTTGTTATGCAGGCTGATGCGAAATATAGGACTGATGTCGATTCCATGCGCTTGTTCTATGTGCGCAGCAGTAATAACACGATGGTGCCCTTGAATACTTTGGTAAAATATGAAAAGAGCAATACAGTACCTTCAATCACCAGATTTAATGGTGCCAGTGCAATGAAGATTGCCGGCGATGCCGCACCTGGCTATAGTACCGGTCAGGCGATGAAGGCGTTGGAAGAAGTGGCAGCAGAAGTATTGCCGTCAACTTATACCTATGAATGGGTAGACCAGAGCCGTGACCAGATTGAATCCGGCAACAGTTCTGCCAGAGTATTTGTAATTTCTCTGATCTTCGTTTTCCTTTGCCTGGCTGCTTTGTACGAAAGCTGGGCTGTTCCTTTGGCAGTTTTGTTATCGGTACCATCGGCCATTTTCGGTTGTTTTCTGGTACAGTACGCACGTGGTTTGCAGAACGACGTTTACATGCAGATAGGCCTGATTACTTTGATTGGTTTGGCTGCTAAAAACGCGATTTTGATTGTCGAATATGCCAAGATGAATATGGAAAAGGGTGAAACGCCTATGCAGGCAGCGATTGACGCCGCTAAACTTCGTTTGCGTCCGATTCTGATGACATCTTTTGCATTTATTCTAGGCTGCCTGCCACTCGCGATTGCGACAGGCCCGGGCGCCGGTGCCCGTGTTTCTATGGGTAACGCGGTTGTTGGCGGTATGACAATTACGACCATGCTTGGTATTTTCATTATTCCGGTCATGTTTGTCTTTATTGCCAGATTGTTTAATAGGAAACAGAAAGAATAGCTAAGACTTAAATAATGCTCCTCCATAAGGCGGGGCATTATTTTTTTTGCAGGAATTTCAGCCTTTCTGTCGTAATTACTATTTATTCGTTTTCAACAAAAGGAGAATTAAAAAGTGAAAAAAGTCTTGTTGGGTCGTGTTTTTGTTCAGCATGTCTGGCAATTAACAAAAAGTTATTGGCAGTCTGAAGAAAAGAAAAAAGCTTTTTTGCTGCTAGGAGCAATCATTGCTTTGACTTTGGCCTATGTCTACATACTTGTACTTTTGAATCAATGGAACAATGCCTTTTATACGGCATTACAAGACTATGAGACTGACAAAATATTCAGTGAGTTATTTCATTTTTCGTGGCTGGCCGCTATCTATATCATAGTTGCGGTATATGCGTTCTATCTTCAGCAGGTTTTGGCGCTGAACTGGCGGCGTTGGCTGACTAGTGCCTACCTGGATGAGTGGCTGCGCAATAAGACCTACTACCGGCTGCAAATGTTCGGTACTGTTACAGATAACCCCGACCAGCGTATCAGCGAAGATGTGAAAATGTTTGTAGAAATGACATTGCAGTTTACGATAGGTATTCTGAAGGCTTTTTGTACTCTTGTTTCTTTCGTGGTTATTTTGTGGCAGCTTTCCGGACCACTGCAATTAAACGCCCTGGGACAGCAGTTTCATATTCCCGGCTATTTGGTCTGGGTAGCTCTCGTTTATTCTGTTATCGGCACCTGGGTTACGCACAAAGTCGGCCAGAAATTGGTTGGCTTAAACTTCGTGCAGCAACGCTATGAAGCTGATTTTCGTTTTAGTATGATGAGACTCCGTGAAAATGCGGAGAGCGTGGCTTTTTATGAAGGTGAAAAGCAGGAAGGAACTGTTTTCAAAAAGAGATTTACACTGCTTTTAGATAATTTCTGGAAAATAGTTCAGAAACAAAAGCAGCTTGTCTGGCTGAATTCCGGTTACTCACAAATAGCAATTATTTTCCCTTTTGTGGTATGTATCCCAAGATATCTGAGCAGGGAAATAACTTTAGGTGGTTTGATGCAAATTGCCGCGGCTTTTGGCAGAGTACAGGACTCTCTCTCTTATTTCGTTGATATGTATACTTCCCTGGCACAGTGGCAGGCAGTGGTAGATCGTCTTATCGGTTTTGGGCTGCATATGACGGAAGTGGAAGATGAAAAACCACAGCTCAATCTTAAGCGGCTGCAAACAATGGATAATAAAGTTAGATTAAGAAACCTTGATCTGGACCTCCCTAATGGTTCGGCGTTGTTGAAAAACATTAATTTTGAATTGCAGCCGGGAACGAATGTTTTGGTGAAAGGGGCAAGCGGCAGCGGCAAAAGCACTCTGCTCAGAGCAATAGCCGGTATCTGGCCTTTTGTAAGCGGAGAAATTGAATTGCCGGAACAGGAAAAAATCATGTTCATACCGCAAAGGCCATATCTGCCATTAGGCACCTTGAGGGAAGCATTGCTTTATCCTGGCACACGGCGAAAGAGTGATGAAGAACTTATTGCTTTGCTGGAACTTTGCCATATAGGATACTTAGCAGGTAATCTTGATACGGAAGCTGATTGGTCGCATGTTTTATCAATAGGCGAACAACAGCGTCTTGCTTTTGTCAGGGCTATCATTTATGAACCAGAGTGGTTATTTTTGGATGAGGCAACATCTGCGCTGGACGAAGATACTGAAAAAGTAATGTATAAGCTGTTGGCAGAAAGACTTACAAAGACAACAGTTGTCAGTATAGGACATCGCAGTACCTTGAATAAATTCCACTCGCTGGAAATTAAACTCGATAAGACAACGGCAGCGGTTGTTTTGCAGAAAATTAGTTGATAGAGAATAAATTAAGGGGGAATTATTTTGAAACCATTAGCTATAGCAGAAAATATTTATGATGTTGGAATTATTGATTGGACAACGAGGGATTTTCATGGATATGTTACACCACGTGGAGTTACATACAATTCTTATCTTATTGTTGACGATAAAATATGTTTGATTGACTCTGTAAAAGCACCTTTCACAGACGAGTATATTCAAAATATAAGCGAAGTAGTCAATCCTGCCGACATTGATTATGTTATAGTTAATCATGTTGAGCCTGACCATTCCGGTGCTTTGCCAAAATTAGCCGAAGTAGCGCCGAATGCTGTTTTTTTCATAACGCAGCAGGGCAAAAATGAAGCCATCCAGCATTATGGCGATATTTTTAATTTCGTTACCGTAAAGGAAGGAGATGTTCTTTCTCTGGGTAAACGCGAATTGCAGTTTCTGCCGCTGCCGATGCTGCACTGGCCGGATTCTATGGCAACATATCTGAAGGAGGACCAGATCCTATTTTCTAATGATGCTTTTGGTCAACATTACTGTACAAGTAAACGTTTTGATGATGGAGTTGATGAGGATGTCTTATTTTTTGAAGCACAGAAATATTTTGCCAATATACTCTTTCCATATGCGAAACTGGTAGAAAAAGCATTGCAGAAAGTAGATGGCCTGCCGCTTAAAATGATTGCACCCAGCCATGGAGCCATCTGGCGTTCGCATATTGATAAAATCATTGCGAAATACAGCGGCTGGGGGGCAGGAGAAAAGAATGACACCTTGCTAATTGTTTATGAAACCATGTGGGGCGGCACCGAGAAGGTTGCCAGAGCTATGATGTCAGGAGCGGCAAAAGCTGGTATACCTGTCAAAGTATTCAGGCTGAATAGTTCTGACAACAGCCAGATTGTTGCAGAGCTTTTGGAAGCAGGCGGTGTCTTGTTTGGTTCACCGACCCTGAACTATGGCATGATGCCTGCCATGGGCGGTCTTTTGACCTATTTGAAAGGGCTGAAGCCTGGGAAGAAGCTGGCTGCTGCCTTTGGTACATATGGTTGGAGCGGCGGTGCGCAAAAGGATATGGAAGAATTTATAACTAAAGCTGGGTTTGAGGTGCAGCCGGGTTTCAACTGTAAGTGGAAACCACAAAGTGGCGAAACCGGCGATGCAGAAAAATTTGGTTATGAATTCGCTATGAAAATAAAAGAGAATAAATAAGCAAAAAGAAACGTCGGCAAACTAATGTCGACGTTTTTGCTTACAATTACTTATCACTTAAAAACTTGATAAAAGTCAAATAGTCAAATATAATAGTTGTAGAAATTATGATTGCTCATACGCTATGAAAGGTGGTGGAATTCGTGAAAAATCTTGCAGATGATATAGAAAATTTTATAGTTCGGCAGCTCTTGCTTGATGAAGAAGACCAGATACTTGTGCAAAGAAACGAGTTGGCTGACAGATTGTCCTGCGCTCCATCTCAGATAAGTTATGTCTTAAGCACCAGATTTACGCCAGAACGTGGTTATATAGTGGAATCGAGGCGTGGGAGCGGAGGCTTTGTGCGCATTGTCCGACTGATGGCCGGGGAACTCCAGCAAAGGGAGACAAGTTCTGGCCAGAGAGAAAACAAAATCAGACAGCTTGCCAAGGCAAATGGAATTACCTACAGGGAAGCAGTACTGCTTGCCTTTATGATGGAAGTATTGGAAGGCAAGGTAGACCCCAGAGAACGAGGCGCAATCTTTACAGAGGCTCTCGGCAGGCTTGCAAGAACAAAAAACGAAGATTGACGGACTTGACTGCCCGCTGATGGGTGAGGAGATAGAATAGTGGCTAAAATTAAAATTCATTATGTATGTCAGAATTGCGGTTATACAACTTTGAAGTGGCTTGGCAAATGTCCTGAGTGTGGACAATGGGATACCTTGGTCGAGGAGACCGTAGTGCCTGAAAGCAAAGCTTCTTTTTTGACAGTTAAGGAAAATCCGCGTCCTAAAACATTAGACAGCGTGGCAATTGATCATTTGGAAAGAATGGCAACGGGTATCCGTGAGTTTGATCGTGTTCTGGGCGGCGGCATCGTGCCGGGGTCGTTGGTTCTGCTTGGGGGTGACCCGGGCATCGGTAAATCAACCATAGTTTTGGATGCCAGCATGAAGTTCAGTGAAAATGGCATTAAAGTACTTTACGTGTCCGGTGAGGAGTCTGAAGCGCAAACTGCGATGCGCGCCAAACGTCTTGGCGGCTCCGGCAGCGGTTTGCTTATCATGACGGCGACGGATCTGGCGGTCATTCTTGCTCAGGCGCAGGAGGTTAAGCCAGCGCTGCTCGTAATAGATTCGATACAGACTATGTACAATGCGGAATTCGAGACCGCCGCCGGCAGTGTTGGCCAGGTCAGGGAGTGCACTGCCAAATTGCTGCGTTTTGCCAAATCTACCGGTATTGCCGTCCTTATTATAGGGCATGTTACCAAGGAAGGTAATATAGCAGGACCAAGGCTATTAGAACATATGGTCGACGTTGTATTACAATTCGAAGGTGAAAGATCCTATGCTTTTCGTGTGCTCAGAGCCTTGAAGAATCGTTTCGGTTCTACAAACGAAAGCGGCATTTTTTCCATGGAAGAGAGCGGTTTGAAAGAAGTTGCCAATCCTTCCGGCCTTTTTTTGGAAAAACGTGCTTCCGCAGTTCCGGGCTCGGTTGTTTGTGCTTGTCTGGAGGGTAATCGTCCATTACTGGTAGAGATGCAGGCACTGGTAGCCAGGACTCCTTATGGCATGCCGCGCAGAACTGCGGTTGGTTTTGATTACAATAGAGTTAATATGTTGCTCGCAATTTTGGAGAAAAGATTAGGGATGGATTTTGGCACACAGGATGTTTATGTCAATGTTGTCGGTGGCGTGCGTGTTACGGAGCCGGCGGCCGATCTTGCTGTCATCGCGGCAATTGTTTCCAGCTATCGTAATAAGGCGGTAATGCCGGGAATTCTTGCTGTAGTGGAAGTGGGACTTACTGGCGAGGTTCGCAGGGTGGGCTTTGTTGAAAGAAGAATCAAAGAGGCACAGAATTTAGGATTTCAAAAATTTGTTATACCAGCAGGCAATTTGTCCGCGCAAAGTGCATCGACAGGTATTATCCAGGTACATACAGTTGAAGAGGCACTAACAGCATTTTTCGAAAAATAAAAGAGCTGCTTACTCTGAAGTATCATCATTCAGAGTAAGCAGCTCTTAAGCTTATTTTTTAAGAAAGGTAATAAAATCCTAATGTGGAGATAGCATTATTTTCTTCTTGCATGACATTATCCATTTTTAACCCGGTAAGGTTGCATAAAGCTGCCATATAAAAAAGTGAATGCCCGATTTCTTTGGAGAGGGTTTCCTTGCAGTGTGGGCAAAGTTCACCATCAACATGTGATGACATGTAGTCTTTCATGCTGGTGAAAGCAATGTCATGAGGCACGATTTGTTTATGCGCTTCAATTTTGATGCAGCCGCATTCCGTCACGGATTTGGCAAGAGCACGGTTAACACGTGCTACAGACTCCTGATATTTCGTCATGATATCGAGAACGCTTTTGTGACGAATCAGATATTTTTCAACATTGGCTTGGAAGTCTTGACAGGAATTATCTTTCATATTCAGCACCTCTCTTGGCTTAATTATAAATAAACACTTTTGGGCTGTCAATTTTAAGGATTATAATTAAATATATTAAAATATGATTGACATGTAAAAAACTACATGATACAATAAAAAATTTTGACAAAGTAAATAGATTATGCTAAAATTATAGTGTCACAATGAAGGAGGCATGGCGCATGTTCGAAACAGGCGATAAGATTGTTTATCCGATGCATGGAGCAGGCATGATACATTCTATAGAAAAACGCAGCGATGAAAAAGGCGGCGTTGTCGAATATTTCATACTTGAGATGCTTCTGGGTGACATGAAAATCATGATTCCAATAAAAAATGTTGAACAAGTAGGACTGCGGCATGTAATCAGCGAAGAACAACTTGCTGAGATTGAAAACATTCTTGCTTCGCGTCCGGAAAATACGATGAAAAGTATTACCTGGAACAGGCGTTTTAACCTTTATCTTGAGAAAATGAAAAGCGGAGATATTTTTGAAGTTGCCGCGGTTGTAAGAACTTTGACAGTCCAGGAAGAAGAAAAAAAGCTTTCAACCGGAGAACGAAGGCTTTTGAATACTGCCCGCCAAATTCTTCTGAGCGAGGTCATGCTGGTACGTTCCCAAAAACTTGAAGAGGCTGATATATGGCTGCATAAGTTTTTTAATTAAAATTTAAAGTAAAATACGTCGTTGCTTGACGTATTTTATTTTTTTTTGCTTACTATAGCCTATTAAAAACTCTTCTTTTGTAGTAAGATTATGGCGTAAGAGACAGAAAGGAGGTGAGAAAATGTTAACGAGAATTCTTAAACTGACAATAGTACTTGTCTTTGCAGTATCAGGTATGCTTTTGATGGAATATCTGGTTCCTTATCTTTCCGAAATGCTGCCTAATGAGATGTTCAAGAACGGCCCATTTGGTTTTGCCTTAGCAACTGTTGCTTCAGATGTAATTGGTTTTTGCTTGTTTGGTGCAATTGGTTATGCGGGTTCAAATTTTATTATTGGACACACTATGCGTTTTACGGAGGTAATAGCTGTCGTTTTAGCTAAGGTTCCAACCAGTAATATTCTGGTAGTTGCTATGGGTGCTATCATTGGCCTTATTGTAGCTAATTTGATAGGCAGTCCTTTTTCACACCTGCCGTTCATCGGTATGTATATTCCATTGATCCTCAGTTTGATTCTGGCAATAGTCGGAGCAAAGGTGGCTCTGATAAAACACGCTGATATCACTTCATTTTTTAACCGTATCTGGTCCTTCCGTACTTTCAAGGACGCGAGCAAGGGAACAGAAGCGGACAATGTTTGCAGCAATCATAAAATCTTAGATACCAGTGTTATTATCGACGGCCGTATTGCCGATATCCTGAAAACAGGGTTCCTAGAAGGGAAGCTCATTATTCCTGGGTTCGTGCTGGAAGAATTGCAAAAGATCGCTGATTCCTCTGACACTTTGAAGCGCAAAAGAGGCCGCAGAGGTCTCGATGTTGTCAAAGCAATGCAGGATGGTCTTTCCCAGCAGGTGGAAATCATTAATACGGATTATGATGATATTACAGAGGTTGATGCCAAGCTGGTCAGGCTGGCCAAGGAAATAGGCAGTCAGGTAATAACTAATGATTTCAATTTGAATAAAGTCGCTGAAATTCAGGGCGTAGGTGTTTTGAATATTAATGACCTGGCTAATGCTGTTAAGCCGGTAGTGCTGCCTGGAGAAGATATGTTGCTATTTCTGGCCAAGGAAGGCAAAGAAAGCGGTCAGGCAGTTGCTTATCTGGACGACGGAACAATGATTGTTGTTGAAGGCGGCAAGAAGTATATTGGCGAAAGCGTAAGTGTTGTTGTTACTTCCGTTTTGCAGACTTCTGCAGGCCGTATGATTTTTGCCCGCATGAAATAACATTGGGGGTTGTTTTGTTTTGAAAAAAATAGTAGTTATTCTGGCGGCGGCAGGATCAGGCCGAAGGATGGGCCTGGGCATGAATAAAGCTTTTTTGTTGTTGGAGGGTTTGCCGGTAATTGTTCACAATCTGCATCAAGTCAGTCAGGTTGCAGAAGTAAAACGTGCAATTATTGTGGTCAGGCCTGATGAACTGGCAGAAGGAACGGCAATCCTGCAAAGATACGAAAACTTGTACTTTCCGGGGCTCAGCTGGCAGATAACTGCGGGCGGCAGGGAAAGGCAGGATTCTGTTTTTAATGCTTTATGTCTTGTAAAAGACGATGAAGAATTTGTTGCTGTTCACGATGGAGCCAGGCCGTTTGCTACACCGGATATTTTTGCACGTGTTTTTGCTGCGGCACAAAAGAGCGGCGCCGCGGTTGCCGGTGTGCCGGTTAAGGACACTACCAAGCTTGTTGATGTTGAAGGCAGGGTTGTTACTACTTTGGAACGCAGTAAACTGAGGGCGATACAAACGCCTCAGATTTTTCGTACTCAGCTTTTAAAGCAGGCCTATGAAATGCTGCGGAGAGAAAAAATAGATGTTACTGACGATGCCGGTGCTGTTGAACTTTTAGGTATGCCTGTCGTTGTTGCCGAAGGTTCTTATGCGAATAATAAAATTACTACCCCGGATGACCTTGTCTGGGCCAAAGCTTTGTTATACAAGGGAGAAGAAAATCCTGTGCAGGATGATAGAAACCTTACAATGCGAGTGGGCAGCGGGTTTGATGTACATTGCCTGGTTGCTGAAAGAAAATTAATTTTATGTGGCGTCCAGGTTCCTTACGAACTGGGGCTTGCAGGCCATTCAGATGCCGATGTAGCAGTTCACGCCTTAATGGATGCGATGCTTGGCTCTGTAGCGTTAGGCGATATTGGACAGCATTTCCCTGATACTGATGAAAAGTATAAAGGTGCTGACAGTATGGTTTTGCTGCGCCATGTAGCAGGATTACTGCAGGAAAAAGGCTGGCAGGTTGGCAATGCGGATATCACCATTATTGCGCAAAAACCAAAGTTAGCTGCTTATCGCGAACAAATGCAAAATAATATTGCTGCTGTATTAAAGATTGACAAGGATGCGATCAACGTGAAAGCAACTACGACTGAACGGCTTGGTTTTACAGGCAGAGGAGAAGGCATAGCAGCCCAGGCAGTGGTTACTGTTTTCAGGTCATAGCTGCAGTAAGGTTTTTACAAAGTATCTGTATAGACTTTGTGCTATAATTTAAAGATATAGTGTTTTACATATTTGGAGGTTTTGTTCATGGAAAAGGAAATAAGAGTAAGATTTGCACCAAGCCCTACCGGACCATTTCATATCGGTGGCGCGCGTTCAGCTTTGTTTAACTGGCTTTTAGCGCGTAAAACAGGCGGAAAATTGATTTTAAGAATTGAAGATACAGACCTTGAACGTTCCAGCAGAGAGTCAGAAGAAAACATTAAGGCTGCGCTTAAATGGTTGGGAATGGATTGGGATGAAGGCGTAGATGTCGGCGGCGAATATGGGCCTTACCGTCAAACTGAACGTCTTGATTTGTACAGAAAATATACAGAACAACTTTTGGCTGAAGGCAAAGCTTACTATTGCTACTGTACTGATGATGAATTGGAAGCCGAACGTCAAGCACTGGTTGCTCAAAGTCAAATGCCGCGTTATATGGGCAAGTGCAGGAATCTGACACCTGAACAGATTGCTGAATTTGAAAAAGAAGGCCGCAAGCCGACCGTTCGTTTCAAAGTGCCCGCCGGACAGCAAATTGTCATTCATGACATGGTGCGCGGCGACGTAGTTTTTGACTCAGACGGTATTGGCGATTTCGTCATTGTTAAGTCTGACGGCATTCCTACCTACAATTATGCCGTGGTAATTGATGACGCCTTGATGCACATAACTCATGTTATACGTGCTGAAGAGCATCTATCCAATACCCCGCGTCAATGTCTGATTTACGATGCATTGGGTTTTGAAAAACCTGTTTTCGGTCATATTTCACTTATTCTCGGTAAAGACCGCACTAAAATGAGTAAACGGCACGGTGCAACTTCTGTTGACCAATACAGAAAACTTGGTTATTGCCCTAAGGGTATCGTTAATTTCCTTGCCCTGCTGGGCTGGGCTCCAAACAGCGAACAGGAGATCTTTACTACCGAAGAGTTGATCCAGGCTTTTTCCATGGATCATGTTGCCAAGAATCCGGCTGTTTTTGACTTAGATAAATTGAATTGGATAAATCAGCATTATATGCGTCAGCTGGATGATGAAGCTTTCTTCGAAGCAGCGAAACCGCAGATGATTGAAGCTGGTTTTATGACAGGCGAGGAAGAAGGCGACAAACTGGCCTGGCTGAAAAAAGTAGTTCTGACAAGTAAGGAACATGTTTCTTATGCAGCGCAGATTCCAGAAGTTGTTGCAATGTATTTCCATGATGACTTTGCTTTTGAAAATGAAGAAGCTGCAGCTGTTTTGAAGGAAGAAACAGTACCAACCGTTATGAATATGCTTTTTGAGCAGCTCGGACAGCTGGAAGCAGTAGATGCTACAGGTGTTAAAGCCACCTTTAAAACCATCCAGAAAACCACTAAACTGGGCGGCAAGAGTGTTTATATGCCGATTCGTGTGGCACTTACCGGTAATCAGCACGGACCTGAATTGACGGAGATCATTCCTCTGCTTGGGCTGGAACGTACTTTAAAACGTATTAAGGGCAGTCTGGAAAAAGCTGGGGTAACTCTCGCGTAAAGGAGAAAACCAAGATGAGCATAAAAGTTTATAATACTTTGACCAAGCAAAAAGAAGAATTTGTGCCTATTGTGCCAGGCAAAGCCAGCATCTATGTTTGCGGGGTAACCCCTTACAATCATCCGCATATTGGTAATGCACGTCCTTTTGTTACTTGGGATGTTATTCACCGCTTTTTGGAGCATGAAGGCTATGAAGTAACACACGTACAGAATTTTACGGATGTTGATGACAAAATAATTAACGCCGCCAATAAAGAGGGAGTAGCCTGGAGTGACATCTGCGGCCGTTATATAGACGCTTATTTTGAAGCTATAGACAAACTCAATGTCAGAAGAGTTGATATTTATCCGCGTGTTTCCGACCATATGGCAGAAATTATCGCTATGGTCGAAAAATTGATAGAGAATGGTTTCGCTTATGAAGTTGATGGCGATGTTTATTACCGCGTTGAAAAATTTGACCATTACGGTGAGCTGAGCGGACGTAATCTGGATGACATGTTGGCCGGTGCCCGCATTGATGTTGATGAACGCAAGGAAAATCCAATGGATTTTGCTCTTTGGAAGGCAGCTAAACCAGGTGAGCCTTCCTGGACAAGCCCATGGGGAGAAGGCAGACCGGGCTGGCATATTGAGTGCTCTGTCATGAGCATGAAATATTTGGGTGAAAACTTTGACTTCCATGGTGGCGGCAGTGATTTGATTTTCCCACACCATGAAAATGAAATTGCCCAATCCGAAGGCTGCACAGGCAAGCATCCTTTTGTAAAATATTGGCTGCACAACGGCTTTATTACCGTAAACGAAGAAAAAATGTCAAAATCTCTTGGCAATTTCTTCCTCGTAATCGATATTCTGGAACATTTCGAGCCAGAAACTTTGCGCTTCTTTATTCTTTCAACTCATTACAGAAGTCCGCTGGACTTCAGCGATGAACGCCTGAAAGAAGCCGAACGCAGCCTGACCAGGCTGGCAACTGCACGGGAAAACTTGCGTACTTTAGCTCAAATTCCGGGTGTTGGTCCTACTGAAGAAAGTCTTGCCCTGCAAAATAAAGTTGCCGGGTTCCGCACGGAATTCCTGGAAGCTATGAGAGACGATTTCAATACCGCACTCGCAATCAGTCACATGTTTGCTCTGGGCCGCGAAATCAATACTTACTATCAGAATGTTGTTACAACGAACAACAGGCCTGATGGCAAGCTCGTTAATATTATGAATAAAGTTTTTGCTGAGATGTGCAGCATTATCGGTGTTCTGGAAAAATCAGCTGTCGCGGAGAGCGCTGACGCTGGTCTGGAGAATGCTTTGATTGAACTGCTGATTGGACTTCGTCAGGAAGCCCGTCAAAACAAAAATTATGCACAGGCCGATGCTTTGCGCGATAAGCTTGCAGCAGCCGGTATTATTTTGGAAGATACTCCGCAGGGAGTACGGTGGAAACGTCAGTGAAATTTGAACAATATCAGATGATACGCGCACATGCACTTGCTGCATGTGCTGCGGAAGGCCTGGTTTTGCCGGAGCCTAAACAACTGAATCCGGTAATTCTTGCTTACGTGGGCGATGTTGTTTTTTCTCTTTACGTACGTTTACGTCTTTTGCCTACATCAGGACAGGTACGTGTAATTCATGATCTGGGCGCAAAAATGGTTTCTGCGGTAATGCAGGCCAAAGCTATGGACGCCTTGACTGAGGAGTTAAACGAAGAGGAAGAGGCAATTGCCAGACGTGGACGCAATACCAAGTCAACGGTGCCAAAGAGTGCCAGCGTGCGCGAATATCGCCAAGGCACAGCTTTTGAGGCACTGGTTGGCTGGTTGTTTCTTGCAGAAAAAGAAGAACGCCTGGAAGAGATTCTGGAGCGTTCTTTCGAGATTATCAGAAGTGAAATAGACTCCAGGAGGCTTAGTTAAGATATGCAGGTAAAACTTTTGCGCTATACGCCGGAACCGGAAAAAACCGTTGCTATGAGTGCCAGATTGTGTTATTCACCAATCGGCGCCGCACAGCTGGAAGAGAAAATTACTGACGAACAGGCCGCTAAACTGGTCCGCAAGCTGGTTGAAATGGGGCATTTTTCAACGCTTGAACATGTTACTTTTACTTTCGCTATCGAAGGTGTTTCCCGTGTTCTTACCCACCAGCTGGTTCGCCATCGTATAGCCTCTTATTCCCAGCAATCACAGCGTTATGTGAAGGAACATGATTTTGAAACAATTTTGCCTCTTTCCATAGCCGCAAGACCTGCGGAACGCGAAAAGTTTGAAAAACTGATGAGCGAAATCCGAAACCTTTACACGGAGTGGACAGAAATGGGCATTCCAGCTGAGGATGCGCGCTACATCCTGCCAAATGCGGCAGAAACCAAAATAGTAGTGACGATGAACGTAAGGTCTTTATATAATTTCTTCCGTCTGCGCTGCTGTACCCGCGCCCAATGGGAAATCAGGGCTTTGGCTGAAAAAATGCTGGCAGAAGTCAAGGAAGTCGCACCTGTTTTATTTGAAAAGGCAGGTCCGTCCTGTGTTACCGATGGAATTTGTACGGAAGGCGCAATGACCTGCGGCCGTTTAGCTGCTTTGCAGGCTAAAGCTGCGAAAGGGTAGGGAAAAATATGTCAGAAGAATTGATAGCTGGCCGAAATTCTGTTATTGAAGCGCTGCGCAGCGGACGTTCCCTCAACAAATTATACGTGCAGGATGGCATCAAAGGCGGCAGCATCGGTGAAATCATCGCTTTAGCCAAAGATGCCGGCGTGCTGGTTGAATATGTAAAAATTGAGAAGCTGAACAATATGGCAGAAGGTATTCGCCATCAAGGCGTTGTTGCCATGGCTGCCCCTATCCGCTTCTATGATCTGGATGAGGTATTGGCAATAGCGGCAGAAAAGGGTGAAGCTCCTTTTCTGGTTTTGCTTGATGAGCTGCAAGACCCGCAAAATGTCGGGGCAATTATCCGAACTGCAGATGCTGCAGGTGTTCATGGGGTTCTGATGCCAAAGCGTCGCAGCTGCCCTTTGAATGCAGTTGTAGCTAAAATTTCAGCAGGAGCAATAGAATATGTTCCTGTAGTCAGCATTGGCAATATTTCACAGACAATAAACGAACTTAAGAAAAAAGGTTTGTGGGTCGTCGGTGCTGATATGGATGGCGAGGCCGACTATTTTGGCGCTAATTTGACAGGCCCTGTAGTTTTGGTTATTGGCGCTGAGGGCAAAGGCCTTGGCCGGCTTGTCAAAGAAAACTGCGACCTTTTGGTAAAAATTCCTATGCGCGGGGGCGTTTCTTCTTTGAATGCTTCAGCTGCAGGGGCAATACTGCTTTTCGAAATTGTAAGGCAAAGAGCCGGTGAATAACTATGAAGGAATGGCTCTTAATCGATGGTTACAATGTAGTAAATAACTGGAAAGAGTTTAAGACTGTCCGTGAAGAGAATCTGGAGCATGCTCGCGAAATGCTGTTGGCGGTTGCTTCCGAATATGCTGCTTTTAAAGGTCAGGAGGTTATCTTGGTTTTTGATGCGCAGGAAGTGCAAGGCTTGTCTAATGAGGAAAGCCGCGGGGGCGCCAGCATAGTATTTACCGCGGAGGGTGAAACTGCTGATTCCTGGATTGAACGTAAAACCTATGAATTGGCAAAAGAAGGCAACAAAGTATTCGTAGTAACCAGTGATTATGCTGAGCAGATAGTTATTTTAGGCGTTGGAGCTTATCGTATTTCGGCAAGAGAGTTTCGCGAAGAGTATCTGGCAGTAAAAAAACAGATACATGAGCGCAACAGCAGAGAAATACAAGGTAAAGCCCGCAATGAGGTAGGCAACAGGCTTAAGGATGATGTGCTGAGCAAATTGGAACGTTTGCGCAGATAGAAAACAAGTCTTGATTGACTTGTAAAAAAAAACTATTGTATAATTAATTTCACGATTAACATAGCAGGCTTTCGAAGATCCAAGCTAAAAGAAAAAGGGAGGCTATGCTGTATGCGTTCAGGTATATCGAATGATCCCTATCAGGCATTTGAAAATATGACCGATGAAGAGGTCGTTATGGTTGCGAAACAAGATGAAAATCTTTTGGCGCAGGAATATTTGCTTTATAAATATCGTAATTTCGTACGTGCTAAAGCGAGAAGCTATTTTTTAATCGGTGCTGAAAGAGAAGATATCATCCAGGAAGGCATGATAGGCCTTTTTAAAGCGATAAGAGATTTCCGTAATGACAAACTTTCTTCTTTCCGAGCTTTTGCAGAACTGTGTGTTACCCGTCAGATTATTACGGCTATCAAAACAGCAACGCGGCAGAAGCACATACCTCTTAATTCTTATGTTTCCTTGAATAAGCCTATTTATGAGGAAGATTCTGATAGAACTTTGCTGGATGTGATTTCCGGAGCCACGGTGGCAAATCCAGAAGAGATGGTTATCAGTCGTGAAGAGTTTCTGGATATAGAAAATAAAATGAACAACATTCTGAGTGATTTAGAATGGAAAGTTCTTATGAGTTATCTGGATGGAAAATCTTATCAGGAAATTGCGGTTGATCTCGATCGTCACATAAAGTCGATCGACAATGCTTTGCAGCGCGTTAAACGTAAGTTGGAGAAGTATCTTAATTCCCGTGCGGAAGGTACCGATTTGAAGAATGTTTACTGTGGCTTGATGGCGATGGATCCATCCGAGAGATTTGGCAGCCATCGCAAGAATGACAAATAATTTGATAGATATGTAACAGATTGTAACATCATTTGGATTTTTCTAAATGATGTTTTATTTTTTAAAGGATTTAGGAAATGTGCGACGAATACTAGAAGCATCTTAAGACGAATAAACCTGTTTACGAAAAAACTAAGGAGGGCGAAGAACATGAGCCAGGTAGAGGATTTTGTAAAAGAGGTAGAAGGCCTGCAAGAAGCTGAAGGAAAAGTTTTGATTATTACAGGTAAGCCAGGAAGCGGTAAGAGCGGTGTTCTGCGTGAGGCGGCGGCCAAAAAAGCGTGGGATTACGTTGATTGCCGCTTATTAATTACAGAAGATTTTTTGGAACTTTTACCGGCATTGCGTCAGGAAAAAGCGCCTCAAATGATTGCTGAGATACTCGACGGATACAATTCAGAGGTAGTTTTGCTTGACAGGCTTCAGACGTTATTCGTACCAGTTTTTCATATTGATGTTGCTGATTTGTTACGTAAATTAGGCAAGAAATTTGTGATAGTCGCGGCATGGCCAGGTTACTATGAAAATGGCTGTCTCTGTTATGATAAGTTTGATGGGACAGAATCGATAAAAATCAGTGCTGACGGTTTCAAAATTTGGAATATGGATTAGAACAGATGTGTGTAATGGTTACCCAGGGAAGACTGGCAGTTCTCACAGGCGGCGGTGATTGTCCGGGACTGAATGCTGTCATACGCGCAGTTGTGAAAACGGCGATTCAGAATAACTACGAAA
>JAAYVM010000133.1 GCA_012517145.1 Acholeplasmataceae bacterium
AGGGGCTTTATTTAGACGAAGTATTTTATTAACAAGTACAAGAAATAATTTTAGTGTTTGCTAAGAAAGGCAAGGGCTAAAGAAGTGACGGGCTTGCTGCACGTCAGCGACCGACTGCTTGCAGGCGAATTGTCGCGTGTGGAAGCAGTGCGAGGAACTCTTTAATCCTTGCAAAATAGATATTAGAAGAAGTCGCATATAATTCATAATATAAGGAGTATTTTATTGATATTTTCTTGACAAAAGATGCAAAGATGTTTACAATATATGCATATGACTTTGACATCAATTCCACTAGCCCCGGAATTGTCGAGAAGTAATATATTGAACGCGAAACACTCATAGGGAGGGACAAGGATGAAATCATATATGGCTACACCGTCCACCATTGAACGCAAGTGGTTCGTGGTAGACGCAGCTGATAAAACTCTTGGCCGTATGGCTGCTGAAGTTGCTAAAATCCTTCGTGGAAAACACAAACCAACTTTCACCCCACATATGGATACTGGAGATCATGTAATTGTTATTAACGCAGATAAGGTTGTTTTGACTGGTAAGAAATTGGTTCAAAAAACTTACTTCCGTCATTCCGGATATCTTGGCGGTACCACCTTCACAACTGCTGGTGATATGCTTAAGAAAAACCCTGTAAGGATGGTTGAACTTGCTGTTCGCGGCATGATTCCTAAAAATCGTCTTGGCAGCCAGGTTTACACAAAATTGCACGTTTATGCTGGTCCGGAACATCCGCACGCAGCACAACAACCAGAAGTTTTGAAAATCGACGTAAGATAAGATCCGGAAAGGAGGAGCAAATAAATGGCAAAAGTTACTTATGATGCAACCGGTCGCCGTAAAAGTTCTGTTGCACGTGTTCGCCTGGTTCCGGGTGAAGGCAACATTATTATCAACGACCGCGAACTTACTAAATATTTTGGTTTGAAAACTTTGGAACTCATCATTAAACAACCTTTGGAAGCTACTGAAACTGTTGGCAAATATGATGTGCTCGCTAATGTTGTTGGAGGTGGTATCTCCGGTCAAGCAGGCGCAATCCGTCATGGTATCGCCCGCGCATTGCTCAAAGTTGATGAGGAGTATCGTCCTACTTTGAAAAAAGCTGGTCTCTTAACTCGTGACCCACGTGAAAAAGAGCGCCGTAAATACGGTCTCAAAAAAGCACGTAAAGCTTCCCAATTCTCCAAACGTTAATATTTACAAATGCGAATCCCCACAAACAGTTTGTTTGTGGGGATTTTTTTATAATATCATTAATAGGACAGAATTTGTTTGTAGTTACTAAATTAGTCGCTCAATGAAAATTTCTTTTCAATGAAGTGAACAAAGTTCTTCAAAGTGGGATGATATTGTAGCTTATTTGCTGCAACCAGTGAAAAACTTCGGTAAACAGGCGGGTCTAAGGGAATACACTCCAATTCATAGTGGCCGTGAAAGTGCGCGATATTAGCAGTGCCAAAATAAACACCAAGATTTTCCGAAGCAAAAGCTAAAGCAGCTTCAGTTTGATCACAACAATAAGTGGTTTTAAAAGGAATATTATTGGAATCAAAATATTTTTTGATAATTTTCTGCAAAGTATTGGTACCTGTAGGTAAAATTAATTTTTCATCTTTTAAATCGCAGACACTAATTTTGCTCTTGGAGCTTAATGGATTTTTAGGGCTCATAATGGTACAAAGCAAATCGTTGGTAAGTTTTAACACAAAAAAATCTTCATCAATAATCTCGGGATTACTATCGGAAGAAATAATAAAAGCAATATCAATTTCTTTGTTTTTTAAAGCTAGGAGCAAGGCAGAACTGCCTGTCTGCAACAAAGTAATATTGATTTTTGGATGCTGTTTTTGAAATGCAGCCAATAGTGAAGGAATATCAAAGATTTCCATAATTGGTGTGGCTCCGATACGTAAATTACCAACTTGCATAGAAGAATAATCTTGCATGAGGAGCCCTAGCTCTTTCCAATCATCTAAAAGTGCCTGCGCATAGAAAACAAAAGCAGCACCAGCTTCAGTCAAAGTGATACCTTGACGGCTTCGTTCGAATAAATGAATATTCAGTTCATTTTCCAGTTTTATGATTTGACTGGATAAGGAGGGCTGGGAGATATTCAAAGATTCAGCGGCTTTGGTAAAGTTTAGGTATTTGGCAACGGTTACGGCGTAAAGTAACTGGTGTTTTTCCACAAAATTACCCCCAAAGAAGTTTTAATGTAATTTAAATAAAAGCAAGTCTGAAAATGATATATCATAGTTTATACCTATCAAGGTCATAGCAAAGATATTTTGTACAAAGTATCAAAACTTTGCTACAATGCAAAAAGAAGATGCATATATTATACCTTTCTGAAAAATAAAAAACAACGATAGCGGTGAGATGGCGCCACTCTTACCGTGTTTTAAAAAAAGGAGGGAATTTTTACATGCTTCGGTTAGTTTTCAAGTCTTTTCACACTGATGTGAAAAGCGAAAGCAGCTGAAGCATGTTTTTTTATTTTAGTTTGTGGTAGAACAAAAAAATGAGGGGGCATAAAAAATGGAAATAGCTCAAATTATTATGGTATTGACTTTATTACTAATGGTAACAGGTAAAACACCAATTTATTTAACGGCTATTGTTGGTTCGGCGTTTGCAGCTTTAGCGGCCGGATTTCCTATCGGTGGCAAAGCTGATATTACGGTTTTAAAACTGATCAATGGAGGTTTAAATCCTGTAATTGCAGACATGGCTGGTGTTTTAATGTTTATCGGTATTATGACCAAATCTGGCTTTTTGGATGTGGTCATTCGCAAAATCATGCAGATAGGTACTAAATTGGGCGGTGCTCCTGGCATTACTGCTGCTGGCGCTTTGGTTGCCGGTATTATAGGCGCGCTGACGGGTTTCACCCAACCTGCAGTTACGGCAGTGGTTACCGGGCCTGCTGCTACTAAGTTAGGATTAGATCCAAATAAAACAGCTGGCTTAGCAGCACATGCAGGACACTTTGGTAATTTTGCCGGTTTTACACATCCGACACAGGTTGCTGTAGTGGCAACAGCTGCAATCGGCTTTGGTATGATTAATGTGGTCGGGGCAATTGTCGGCTTGTCTATTATATTTATAAGTTATTTTCGTCTGCAAAGAGAATTAAAAACAGCGGGCAGACAAATGAATGCAGAAGAGTTGGCTGAGGTTGAGAAAAGCCTTGCTTCGAAAAACGGAATATCTTTTTCCAAAGCGATTTTCCCGTTTATTCTTTTTATAGGTGGTTTTATTCTTGGGTATCCGGTATTTTTAGTTGGAATTATTGCGGCAATTATTACTGCTGCAATGGCAAAGGTTAACATAGCAGAAGGTGAAAGTGCTATGTTGGAGGGTGTAGCAAAAATTGCTACGCCGTTAATAGCAACAATCGGTTTCTTGTTTATGAGTGGCGTCATGAACAAGATTGGTCTGGTAAAAACTATTTCTGATGTTCTGGGACCAGTAGTGTCGCTTTCACCAGTTTTTGCAATGTTGTTCGTTTCTTCAATAACTGGCTTTTTGACACAATCTAATGCTGCTTCCGCAGCTATAGTGGTACCTTTTCTACAAGTAGTTTTGAAAATGGGCGCTGATCCCTTAGCTGCAGCCTGTGCAGCAGCCGGTGGTTCTGCAGTTTGGCAATACTTCCTGACTGGTGGCCCGGTAGCTGCGTTATCGACAGTCATCGCCGTCGTTCCAGGGTCAAACTTGAAAGCGGCCAATAAATTTCAAAGGCCTTCCATGGTTTTTGGTTTTGTGGTTTTGTTTATTTGCGTAGCAGTTGTCAATGCATTGGCCTAAATAAAAAGGGGATGGAAACCTAATGGGGAAAAAGAAAGTAGTAATAATAACTACTGGCGGTACAATAGCCATGAAATATGATGAAGTAACAAATGGTTTGGTACCTGCTATTAGTGGAGATGATTTAATACAAGCAGTGCCTGCATTAAAAGATGTCATACCAGTGGAAATAGTGGAATACAGCAATGTACCTAGTGGGCATATTACACCAGATATGATGTTCGAATTGGCTTTAATGATAGATAAAATAGCAATCGCGGAAGATGTTGCTGGCATTGTTATTACTCATGGTACGGACACTCAAGAAGAAACAATTTATCTGTTGGACTTGGTATGTAAGACTGAAAAACCAATTTGTATTACAGGGGCTATGCGTGGCGCTTCAGAGACAGGTCCAGATGGACCAGCTAACATTTTAGCGGCAGTCAGGACAGCTGCTTGCCAAGAAGCTGTAGGTAAAGGAGCTTTACTTGTATTTAATGATGAAATACATGCTGCGTCCGAAGTGACGAAAACACAAACGACTTCATGCAGTACTTTCAAGTCACCTGGTTGGGGGCCGCTTGGTCACGTATATTTTGACAGGGTCGTTTTTAAACGTAGAATGGAAAAAAGGCAAAAAATACAACCGACAACAATCGGAAGCGATGTTTATTTGATTAAGTGCGTTGCTGGATTGGATGATTATTTATTTAAAGCTTTGGCGGCAAAACCAGCACGAGGAATCGTGGTCGAAGCCTTTGGCTGCGGTAATGTACCACCGGCAGTAAAAGAAGGAATAGAATTAGTGAGAAAGCAAGGAATACCAGTTGTTTTAACGTCGCGAGTTCATATGGGCAGAGTTGTTCCTGCTTACAGTTATTTGGGAAGTGCCCAGTCGATGAAGGATGCTGATATTATTTTAGCAGGAGAGATTACTGGACAAAAAGCACGTATTAAATTACTGTTGGCGCTAGGTTTAACTGATGAGACAGAAAAATTACGAGCATATTTTGATTCATAAAATTTAAGTAGAGTAAGGGGAAAAATACTTATAAACGGGAAGTTTTTAATCATACAAGGATAAAAAAACCAGTTATTCAAGTTTCACTTGAATAACTGGTTTTAAGTTTACACAAAATTTTAGAAATTCTATTTGTACAGACACAGATAAGCAGTTTGTTCAGTTACTTTGACTTTAAACTTCTGGTTAGGCGGCACGATAAAAGTTTGGGAAGGCAAATAGGTTTTGAATTCGGTTTCACCAGGAAGCTGAACGGTAAGGCTGCCGCTGACTACTGTCATGTATTCAGTGCTGCTGGTGCCGAATTCATATTCACCTGCTTCCATAACACCGACCGTTGCCGGGCCGTCTTGGTTTGCAAAGGCTAAGGAGACAACCTGACCGCCAAAGTATTCATTTGTTTTAAACATTAATAATTCCCCCATTTTAGCAGTTTCTGCTTTATATTTATCTTTGTTTTACACATTTATGCAAACGAGATATGAAACGATTAATTCGTCAAAGCCTTAAATATTCCTGCTTGTTTGTAATGAATACATAATAAGATGTATGTGTTTTACCAGAAGATTGCTTAATGGGTTTTAATTTTCAATCTAACTGTGGTATAGTATTAAATGTAAATTCAATAGACAGAGGGCGTGGATATCATGTACACACGAGTTAGAAAAGCAGTTATTCCGGCTGCCGGTCTGGGTACGAGATTTTTGCCGGCTACCAAGGCACAGCCAAAGGAAATGCTGCCGATAGTCGACAAGCCGACCATACAGTATATAATTGAAGAAGCTCTTGCTTCCGGCATAGAAGAATTCCTTATTGTAACGGGACGCAGTAAGAGATCAATTGAAGATCATTTCGATCGTTCTTTGGAATTAGAATTGACATTGGAACATAACCATAAAGATGAACTGTTGAAAATGGTGCAGGAAATTTCAAATATTTCTATTCACTATATCAGACAAAAAGAACCGCTTGGACTTGGCCATGCGATTTTGTGCGCTAAACATTTTGTCGGCAGTGAACCTTTTGCCGTTCTGCTGGGCGATGATGTTGTAGATAGCACCATTCCTTGTTTGAAACAGCTGATAAATGTCTATAATGAAACTGGCTCCAGCATTCTAGGTGTTCAGGAAGTACCGCAAGATAAAGTTTCCAGCTACGGTATTATCGAGCCGCAAGCTAAGATCAGCGATAGGTTATGGTCGGTTAAAGACATGGTTGAAAAGCCTGCTATCTCTGAAGCACCTTCCAGACTTGCTGTTTTAGGCCGTTATATAATTGTTCCCGAAATATTTGATATTTTGGAAAATACCAAGCCAGGCAGTGGCGGCGAAATTCAGTTAACTGATGCCCTGAAAGAATTGGCGAGAATGCAAACTATTTTAGCTTATAATTTCGAGGGGCGCCGTTATGATGTTGGTGATAAGCAAGGTTTTTTGGAAGCAACAGTAGAACAGGCACTTAAAAATCCTGAATTACGGGATAAGTTTTTGGCGTACCTCAAAGACATTGTCGCAAAAGAAGGATAATTTTGGCGGTGAAAAGATGGATTTTAATGGAAAACTGAAGCTGGATTCTGGTTTTTGTTTCGATTACTCGAACATGCTTGGTGAAAAGCTAATCAAAGCAGAGGACATCCTTGCTGTCCAAGATAAAATTAAACTGGCAGTTAAGGGACTGGCACAGATTCGCAGCAACGGTGTGTCTGAAGGTCATTTATCCAAAAATGGTGAACCTGACCCCGTCTATTTTACAAGGTTGCCGATGATTGCGGAAGATAATCCCAATACACCGGCATCCATTGAAAAACTAAAAGCTTACAGCAAACAAATCTGGGATACCAAGGAAGCAGTAATATTTTTTGGTATAGGCGGCTCCTATTTAGGAAATAAGGTTTTGTTTGACATACATGCCGGTTCCTTCTGGAATCAAAAAAAGGCTTTGGAAAGACGCGGCTTTCCAAAGGTTTTTTTCAGCGGCAACAATCTTGACGCGGACCAGTATGCTTCGATGTTGGACGAAATCGTACGTCAGGCACAGTACAAACGCTTGGCCGGACAAGGTAAAACCAGAGTAATGCTTATTCCTATAACAAAATCTGGAACTACCCTCGAAACTATTGCCGCTTTTGTTTATTATTATGAGCAGCTTAAGAAAGAAGAAGAGCTTTTCGAAGTTGATGTAACTGTGGTGACTGATCTTGATGGAGAAGCAGCGACCAGCCCGCTATGCCAACTGGCTACGGAAAATAACTGGCAGACTTTCGATATCAAGGAAGGCGTTGGCGGACGTTTCTGCGTTTTGAGCAACCCTGGCCTTATTACGGCAGCTGTTGTAGGCATTGACATTGAGGAGCTGCTGGCAGGAGCGCGTGACATGGAATTGGCGTGCCAGGAAGAAAATCCAGCCA
>JAAYVM010000134.1 GCA_012517145.1 Acholeplasmataceae bacterium
ATCTGCTCAAAAGTATCAAAAAGTACAATTATGTGAGCTTCTTCTTTGCACTGCACTTCCATGCCAGGCAGAACTTTCACTCCGTAATGCTGTCCGGCCTCTAAAGCCGCAGCAATATTAGCAGAGGCATTATGGTCTGTAATGGCCAGTAGATTTATTCCTTTTTCTGCTGCCTTCATAACAATATGGTGCGGTGTCATTTCAATCTCTGCACACGGTGAAAGCAGGGTATGAACATGTAAATCCGCAAGCCACTTATTCATTTTGTATTTTTTACTCCCAAAGCATAAATTTTACCGACAACCTCAAAGGTTGGCAAATTTGTCGTAAGTATCAGCACATTATTTTTTTCGGCTTTGGTCAAGGTTTCTTGTTCGATGGCAGTGCCTCCGGCAACTATAACAGCTGATAAACCCAAAAGGGCAGCAACAGCTGCAATATTCTGATGTCCCTGCATCGTAACCCAGACCATGCCGGCCGAAGCCTGTCCCATAACATTACTGAGGAGATCTGAAGCATAACCGCCGGTAACTTCTGCTGTCAAGGCAACATTTTTTGTCGCCACCTCCAACTTAAGAGACTCAATTATTTCACTTATTTTCATTTTTGTCCTCCTTGTGCGAAGGCTTAGCCTGCCTGCCCGAAATAGGAATCTGCTCGGCAAGGTCAAGCATACCTTGTGCTAACTTTTTCACGCTGGCACGCAGTTTGAAAATACAATCTGTTTCGTGCGCCTTTCCCTGTACAATATCCTCCGCCAGGCACTGACAAGTAGGGGCGCCACACGCACCGCAGTCAAGACCGGGCAGCGAGCTCAAAACTTCTTCCATTTTTTCAAACTTTTTCATCGCGACAACTATATCCTCATCAAGCTGCATCATAGGTCTTGGCACCAATTGTTTCACAGCCTGACTGGATACGGGAAAATTTTCACAACGCATACTTTTCGCCAAGGTTTCCTTGCGTGATACCGGTTCATTTTCACGCATAGAACGAACACGCTGTTTCAGATTTTTTTCCGCAACGAATTTATTTACAGCTGTTAACGGCCCGCCCAAGCAGCCGCCATAGCAAGCTGAACATTCAACATAATCTACATCATGCATCTTATTCATTGATATTTGTTCCAGAACTTCATAAGCCTCATCAACGCCATGAACAATCAGGACATTATTAAGACCGGCTGCTCTTGCTTCGCCACCGGCAGCACCCCAGCCCATGCCGTAAGAAGAGCCTGTCGTTACGTGGTCCTGCCAGTCTGAAAAATTCGCATCTTCTTTCAGAACGCGGCATATTTCGCCGTAAATTTTAGAAATACTGAAAGCACCTGTTATTGCCGTACTATTCACATCAACCGCCTGCCTGATATTACTTCCCTTAGCAGGGCAGGGCGCAACAAACCAGATTCCTACTTGCTCCGGTGAATACTCGCCGCGTTTTACTACTTCTTCTTTTATATAGATTGCAGCCGCCTCAGCAGGCGACAAGATAGGCACAACCTGTTTAATGAGTTCAGGGAACTTCACCTGGATTAGCCTCAAAACAGCCGGACACGCTGAAGATATCAGCGGTCTGGGCCCGTCCTGGTAGTTTTTTACATAAGATTCAATCTCTGCAGATACATATTCGCTGGAAGCAGAAACATCAAAAATTTCATCAAATCCTAAATCACGCAACCCCTGCCAAATTGCCTCCATCTTGATTTCTGGAGGAAACTGGGCATAAAGAGAAGGTGGCGGCAGAATTATATTATACTTATACTTCCGCATTTCACTCAAGTTGTCCATAACAGCAACCTTAGCATGGTGAGGACAGCGTCTTATGCACTCGCCGCAGTCAATACAGCGTGCAGCCAGAATGATAGCCTTGCCATTACGTACACGTATAGCCTCGGTTGGACAGTATTTAACGCAGGTGACACAACCTATGCAAGCACTTCCTTTTAAACGAACGGAATGAAAATAACCACCAGACACTTGTATCACCGCCTAAAACTTCATTTGCTTTCTTTATCAACATGATAGAACAACATTGTTATCTGCGTTCCTTGATTAACTACAGAAACAATATCAAGTTTATCAGAGCATTTTATCATATTGGGCAGACCCATGCCTGCACCAAACCCCATCTGTCTTACATAATCCGGCGCAGTAGACCACCCCTCCTGCTTAGCCAATTCAATGTCAGCTATCCCAGGGCCCTTATCAGATACAATAATAACAGTGCTATCCGGAGAGATTTCAGCGGTTACTATTCCACCGCCGGCATGAATTATGACGTTCATTTCTGCTTCATAGGTTCCAATCGCGATTCTTCTTATTACTTCAGCAGGTATACCTATTCTTTGCAATAATCTTTTGATACCACTGGAAGCTTCACCGGCGCGCTCAAAATCACCTGGTGCAACTTCATAAGTAACTTTCATTTTCTTTGTATCACTCATCGGCAAATACCTTATGTGGACAACCTTTTATACCCATCTCATACAAGCGTCCGCAAGCTTCAAATAAAGTATAGCAAGTCACCAGCAAGGGAATATCATTAGCCTTTGCCGCTTCGATGATATCCTTACCGGGCAGCTTGCCGCGCACAAAAACTATTGCGCACAAATCACTGAGTTCAGCAGTCCTAACCACCTGAATATTTGTAAGTCCAGTCAAGAGCAATGTTTTACGCTTGGTAAATGTCAAAACATCACTCATCAGATCAGCTCCACAGGCTGAAATAACCTCTCGATCCAGCTGATCTTCACCCAACAATATTTTTGCATCAAGCTTACTGCAGACCTGGTTTAAATTAATCACGAGTATTACCTCCCGCTTTCTGACCTGTCATCCAACCTTTTTCAGTCGAATAGCATCAATTCCTATACTAAGCATTGGATATTGCCACTATTCGGCCAGAAAAGGTTTTAGTGCTCTTTGCAATATTTATCGGACACTTGGCCCCACACATTGTAATTGTACCGTGCCAGACAGGCCATGTAAAGCAAAATATCAGGAACCTTATGGTTTCCTGATATTTTGTCTGGCACTTGCAGCACATACCGCCAAAAGAGAATTCAGCAGCCAGAATAACATACCCAGCTGAATGTTAAAAAGAGTATGATCTGTCAAACCGCTGACAGCAATGCCAATCATTGACATAAGATAGCCTCTGCCAATTCCTTTGCGCCATGGTTCAACATCGGCATGGGCTAAAAACCATGCTTCCTTTAACAGTAAATACACAATGAACAAAAATGCCACTAAGCCTTGTATTCCAAGTTCAGCTGTAATATTTAAAAACAAATTGTGGCAGTGATACATCGGCACATCAGGATTTTGCAGATAAAAATCGTAATCAGGGAAAGCGTACATATAACCATACCAGCCAACTCCCCACGGCGAATCCTTAATCATCGCTATCGTACTTTCGACATAAGAAAACCGCAAAGCAACTGAGGTATCTTCTGTCTGGAAAATTGACATAAGTCTATTAGACAATAAATCCCAGGCAAAGTAAGCAACTAAAGCGCCGCCGCCCAGAAATGGCAGTACGGCTTTCCTGTAGAAAAAAACAGCAAAAGTAAACAAAACAACGAACATACTGACCCAGTTGCCACGGGAAAAAGTCAGCAACAGACAAACAAAGCTCGTCAAAAAAAGTGTTATAAGTGCTATACGTCGTTTGCCACCGGGCAATGCCGAAAAGACCCCTACGCAGTAACCAATAGTCACGACCAGAAACGTGCCTAAAATATTAGGATTTTGCAAGGTAGAATAAACCCTTTCCTTGAGTTCAGGAAATTGGGAAACATCTACCCATTCGGTATTCAGCACAGCGGTTCCGGCAATATACTGGAATATGCCGTAGGTTGCAACGATAAAAGCCGATAACAGAAAAGACTTCAATAAGACCAGAGGCTCTCTTTTTTTGGAAGCATAATGCAGCACCAGCCAGAAGCTACCTATATGTTGGCTGACAACATAGGCATAGTTGAAAGCACTGGCAAAAATATTACCGGAAAAAGCTAGTGAGACAAAGCTGATTGCCATCAAGGCGTAAAGCCCATATTTAAGCTTTTTAGGCAAAATTTCTGTGGTTTTTTGGTTCCTGCGCTGATACTGGTCGATCAGTGCGCAAATCATGGTAACGCTGAAAAGGCAGCCACTCAGCGGTATGGAAAGGGGCAACACGAAAACCAACAGAACAAGTAATCGGAAGACTACTTGCTGCAGATTTAATTGTTGCCAGCGAAAAAGCGGTTTCTTCATTTATTTCTCCTGCTTATTACTCTAAAAGGTTTTTAATATATAAATAATATCGAACATAAGACTGGCACCGGTGGTCTTTGTCTGCGCAGGTAATAAACTGCGGACCAAAGTAGAGCAACAACATTTATTATAGCCAATGTATACGCGCCAGTGGCCTTATCGGCGTAGCTATTATAACTCAGCGCTCCAATTCTTGTTAAAGAATTGCCAAGCGCGTGTCGAAGGCGAAGCAGAAAGGCTGCTGGCAAATAACACATTAACTAAGTGTCGAAAATAGAGAACAAGACTATCAGTGCAAGAACTTTCTTTTTTAA
>JAAYVM010000135.1 GCA_012517145.1 Acholeplasmataceae bacterium
AAATAAACGTTTCCCCAACTGCGGGTCTGCCTCAATAAAAGCGAATTTGTTGCGAACTTCCTGCCATAACTCCAAAGGGAAAAATTCTCCTTTTTCCATCCCAACCTCTCCTTTTTTGAATAATAATATTCTTTTTAATTATTTTTAGAATAATTATATTTTTAGTGTATAGCATAAAGTGAAAAAGCACAATGCACAAAATAAAGGTATTCTGTATACATTTACAATTTGTTGCACTATGATATAATAATTTTAGTACATTAAGAGGAGACAATATGGCTAATACAAAAACACTTAAAAACTATATAAGTGAAACTACCTTGACTAAAACGGAGAATAAAATTGCTGACTTTATTTTGAATCATCCCAATAAGGCTTGCTTCCTGACCTCTACCGATATTGCCAGGGAAGCAGGTGTCAGTGATACTTCCGTTATAAGATTTGCTCGCGCTTTAGGTTTTTTTGGATTCTCTGCATTCCAGAAGTTTTTAAGGGAAGAGCACTCACGTACGATTCCATCCTTATCCCCTTCTTTGACCATACCTGCGGAAAGGCTTGCACAAAGCGCGGAAGTATTGTCAGGTGTCAATATTTTTGAATCTCATAGAAATTCAGTTATTAACAATATCGACTCTATTGCTTTCCAAAACAACAAAGGAGAATTTGAAGAAGCTTGCTCCCTGTTATTAAATGCTGAACGCAAGTTCATTATTGGTACCAGGAGCCGTGCCGGTGTAGCTGAATTTTTGGCATTGATTCTCAACCAATTAATCGACAATGTTTTCATCAATACCAGTCAGGCTATGACCCCCTTTGACTTTATTGCCAGTTGCAATCCCAAAGACACGATGGTAATCATCTCATTCCCTCGTTACTCAGCTATGGATATAACCACAGCGAAAATGGCTTATGAATCGCACTCCAAAATTGTTTTGATCACTGACAATGCAACTTCTCCTATCGCCAAATACGCAGATGTCGTCCTCTTAGTAAATATAGACAGCACTACATATTTTACATCTTATACGTCAGTGCAGTTTCTTTGCGAATTATTATGTGCGCACATCAGCGCAAAAATTAAGACAAACAATAAGAATAAACTTGAAAAAATTAACCAGTACCTTAAAGAACAAGGTTTGTATTGATTTTTTCTATAAAAATGGTCACCAAAGTAATTTGGTGACCAAGACTTTAATCTAAAAAATATTCGTGCAGCAGCAGCTTGTGAATAAACAGCAAATAAAAAAACCCGCCATAGGCGGGTTTTTCTTTGTTTGCTGTTAGAGATCGCTCTCATAGAAGTTAAAAAATAAATCATCATGTAAATAAGGTGCCATACATTATGAAACAACTTGCTCTTGAAGCCCCGTGGTATCTATCTTCCTACCACCTTATCACATTTTAACAATTTCTCTTGCTACTATATATTACAGACGAACAACGTTTGCAGCTTGTTCTCCACGGTTACCTTGGGTAACATCGAATTGAACGGCTTGACCTTCTTCGAGGGTCTTGAAACCTTCGGATTGGATTGCGGAGAAATGTACGAATACGTCGCCACCATTTTCGCTTTCAATAAAACCATAACCTTTTTCTGCGTTAAACCATTTAACTTTGCCAGTCATATTATCTTGGCCTCCTAAAAATAAAAAAGTTCGAAAAAAGAGCTATCTGGGAATCGCGCTGTAACAAATGTCAAAACGCTTTCCGCAAGTCGACCTTTTTCCAACTTATTAAGTATAACACGGAATTCTACCTTTTGCAAGAAAATTTTAAAATATCTTACTCTTCAAAAATTTTTAATACTTCTAAGATATAAGCAAAACCATTTTAAAATAAAAAACGGTCGTCAGATTTCTCTGACAACCGCATTATTACTTGGTGGAGACAAGCGGGATCGAACCGCTGACCTCTTGAATGCCATTCAAGCGCTCTCCCAGCTGAGCTATGCCCCCATTAGACTTACAAGCTGTATTATAAAGATTTTCGTGATTTTTGTCAATATCTACTCTTCGATAAGCGAAGTCCAGCCATTTTCCTGCTTAACCTTGCCATCTTTCATCAGTTTGCCCAAGGCTCTCTTGAAAGCGGATTTACTGATCCCGAAGACATCCTTAATGATCTCCGCAGGAGTATCGTCGCCGTACGGCATACTTCCTTTGCGCTTTTCCAGCAGTGAAAGAATCAGGTCAGCATCGAGTACTCTGGCTTGTTCCTTTTGTGGTCTCAGCGACAAGTTTATTCTGCCATCTTCGCGTACAAAAGCAATGCGGCCTGTAACCTTCTGTCCAAAATCAAGGCGACCTCCCGGCACTTCACTGCGGTGGATAAATGCTATATAACGTTCCATGGTAATCAGGAAGAAACCTTCCGGCAGGATATTATAAACAGTACCTGTTACTTCATCGCCGACCTTCACGTCAACAGCTGGTTTGGAAGCTCTTACCATTTCCTCTTCCACACGCATGGAAACTGCTTGTCTGCCTGTCTTATCACGGTAAAGTTTTGCCCAGACAAGCTGTCCTGGGGAAACATGTCCGCGCATTTCACTATAGGGAAGGAAAACACCGCGTTCAGCGCCGATATCAACAAAGCCGCCATCACGCGTAACGCTGAGCACCTTGACATAGCCAAGCTGTCCTTCGCGCATTTTCGGCAATTTGCGGCTTGCTGTCATACGACCGTGCGGATCGAGGTAAAGATAAACCTTGACCATGTCACCGACTTTTACCGGCGTATCCTGTTGTTGCTTATGCAGCAGGATATCATCGGAAGTATTGCCGGTGCCGGCATCAAGGAAAGCACCCATTTCGTTTTCGCGTACGACCTTCAGTTCGCAGACATCGCCCGGTCTGTGCTCGCCTACGGTTTTAACTTCTACTTTTTTATTTTCTATCATTTTCTTACTTCTCCGTAAATGGTTCAGAAGGAGCATCAGCCCACAATTGCTCTAGATTATAGAAGTCACGTTCTTCATTAAGGAAAACGTGAGCAACACAATCGCCGAAATCCATCAGGATCCAGCGGCCTTCTGCATAACCTTCCTTATGCAGAGGGAATATACCCTCTTCCGCCATCTTTTCTTCTATATTGTCAGCAATAGCCTTTACCAAGGTACTATTGCCAGCGCTGCAGATCATGAAAAAATCAGTTACAGGTGAAATACCTTCCATATTCAAAAGTAAAATATCCTCTGCTTTTTTATCACTTGCCAGCTTTGCTATTTTCTGTGCTAATTCATTTCCGTTTCTTATCATCGAAATATCGCCTCCCATTTTCATTTCTTTATCTTTTTATAAGGAATATTAAGTTCATTAAGAGTTTTTTCCGTTTTTTCCGGTGTTGTTACCCAATAACTAATGCCGTCAATAGTCTGGAAATCTCCGTAAAGCATTTGTGACTTGACCTTGTCGCCGCCAAAAACCTTGAAACTATTGGCAGCCTTAGCCATGGTCAGGAAATCCATATCTGTTTCAATATATTTTTCCATAGAATTGATTAAGGATGGCACCTTGACTACATTGCCGACGCTGAATATTTCGGAAGCCAGCGCTTTCAAGAATCTCTGCTGTCTTTGCACACGTCCTATGTCGCCTAGCTCATCATTGCGGAATCTGATGTACTCTCCAGCCTTTTCGCCATCCATGTGCTGATAGCCATGCTCTATATGAATTTTTAAATCAGCATAGGGATCTTCGTAATCCATATCATTCTCAACATAATAATCAATGCCGCCTATCTTGTCGATGACGTCTTTAAATCCCTGCCAATTAAGCAAAACATAGTAATGTATCGGCACTTGCAGCAGGTTGGCTACTGTCTTCTTGGCGAGTGGTACACCGCCATAGGCATAAGCATGATTGATTTTGTCTAAACCTTGTTTGCCAGGGATCTTCACTCTGGTATCCCTTGGTAAAGAAAGCAGTGCTACGTCATTTTTAACAGGATCGAAGCTGGCAAGCAACATTACGTCTGAGCGTTTGGGAGCCTCCTTGTATTCATTATCACCATCGTCAACACCAAGAATCAGTATGTTTAGACGTTTGTTTAATGTTTCATCAAAAATCATGGCATCATCTGCGGCAACAACCGGTACCTTAGGGGGCGAAAAAATAGAATATAGCCATTGCCCCAGAAAAAAACAGCCTACCAGCGCGCCAAAAAATATTACTAAGAATGCAATCAAACGTCCAACACGTAGTTTCTTGCGCACTACGCCATGCCGTTCGTTATCTTGTTCATCCATATTTTATCTCCTTAAAAGGTCTGGTTCATTTTTTTAAACTTTACTGCTAATTCATTGCGGCCAAAAATACAATTGGAATGAATCAAAAGATCATGTTCGAGCAAATATTTAATAGTCAAGGCATAGGCCTTCATCATCGTTCTTTCAAGATCAACTTTCACCAATTGCCGCATTTCTTCTATGCCAAAAAAGCCACGTTTGGGTTCCAGCAGGTCAGCGAGATATACAATCATGTCGATTTTTGACATACCTGCCGCACCAGTCGTGTGATATAGAATTGCATTTAATGTCTCTTTGTCCTCAACACCATACTTATGCTGAGCCAGATAAACTCCCAACTTGGCATGCAGCAAAATAGGCTGATTTGCTTCAACCTCGTCAATTGGAATATTAAGCTCTGCAGCCTTCAAGAGATTATCTCTTGTCGGTATTTCACGTCCGCAATCATGCAAAAGAGATGCTACCCTGACTTTTTCCATGTCGGCATTATGAATTTTGGCCAGCTCGATCGCTGTTTTATAAACTGCGATTGAATGCTCAAAGCGCTTACGCGGCAACGCTTTTTCCAGCAATGCCTCCATTTCTTTAATTGTCAGCATAAATCGATCCCCCTCTTACTAGTAAAAAACCAAACAAGACCTGCTACGGGCGGTAGAGGCCTTTTTGATGTATGTATTCTTCTACCGGTGCCGGAACAAGGCCCTTGATTGAGCAATTATTCTGAACACGCTGTCTGATATCAGTAGAAGAAATATCCATTTCCGGCGTATTGAGCCACTTAATTCTTGTTTTGCCTAATTCACCAAAATACTCGATAACTTTTTGCACTTCAGGTGCAAAACCTGGCCGCGTCGCTGCCACAAAGGTACAGAAACCCATAATTTCACGCACCTTGGTCCAGGTATCAAGCTCTGCCACGGAGTCAGCGCCTATAATAAAATACAAATCATATTCATCGCCGTAATACTCATGTAATGCCTTGACCGTATCATATGTATAAGAAACGCCTTTGCGTTTTAGTTCTATATCGGAAACACAGAAATGTGGATTTTCCTGCGTAGCCAATAAGGTCATTTGATATCGGTGTTCTGCCGGCGCATATTCCATGCCGATTTTATGCGGAGCAACATAAGCAGGGATAAAAATCATTTTTTCCAGCCCCAGTTGCTGATAAACGAATTCTGCCGTTTCCAGATGCCCGTTGTGTATTGGATCAAATGATCCACCAATTATACCTATTTTCTTGCGGTTAACGGCGATTTCCATCACCCACTCTCAATGTCTTGCTACTTATTATACCAATTAAGCAAGGCTTGCACAACTGCTTGTAATAGCATAACTAGGATAATGAGAATGATGAGACCTTTCGCCCTGTCTTTCAGGTCAAAAATAGTTTTTGGCTTTTTGCAATATTCACACCAGGCCCGCCAGATTTCCCGAAAAGAAGTCTTCTGCTTACTCATAGCGCAAAGCATCTATTGGGTCAAGGAGGGCAGCTTTTCTCGCCGGATAAATACCGAAGAACAGACCGATACAAATCGAGAAAACTACCGCCACTACAATAGCCAAGACAGAAACAACAGTCTTCCAGCCAGCAAAGTAAGAAATTGCATAAGATGCGCCTACCCCCAGCACTGTGCCAAGAATGCCGCCAACAACACCAATAACCATGGCTTCAATCAAAAACTGCAGCAAAATATTGTTATAAGTTGCACCCACGGCCTTACGGATACCTATTTCCCTTGTTCTTTCCGTAACAGAAACAAGCATGATGTTCAT
>JAAYVM010000008.1 GCA_012517145.1 Acholeplasmataceae bacterium
AAGATATGTGATAACAGTCTGAAACACACGCAATACACTCACCCATGTTGCTATTAAAGGAAGTTGCGGCTGGTAGCAAGGACAAACAGGCCGACTTTCACCTCATTACAATGAGTATGTGATGTTGAATTATCGCTCATCCATCATGTCTGGCTTTACTCCAACCGCTCCATAATAGCGTTCATCTGGTCGATCTCCTGCTGCTGGCTTTCGATGATCTCCTGGCAGAGCTGCTTAATTTCCGGGTCGCTGATGGAGGACTGCCGACACATGAGAATTGCCGACGAATGATGCGGAATCATGGACTGCAAAAATTGCCTGTCACCCACGAGCGTCTGCTGGCGAATAAATAGAAACAGCAGAAGTCCAGCAACAACTGTTCCGGCAATAATTAGATAATTGAGGGTTTTGTTCTTATACATCGCCCACATGACACCTAACTCAAACACAATCATAGGAGCGACCATCAGTCCAGCCATATAGGCCATGTTGATATTGTTGATGAAGTTGCCAAAAGTATTGATCATCGAAAACATCAGGATATACATGGCAACAAAAGAGAGAAACGACATGATCGCCAGTTTGCGGTACATGTTGTGCTTCATCTTCATTTGTTCCATTTCCTTCTCTTTCGTTTCCTGGTTGTTCACTTTGTTTTCCCCTTTCAATCAACATTGATGTTTTGGAAACTGTGTGTCCAAAAGAGTGACTGCCCATATCCTTTAATATGTGAAAGAGCCTTCTCAAGTAAAAGTCTAATTACCTATCCCTCTGTTCCCCCTCCTCTCTTGAAACTTTCTTCACAAATATCTTCTCAAATCAGGCTGAAAAGGCAATAGGGGGTCTGCCTAAAATAGATACGGAAAACCCCTATACGACAAAAAAATATTACAAGGAAAGAGATAGTCGCTTTTTTTGATCTTTCTAGCTCAAGCCGAAAACTGTAGCCCGCTCAGCAACTCGGCGTTAATGGCCAAAATGATCATGCTTACCGAGAACAGCATGGTCCCAATCGTTGGGGACAAGACAATGTTTCACGACGTCATGATGCCAGCTACTGAGCAGGTGTGTAATAAAGGGTTATTCGCTAGACCAGGCTGATTTATGGTTTGGTCACCGTAAACTGTACTAGAGTTCGCATGATTCTTTTTATCTACTTCCCTCTAGTTGGCAACTCGGGTTACATTAAGTAATTTTGCCCACCAGGATCCACGTATTTTAGCGCTTGGATTCCGATGGGCAAAATTCTATACTTTTCGAAAGGTGAAAAATCTCGGATCCGAAGATCCCTTGCGATATTACCTGGTAATGGTTAAAAAAAACCAAGCCTGCACACGCAGGAAAGGAAACCGACGATGCTAAAAAGGTTGAATTACGCAAAGAATACTGAAGCGGAGCGAGGAGTACGGTCTCAAGGGGAAGTTCCTAGAACGACCCTAAAGCCGAATGGGACCTTCCGGAAAACGCACGAAATGAAGTGCCGAATTCGAGCGCTGGAAACTGAAGTCGAGAAGTTGCGATCAACTGTGAAGTTCTACCAGGAGATTTATTTGCAAGACGACTAAATGTTGAAGCGCTACGACATATGAAACAATTCTAAAAGCGTTTTTACCCAAGGAGCTCGAGTGACAAAAGATCCAGTATGTGGAAAACGGATCAACCGTGGAAAAGCGCATGCTGCGGTTGAGTACAATCACTTTTTATACTTCCTTTGCTGCCCTGTCTGCCAGGCACAGTTTGAAAAAGAGCCTAGGCGGTATGCAAAACCCGATATTGGAGTCCGTGTAAAACAGGGTGTGCAGTAACCTTCAAAGGGTAAGGAAAGCAGTAGCGCGGTTCGCATGAAATGCTGCTGAGAAAGAATATATCGATCAGAAACGGATTAGTTGACTGGCTGTCCAATAACCATGTGAGTAACAAGGCTGACAGGGGAAATTCACCTGTCAGCCTTGTCTTTTGAGAGGGTCATATGCAAGGGAAATGCATTTCTCCAGGCTACGCATCACTGGTCAACATTTTTCCCACCCACATTCGGAGGGACGACCACACTGTTATTATCGATGGGGTAATTGCTGCGGTTTGGACTCTGATTCTCGGCATCCCCTTATTTGTCCTTTTCCTGCTTCTGGTGTATTACGAACTGTTCCTTCACGGGGTTCAAGCATCCTTTTCCGTATTTCACATCCTAGGTCAGGTAGTGCCCTTGCATCTTGTCACCCTGCTCCTCTGGTCATCCATTTTCTGGACAGCCGCTTTTTCTATTCGTAGGTTTATGGACAAAAAAAGGCAGCTGAACAACACGCGAGAATGGCTGCAAACCATTCATGCGCAAGCATATACTGACGCGCTGACCGGTATCTTCAACCGGCGTGGATTTGATGAATTGTTTGATAGTGGGCTAGAGCAAGCAAAGATTCAAAACCAGCCGTATATGCTCCTTCTAGCGGATGTCAATCAATTTAAGCGCTACAACGACACACACGGGCATCTGGCAGGGGATCAGGCGCTTCAGCAAATCGCACAAATCCTGATGGATGCCGTTCGTACGGGGGATGCGGTCGCTCGCTACGGTGGGGATGAATTTGCAGTCCTCTGCCCTGGGCTGGAAAGGAAAGATGCTGGTGCGATTGTCGAGCGAATCCATGCTTCATGCAAGGAAAAGACTCAACTAACGCTGAGCATTGGCACGGCTGTATACCCTCTTGATGG
>JAAYVM010000136.1 GCA_012517145.1 Acholeplasmataceae bacterium
CCAAATCAGAAGGATAGGTCGGCAATACGAAATAGCCATAGGCAGCCGGCATAAAACCAACAATGATCAGAGGATCAACGCCAACGCTGAGAGCCATTGGTACGATAACAGTAACAGCTGCTGCCTGCGAGTTAATTAGCTTGGAAACCAGGAACAGCACAATAGCGTACATCCATGGATAAGCAAGAACTACAGCACTAAGAGATTTTTTCATGACAGGCAGGTAAGCACTGAAATAAGTATCAGCCATCCAGGCAACACCGTAAACGGAAACAATAGCTGTCATACCTGACTTAAATACAGAACCGGAAGCGACATCGGAAGTCTTGACGTTGCAGACAACCATGATGATAGCTGCAATTGTCAGCATCATTAACTGGATGGTTGGAGTCATGGAGAAAGTTTTCATAACGCCTTTAGCATCGGCAAATTTAGGCAGCAACTGTGGGAAACTGCCGAAAATAGCAATTACGGCGATACCCATAAGGAAGATGACAGCAGCCTTGTAAGCCGTGGCAGGTAACTTTCTGTTAACTAAACTTTGGTCTGCAAGATCACCATAAATATATTCTTTCTGCTCTGGATCCGCAATTTTGGCCTGAAACAGTTCGTCTTGATCAAGATCTTTACCTCTGTTCAGGCTCCACAAACCGGCCATGATGACACCGATAAAGGTGGCCGGAATAGAAATTGAGAGAATTTGCATTACACCGAAAGGATGCGGGCTGGCACCGAGGATTGCCACGACTGATACAACCGCAACTGAAGCCGGAGAAGCACAGACACCCATCTGGGAAGCGATGGAAGAAACAGCCATCGGACGTTCCGGACGGATATTCTGTTTAATAGCGATATCATAAATAATAGGGAACATAGTATAAACAACATGGCCTGTACCGCACAAGACTGCTAATGTCCAGGTGGTAATAGGAGCTAAAATAGTAATATACTTTGGATTGCTGCGCAAGAATTTTTCCGCATATTTCAGCATTACATCAAGGCCTTTGGAGGCTTGCAGGAAGGCTGAACAAGTAACTACTGCCATGATGGTCAGCATTACGTCAACAGGTGGTTTGCCGGGATTAAGATGCATAACAAAGATGAAGAACACAAGGCCGATAGCAGAAACGGCAGCCAAGCCAATACCGCCACGACGCACGCCAATAACAAGGCAGGCAATTAAAACGATAAAACCTAATAACATTAACATCAAGACACCCCCGCAAAAAAATAAAATAAATAGTAGGTTCTTACTGATTGGCTGAAATTCCAGATGCAGCAAGAGAATTTTTATATCTAACGACCTATGTCATCCATGTGTATTGCTTTTTGTGATGGATTAGCAAGACATAGTCGGAGATGCTGAAACTTCAACCAAGATAGCGTATTCTGTTAAGAAATATACAGTGCAATTTGCTTCAATATTAGACATTAAACTACGCTTTTTATATGCGTGTGCGAATATTAGTATACACTATTCCAAAAAGGAATACCACTATTTAATTTGAATTGTATTTAAATTGCGAAAATTAAACCCGCATCAATCTGTCTCTCATTACATAGACAGGAAAAATGCGGGTTTTAAGTCTGGTAATATTTTATAATCCGTTTTTTTCAAACCAGTTAAATAAGGCTCCAACTAAAAAAATGAAAGGGATAATCACGAACCAATGGTTTACACCCAGTAATTGAGGTATGGTAATTTTTCCGTAATTACCCCATGTCAGTACGGTTTTCAGCAGGTAGGGGTAGGCCTCGGCATAGATGGCGGCACCTACTAACATACCGGCAATGCCCCAGATAGCATCTGTGCGGCCTTCGCCCAAGGCTCCGAGGGATGTGCCCGGGCAATAACCAAGAAGACCCCAGCCAAAACCAAAAATAAGTCCGCCGATAATAACCGAGCCAAGAATGGTCGGCTTGAGAGATAATTGGACGAGACCAAGATCAAGCAGAAAATAAACGCCAATCATCGCAACGACAATATGAGAAAGCATGAATTTTACTATGGTCATGTCCTCCAGCAGCAAAGCAGCTATTTGTTTATCATAGCGTAAGACGCGTCCTTTCTGAAGGAAGAAGCCGAAGAGTATGCCTGTAATTAAGCCATACATAAGAGTAGCCATTACTCGTCGCATCCCTTATAGATAATATTGGCAGAAAGCATACCGCCAATAAAGAAGCAAACCAAAGCAATATAACCACTTACGGCCAATTGCAGACCGCCGCTAAGGCCGTGGCCGCTGGGGCAGCCGTCAGCCAGACGGGCACCAAACATCGCAATGATACCGCCGATGAAAGCGATAACAGCTCTTTTTTTAATACTTGGGCCAAACTTGGCTTCCCACATGTCGGGTAAAGGCTTAATTTGAAAAGTACCGGATGTAACGGCAGCTATAAATGAGCCAATTGCAATTCCTATTACTACCATCCATTGCCAGTCTATGATAGGTGCTTCCTTAATAAAATAGGGCATTTTGGCAACTCTTTCCGGTGTAAATATTTTTTCCATCATGCCGGCACTTCTGACAAAAGTTGTCGAGGCGCCAAGGTATTTGCCGACAAACCAGACAGAACCGATAGATACAAGTCCGCTCAAGGCACCTGCAAGATAAGGACTCCAACCATCATTAACCTTCATAATACGCTCAACCTCCTTTAATCCTTAAAGCCAGAGGCATCAGGGTTACTCTAAGGGGGTAGTTCTTCTTATGTACACAAATATCCTTCTCGTTTATTGAGGGCAAATTTGCAAAAAATGGAAGGATTTACCTGTATTGCGGCGAATGTAGTTACGGAAAAGTTTTGTGTTGCGGCATTTGGAGAAAAAGTGTTAATTGTAATTGGCAGCACTCGGACTTAACAGATGATAAGCAATGCAAATGGGGGGATTTAACATTGGATAATAATGATGGTGACCTACAAAATGATAGCAAACTGCAAGAATTGCCGCTTGAATTGCTTGAAGGGTATTTCCCTACTCATTTTAGTGAAGGCAAAACAACAAGTATAATAAAATTCAACATCAATACCCAAAGGTTATTACTAAAAATATTCTATAATTTCACTAAGATTACTGATGATAAAATTGATAGTCTGATAAATATTACACTAAAAGGTATCTGTGAAATATATGATGCTGATCGCTGCAATATATTCAGGGTTTCCGAGGACGGAACCAAGATGTGCAGAACTTATACCTGGCAGCAAGAAGGACTTGGAGAGGATTTTCATAATTTAAAATATGGCGAAAAAGAAACATTTCCGTGGGGAAGGAACAAACTCTCAAATTTGGAAATTATTAATATCAGTAGTTTAAAGGAAATGCCCGAAGAAGCTGCCAAAGAGCGAGAAATATTAAGAAACTGTGGTATTAAGTCGATAGTTAGCGTACCGATAGCCTGTAATGATAATTTATTGGGATGTATCGCTTTTGATTCCCTTAGATACGAGAGAAAATGGTCGAAGGAGATAATAGCGGTTTTAACGATTCTTGCTGATATTTTTGGCAGTGCTTTTAAAAGGAAGGCACAAATTGAAGAATTGGAACAATTAGAAAAATATTATCATACGGTTTTTGAGAATACGGGCTTGCCAGCATTTATTATCGGTGAAAATATGGAAGTCTTGCAGTCCAGCATGAATTGGGAAGGAATTTTTGGCTATTCACGCAAAGAATTAGAAGGTAAAAACTGGTTGGAATGTTTACCTAAAGAAGAAATAGAGAAAATCAAAAATTATCATTATGCACGACGTGAGGAACATAATGATGCTCCTCAAAAATATACAGCTCATGTCATAGACAAATTTGGCCGTGTGAAGGATTGTCTGCTCAACGTATCATTAATTCCTGGTACAAAAAATTCTGCTGTTACTGTCTCTGATATTACGCAATACAATAGGATAGGGCGAGCTTTAAAAGTTACAACAGCTATAAATACCGCACAATTGCATGCTGAAAATGAACAGACACTATTAGAAAACGTCTGCCAAAAAATTGTCGATATAGGGCGTTATCGCTTTGCCTGGATTGGTTACATCACTAGTGGTGAGCAGCAAACAATGATGCCTGTCGCACATGCCGGTTTCGAGGATGGTTACCTCAGCCTGCTAAAAATCAATTGTAAACGAATGATAAATTTTGATGATTACTATACTCCTAACCAGATAGGAAAACCTTATGTTTGCCGCAATATAGAGAAAGATTCGGACTTCCCGCCATGGAAGGAAGAGGCCTTGAAGCGGGGGTATAAAGCCTTTATATGTATTCCTTTAAACCTTGGTGGAGAATCTGAACGAGCAATACTGGTTATATATTCTGGTGACGAGGATGTTTTTGATAAAGAAGAGGTTACACTTATCAAAGAAACTGCAGATGATCTTGTTTTTGGTATTAAATATTTGCGCAATCGTATTGCCAGAGCTAAAACAGCAGAGAAGCTGGAAAACAGTTTGCAACAAAAGGACAGTTTGCTACTGGAAATAGTAGATGCGCTTGCTGCTTCCGTCGAAGCAAAGGATCCTTATACTGCTGGCCATCAAAAAAGAGTAGGTGCATTGGCCGGTGCGATTGCCCAAAAAATGGAATTGGCTCCGGATGATGTAAAGGGCATTGGCATTGCCGGTACTATTCATGATATCGGCAAGATTCAAATACCGGGAGAAATTTTGTGCAAGCCACGCAAACTGCTTCACGAAGAATTTAACCTTATCAAAACCCATAGCCAGGCAGGTTATGATATAATCAAAAATATTGAGTTTCCTTATCCCGTTGCGGATGTTGTACTGCAGCACCATGAAAGGCTTGACGGTTCCGGTTATCCACAAAGTTTATGTGGAGATGAGATTTTATTAGGAGCACAGATTGTAGCAGTAGCTGATGTAGTAGAAGCGATATCTTCTTACAGACCATACCGGCCGGCACTCGGTATTAATAAGGCACTGGAAGAAATAGAGAGGTTAAAAGGCATTCAGTTTGATGCGCAGGTGGTTGAAGCCTGCCTAAGTCTTTTTAAAGATGATGGCTTCCAGCTTTTCGGAGATTGTAAAAATAAGTAAATCGAGCAGAAAATACAAGAGAAGAAGCCCAGCGCTTTAGCGCCGGGCTTCTTCTCTTGTGTGTGCAATTACTTATATCAATCTTCAGGGTCGATAATAGCTATTTCGCCTTCTTCGCCAGTACGGATTCTGACGGCATTGGCAATCGGATAGATGAAAATTTTGCCGTCACCTACACGACCTGTATGGCAGATTTTTTTGGCTGTATCTACTACCAGTTGTACAGGTATTTCGCAAACAACGATTTCGACTTTTATGTTTGGCAGTAAGGTTACCGTAACCTCTTTACCACGATAAACCTCTTTATGTCCTTTGGAAAGTCCACACCCATAGACTTGCGTTACTGTCATGCCTTGTACGCCAATTTCATGCATGCCAGCTTTCAGTTCTTCCAATTTTTCTGGGCGTGTAACAATTTCAATTTTAGTTATTGGTTTCATTTTTTACCTCCCTCAGCTAAAGCCACCTTAAAGTTGCTTACTTCTGGATTTGCTGCTTCAACGCTCATAAAAGCAGGGCCACCGGTGAAGTCAGTAATGAGATCCTGGTAAGCGTAAGCTTTTTCACCGTGTTCAGCGATATCAAGACCGCTGTTTTCTTCATCTTCTGTAGATCTGATCGGCATAAATACACTGATAATTTTGATCAGAGCATAGGTCATGATGATAGCTACTGCCCAGCTGGCAACAACACCAATTACCTGAGTAAGGAGTTGTTCCGGGTTGCCGAAGAAGAGGCCGTCAGCACCTGCCGGGTTGATTTCTTTGGAAGCAAACAAGCCGGTTGCGATAGCACCAAAGGTACCGCCTACGCCATGTACACCGAAAGCATCCAAAGCGTCATCATAACCAAGCTTTGCTTTCATAACGCTGACAGAGAAGAAACAGATGACGCCGCCAGCCAAACCGATGATTATTGCAGAGAGTGGGCTGACGAAGCCTGCACCAGGAGTAATTGCAACGAGACCGGCAACACAACCACTGACTGCACCCAGAACAGTAGGTTTGCCGCTATAAAGCCACTCGACTAATACCCAGGAAACGGTGGCAGCTGCGGCTGAAGCGTTGGTAGTTACAAACGCAATAGCGGCTAAGCCATTGGCACCTAAGGCACTGCCGGCATTAAAACCGAACCAGCCAAACCAGAGAAGGGCGCCGCCAATGAGAACCATTGGCAGGTTGTGAGGGATAATCGCTTTTTTGCCATAATCTTTTCTTTTGCCAATCATCAAAGCGATTACTAAACCGGAAACACCGGAAATAATGTGTACAACTGTACCGCCGGCAAAGTCGAGAACGCCCATTTCACGTAACCAACCGCCGACGCCCCAGACCCAGTGAGCAACAGGATCATATACAAAGGTTACCCAAGCGAGGGTGAATACCAGAAACGCAGGAAATTTCATTCTTTCAGCAAAAGCACCACTGATCAAAGCCGGGGTAATAACTGCAAACATACCTTGGAAAACCATGAAGGCCAAATGAGGGATAGTAGCAGCATAATCAGCGTTTGGTTCCACACCGACACCATTAAGGCCCAACCAGGATAAAGAACCGACTAAGTGGTTGATGTCAGGACCGAAGGCAATGGTATAGCCCCAGAGTACCCATTGTACGGAAATAAGACCGACGATAAAGAAGCTTTGCATAAGAGTACTTAATACGTTCTTGGTTCTGACCATACCACCGTAGAACAAAGCGAGACCAGGGGTCATCAGCATTACAAGAGCGGCACTCATCAGGACAAAACCTGTGTCACCTGTGTCAATTTTAGCAACTACTGCGGCAGGGTCTTCTGCAAAAGCAGTTGGCAAGGCCATGAGCAGGGACATTAAACATAAACTTACAATACGTAACATTTTTTTCATTTGAAAATCCTCCTTTTGATAGCTTTTGCAGTCTGAAAATTAATGATTACTAACCTGAATTGTGATACCAACCTCCAGAAAAACAGAAAGATGCCTTGAGATAGTTCTCAAGACATCATTGTCTTTTAGACAGAAAAAGCCATCACAAGTATCTGTGATGGCTTCATTGCCAATAAAATATTAGAATTATGGATTTAAATATAACAAGTTTTTTTTACCTTGTCAATAAAAATATTCTAAAAAAAGATATGTTTTTTCCAAAACGGAATAAACGGAATATAGGGATATATAAGCACAAAAAATGTATTTCAGAAAAAGAGATTAATAATGAAGGAACCAGCGATGCCACCGGCCACCACCAGAATAAGATTAGTACCGAACCATGCGAGCAGGATGGCCAGGCTACAGCCCATGACAGCGGCACCCATATGGTCAGCACCGGCAGAGGTTAAGGCGCCTGGGAAAATAAGGGCACCGAGAGCCGCATAAGGAATAAGTTTCATGAATGCCTTGACATAAGCCGGCAGTTTAACATTTTGCAGCAGAACCATTGGCAGCATACGTGGTATATAAGTGACGAGAGCCATGGCTATAACGAGATAGACGAGATTCATTCAGTTTCCTCCAATGCACAGAACTTGGCACCAATAGCAGCGCTGACAACAGTTGCCAGAATAATGCCCCAACCACTTGAGAGATTCCCTGTGACTGGCAGCCAGGAATACAAACAATTGATGATAACAGCCAAAGAAGAGACAATCAGGGCCGGCCTATATTTCTTTATCTGAGGAACTAAGAGGCCAATAAACATTGCGTACAAAGCTATGCCCATGCTGCTTTTCAATAAATCCGGGAAGCCGTCGGCAAAAAAAAGCCCTATCCAGGTACCGAAGTTCCAGGAAGCAAAAGCGACAGTATTCAGGCCGAAGGAATAATATCTGGATAAGGTTGTCTCGTTCTGAAAAGAAGTAACTGAAAAAGTTTCATCGGTGATGCCAAAAGCCAAGAGGAAGCGCCATTTAGTTGTGGCCTTTGCTTCCAGTTTCTGCGCGATAGTGGCAGTCATCAGGAAATGACGGAGGTTAAGAATAAAGGTCGTGATGATGATTTCCCACCAGGAAGCACCCAAGACAAGCAGATTAACACCGATAAACTGGCTGGCACCGGCATAAATCAAAAAGGACATCAAAGCACTTACGTAACTAGGTACACCAACTGACTTGGCCAGAAGGCCGAAGGCAATGGCAATCGGAATATAGCCGACGGCAATCGGCATTGCTGCCTTAACGCCGCGCATGAAGTTTTCTTTGTTGGAAAGAGAGTCAGACATAGATACCTCCTATTAGAAGTTGGTTAGATAACTACTAAGATCGAGTGCTAAATTAAGCAGTCCGCATTATTCGGACTGCTTACCTTCGACCACAAAACGTAAAACAGGATTATTACGCCATAACTTGTCAAGCTTTTCCGGGCCGAAATGCCTCGTAATTGCCTCAATCATAATATCATGGCGGATAAATTCTGTGGCAATTAAGACCAGAGCGGGGTCAGTAGTTTTTACGGCCCAGGCAACTTCATCATTAACAAAGTTGGCAATAATTGCTTCTTCTTTATCACGCGCTATGGTAGTAAGTCTGCCGCCGATACGCTCTTTGACTACTTCAGCTGTCATATAATCGTGGTGGAAGGTGGAGCCAAGTGTGCAATTTTTATCGCCGAAGATCATGGACAGCACATTTACTTTGCGGCTTTCAGCCTGATTTACTTTTTCTGCCAGCTTAGCAGCCTGTGGATGCCACACTGACAACCATAATTCGCTTTTAGCTTCGTCGATTAAACTTAAAATTTCCGCTGTAACCAGTTCAGCGCCATTAATATGCGATACCACATCAACTTCCCTGAGCTGCTCAAGATTAAGCAGAGAAGATTCCAAAAAGTTTAGCGTACCATCAATATTATTACGAATTCGTGCTAAGAGCTTTTGCGCCGGTACCGGCGAATATTTCATTGGATCAGCCGGAATCGTATAAATAGCGCCTTTGTCATTCAACTTGTTGATGACTTCATAAATCATGGAGCGCGGCACACCGGAACGCTTACTTAGTTCATAGCCTGTAACGGGAGAATTTTGCAGGAGAGCAATATATGCTTTTGACTCATACTGTGAAAACCCCAGTTTTTGTATTTCGTTATAAATTTTATCCATAGTCCCGTCTCCTTAGGGGTTATTATTATAACTACTATAATGCCGATGTTTTTTGTTGTCAACAATTTATTGGACATCTATTATTTTTTGTGCTTAGTAATTATCTTCGGAAGTCATATTGCTATATATTTTTACCAATGTTACTATTTATTTAATAATTATGCATGTTTTCAACAGCTTAACGAGGGAGATGAGCGCTATGCATTTTTTTAGACGATTATTTGGTGTCCTAAGTTTTAGTTTGGTTATTTTCGCCAATGCTTCTCTTTGTTCTGCTTACAAATTTTCTTATGACTGGTATCAGCCTAAACCGATGGCTTCCACTGATGAGGCTATTGCCGCAATTAAAGAGATGGCGGGTTTTGTTTCACTTGGCGGCGATGTTATGACTACAAGCTTCAAAGTTGATGAAGATAGCCTGCAAATTACCGCTGCCGGCCAGAATCAGAATAAAAGCAGTGTTGTCGTTTTCAATCAGCTATTAGCTGTCAGTCAAAGTGTTGATTTGGATAAAGGCTTTTATGGTAATGTCTACTTTTTATCCAATAATACATCTACCAGTATAATGGTTGACTACCCGGAGCACGGCCGCAAAATAATTGATGCGGTTGTGACGCTAGCGCTTGCGCATAAAATTAATTTAGTGCCATATTATGATTTTACAATTTTAACCGGCAGCCAAGGCGCAATAGATAATATCATTAAAAAAGCTAAGGTACCGGGTGGGGCGGTCGTGCATATGGGCAATCCTAATACTTCCCTGCTTACTTCTAATGATGTTATTACCCAAATTTCTTACGATGGCAAAGTTTTTCCTATCAATAATAAAGAAGACTGGTATGCGGTTTGTCGTGATGCAGTGATTGGCAAGCCGGAAGAAACCATTTTGACTAAAGTTATTCGCAATGGCACCGTAATTGAAAAAGAAGTAAAGCTCATAAATTATGGATTTAATGTTACCATTAGTGATAAGCAAACAACTTCATACAAAACAGATCAAGCGGGTTTTGGGTTAATGCTGCAGGAGCTTAGTGAGGAAGAGGCAAAAACTCTTGGCTTTGAGAAAGCTTTTCGGGTTGTTGGTGTACGTCAAGGCAGCCAGGCTGGTATTTTGCAGATCAAGCCGGAGGATATTCTGACTGCGATAAATGGTGTGCCTATTACTTCGGCTGCTCAACTGCAGGAACTTTCCAAAGCACAAATTTTCTCAGTAAATGTTCTACGCGCAGGTGTGAATACATTTTTAAGCATACCATTAATAATTTAATTTTAGTGGCTGCATTTTAAGCTAAAAGCCGTACAAGGTTTAAAGGTAAACCTTGTACGGCTTTGCCATTAGATAAGATTTATCCGAGGTTAAAGGTTTTGATGTTGATGGATGTTACGTAGTGCAAAGTAAGCGTATTTTTGTTAAGATAGGGTTGTGAGAGAAAAGAGGCGTTGAAAAATGGCAGTGGATTTGCATATACACACTGTAGCAAGCGGTGACGGCGAATTTTCACCGCAGGCAATCATCAGTTTTGCCAAAGAAAAGGAATTAGAGACCATTGCTATTACTGATCATGATTCAGTAGAGAGCGTTGAAGAAGCTATTTATTTAGGCGAAAAATATGGCATTGAAGTTATACCGGCCTGCGAATTTTCTTCCAGGTATCAGGATACCTGGCTGCATATTCTAGGTTATTTTCTGGATTATAAAAGTCCTGAAATTAGTGATTGGTGTGCTGCTATAGCAAAAAACCGCCTGGATAACGTTGATGCACAGATTGATAAACTGCAAGAGGCGGGCCTCTATATTGACAAGGAAGCATTTCTTCAGGATAATCCACAGCCGATGCCGATTTGTTATGGCAAGGCCCTTTTTGAAGATACCAGGAATAAGAATAACAAGCTATTAGAACCGTACAGAGACATGGATAATCGCCTGGTACAATTTGCTTTGGATTGGCTGGTCAGCGGACAGCCCTATAATGTACCGCAGGAATTGCCGGCTGTTGAGGATGTCATCAATCTGATCATAAACAACGGCGGCATTCCCGTGCTTGCCCATCCTGCAGTTACGCTTGGCACCAGAAGCGACGATGCTATCGACAAATTTTTGAGTCTTGGCATTCAAGGCATAGAAGCGTCAACATCCTGGCATAAGCAGGAGGAACAGGATTACTATCTGCAATTTTGTAAGGAGAGGGATGTTCTGGCTACCTGCGGCAGCGATTTTCACGGCAGAAGCAAACCCCATATCGCGATTGGTCAGGTAGAAAACAATAGTAATGATGTCGTTGAACAATTAAAAAGGTTAAAGAAGTAGATAAGAAGAAAGACTAACAGTTGCCGTCAGCACTTGTTAGTCTTTAATGTTATGTTTTTTAAACTCTACGGTTCGTTTATTGTAGAAAATTCATGGATACTCTAAACTATGTTGTGAGGTGATAACAGTGGATTTAAGTAAAGTAGGTAAATTAATCTATACCTTACGCAAAGAAAAAGATATGACCCAAAAGCAGGTAGCCGATCTGATGAATATCAGCGATAAAGCTATCAGCAAATGGGAACGTGGATTGGGCTGCCCGGATGTTTCTCTGCTGCCGGAGCTGTCGCAAATACTTGGCGTTAATATAGAAGGAATTCTTCTGGGTACAATGCAGCCTAACGAAACCGTAGGAGGAAATATGAAAAAAATAAAATTTTATGTTTGTCCGCAGTGCGGTAATTTATTGACTTCAACTGGTGAAGCTGATATTTCCTGCTGTGGGAAAAGGGTAGAAGCACTGGTGCCGATGAAAGCAGATGAAGAACATCGACTGACCATAGAGCCGGTCGAGGATGAACTTTATATAACCTCTCCGCATTCTATGCGCAAGGATCATTATCTGACTTTTGTCGCCTATGTAACCGGTGATAAGGTTTTTCTGGCTAAACAATATCCGGAATGGGATATGCAGTTTTGTTTCCATAAATATGCCCACGGCAAACTATACTTTCATTGTTCAAAAGATGGGCTGTATTATCAGTTGATATGAAAATTGGATAACCGCAAAAATTGAAAAAGGCTGTAACACTAAGAATTAGTGTTACAGCCTTTTTTTGTGCATTTTTTTATTTTGAAGCCAAAATTTTTAGCGCACCATCTAAAACTTGCGTTGCTTTTTCGATGGCCGGCCACTCAGATAATTCCAAAGGTGAATGGCTGATGCCGTTGATGCTGGGTACGAAGATCATAGCGGTCGGCATATGGCGGCCGATGATCATGGCATCATGACCAGCCCAGCTGGGCAGTATTTGATACTCGATGCCAAGACCTTCGCTGGCAGCTGCAATTACTTTGATTAATTCTTCATCCATAGGCATAGGGGCCAAGTTGTTTTCTGCAATTGTTTCTATCGTAACTTTATATTGTGTACTGACTTGTGTGTATTTGCGCATAATTTTTTCTTTAACTGCTTCTACTGTAGCCATATCAGCGGAACGTATTTCAATGGTCATTTGCACTTTGCCGGGGATAACATTTTCGGCATTAGGGAAAACATCCAATTTGCCGACAGTTGCAACATAACTGCCGCCTGAGGCAAGCGCGTCTTCATAAATTTGCGAAATAAGAGATGATGCGGCAACCAAAGCATCCTGCCGTCTGTGCATAGCGGTGCTGCCTGCATGGTTTGCTTTGCCGCAGATGGTGATGGTAAGGCGTTTGATGCCTACTATTGCTGAGACTATGCCGACACTATGACCACTTTCGTCTAAGGTGGCTCCTTGTTCAATGTGCAGTTCAATAAAAGAGGCGCTCTTCTTTAAGGCACTAGCCTCATTAAAGGAAGCAAAATCAAGATTACAATTGGTAAGAAGTTCAGGGAGCGTGTGACCGTCACTTGTTTTGAAGTCTGTAAGTTCAATACATTGAAGTTCACCTGTCATAGCCCGGCTTCCTAAACAGCCGCTGCCAAAGAGGGTGCCTTCTTCTTCGACAAAGGCGATCACTTTCACGGGCCTTAGCGGCTGCCAATTTTCTTCGTGCCAGCTGCGTATGCATTCCAGAGCGGTGACAATGCCCAAAGCACCATCAAACATTCCACCGTTAGGCACACTGTCCAGGTGGGAACCGCAGCAGACAGGCGGTAAGGAATTATCACGTCCTGGATAGGTGCCGATGAGGTTACCAATGGCATCAATATCAACTTTCATACCGATATTTGTCATAAATTCAGACAGCATTGTCTGTGCCGCCAGAAATTCTGATGAATAAGATATTCTGGTCAGCCCGCCTTCATTGTTTTTGCCGAAGGCGGCAAGTTTTGTGAAAAGGAGTTCTAATTTTGCTAAGCTGATGCTCATTTTAAAACCTTCTTTTAACCTTTATTTTTCTGGATATTGCAAAAATTGTCAGAAACAGTAGCCGCAATATTTTTGAGATCGATAAGAAGACTATCTCTGATGGCTGGCAGACTATGCACAAAGAACGTGGCACTGACAGTGGCAATTAATTGGTTACTGAGATCAAAGATCGGTACCGCCATACTGCCTACGCCGAGAGCAAATTCTTCTAATTCGCAGGCATATTTATTTCTGCGTACTTCCTCGAGATTAGCTTTTAAAGTTTCGGCATCCATGATAGTACGCGGTGTGAATTGCTTGAATTCAAGATTATCAAAGGCATTTTCATCATTGTCATAGAGATTATACAGCATCAGCAGCTTGCCGGAAGAAGTGGCATATTTCGGCAAAATTGAGTACTCGGACAGAATGATATAGTAAGCAGTGTTGATAGGATAAGCGCAATAGATGGAATAGATCTGATTCTGGTTGACCATCTGCAAGCTGGCAGAAATGTGATACTTGTTTGCTATGGCATCAACCAGGCCTTTGGACATGGTGATGTAGCTTTCCACCTGCTTCTGGATGACGTTAGCCTTGCCCATAAAATAGAAGCCCAAGCTATAGATGTTATTTGTTTTGTCGTGAATCAAAAGGCCGTTAGCAGTCAGTGTATTGATTAACCCGCGGGTCGTATTGATGTTTAAATCAACACGCTGGCTTATTTCATTAAGGGATAGACGCGGTGAAGCGTCTGTAAAGCAATTAAGAATATCGATGGACCTTTGGACCGATTGGATTAATTTAACCGATTGTTTTTCCATAGGCTGCCTCCCTGTAAAAAACTTATATTAATTTAAAAGGACATTTAAATAATATTATTGACAAACATAATTTAGCATGTTATAACAAGCTTGTCAACGATACTGTAGAAATAAAAACGACAATGTCGTCGTTAACGGTCGGAGGTGCAAAGGAAAAGCGGAATAAAAATTTATAACGGCTTAAACAAAACCAAACATTTATGGAGGGGAATAAAATTATGAAAAAATCTTTGGCAACAGTACTTTCAGGTTTTATGTTAGTTGGTTCTTTGTTTGCATTTGGCTGCGGTTCTGCTAAATCCGATGTTATTAAAGTTGGTGTGGCTGTACCTTTGACTGGCGCGAGCGCTGAAGACGGCAATGCTATTAAAAACGGTGTCAATCTTGCGGTAAAAGAAATTAATGCCAAGGGCGGCATTAATAATAAAAAAGTTGAACTTGTAATTACAGATGATAAAGGTGATCCTTCGGAAGCAGCTACTGTTGCTAACAAATTGGCTCAGGACAAGAGTGTCCTGGCTATCGTAGGTCATTTCAACAGTTCCTGCACACTTGCAGCTGCTCCTATCTATAACCAAGCCGGTGTAGTAAGCGTATCACCGGGTTCCAGCGCTGCCGCAGTTACTAAAGCCGGCCCTTATACTTTCCGTGTTATCACGACTGATGCTGTACAAGGCGCTTCCCTGATGGATTGGGCTGTTAAAGACCTTGGTTACAAGAATATCGCTGTTCTTTATGAAAACACTGATTATGGTACAGGCTTGGCTGAGGTTGTTACTAAAACTGCCGGCAAATTGAATGCAAAAATCGTTGCTGAAGAAGCATATGAAGTAGGCGCTACTGATTTCAGCACAGCTTTGACAAAGGTTGCTAACAGCAAAGCTGACGTTATTATTGTCGGTGGTCTCTACAATGAAACAGCTTTGATTGCTAAACAAAAGAATAACTTTGGCCTGGAAAAAATGCAGATCATGGGCGTTGATGCCATTTACTCCGATGCTTTGTTGAAACTCGGTGGTGCTGCAGCTGAAGGTATCAAGATGACTGGTTATTTCTCTGAAGTAAGCAAGGATCCTGTATCTCAAAACTTTGTTGCTAAATACAATGAAGAGTACAAAAAAGCTCCAAGCACATATGCTGCTTATGGCTACGATGCTGCTCTCGTAATTTTTGAATCCATTAAAAATGGTGGTACTGACCGTAAAGCTATCTGCGATTTCATGACTAAACTTAAAGGCCTGAAAGGTGCAACCGGCGTTAATACCTTTGATGAAAATGGCGATGTAATTAAACAACCTTTGCGTCTGATCATTAAAGACGGCAAATTTGTTGTTACTGAGAAATAAGATAGTTAGTTAAAAGGGGGCTTCTGCATCTTTTTGCAACAAATGATTAACGGTATCACCGTTGGCGGGAGTTACGCCCTGATAGCCCTTGGCTACACAATGGTTTATGGAATTTTAAGAATAGTAAATTTTGCCCATGGTGATGTCTTTATGATGGGATCGTTCTTTGGGTTGTTCTGTATGCAGTTTTTGGGGATGCCATATTATGTGGCATTCCCAATTGCCGCCATTGCTACTGCTATCATGGGTATTATCATGGAAAGAATCGCTTATCGTCCAATCCGTACCGCGGATAGTTTAACGGTTATGATAAGTGCTTTGGGCGTATCTACTTTTTTAGGAAATCTTGCCATGGTGCTGTGGGGATCAGGCACACATGCTTTCAGCGGTTTCAGTGGTATTACTGTTTCTGTTTATAAATTCGATAACGTAGTTTTATCCAATATCCAGATAGGATTCATCGTACTATCTGTTTTATTGATGATGGCTTTGTATTTTATTGTTAACAAAACTAAAATTGGTATCGCCATGCGCGCAACTTCTCATAATATCAAGACGGCTAAGCTTATGGGTATTAATACCGACCGGATTATTTCTTTTACCTTTGGTATTGGCTCGGCTTTGGCTTGTGTTGCAGGTCTGCTTGTCGGTATTTATTATGATGCCGTTTATCCTCTGATTGGTTACTCCTATGGCTTAAAAGCTTTCGCGGCCGCTGTTTTAGGTGGTATCGGCAGCATCCCGGGTGCTATGTTGGGCGGCTTTGTGATGGGTATCGTGGAAACTCTCGGTGCCTCCTACATTTCAGCCGGCTATAGAGATGCTTTTGCTTTCGCTATTTTGATTATTGTGCTTATTTTCCGTCCAGCAGGTATTTTGGGCAAAAAGGAAATTGATAAGGTATAAAAATTCCGGAACACAGAAATTGCGGAAATCAATTTTATACCAGTCATTGGATGGAGGACAGAATGAATAGGAAAATACAGCAATTTGTTTTTGAACATAAAAAAGTGGTAATACCAATCGCAGCCTTAATTTTCTTGGGTTTGCCGTTCTTTGTTACCAATAGTTATTTTTTACATATACTTATCATGGTTTGCATCTACATTTGCCTGGCGTTGAGTCTCAACCTCGTCACCGGCTACGCCGGACAACTGGTTTTGGGCCATGCCGCTTTTTATGGCATTGGTGCCTATGCCGGTGCTTTATTGATGCTGAAACTGCATGTCAATTTCTTCGCAGCGTTGCTTTTAAGTGCGGCAATCACCGGATTTTTTGGCTTTCTGCTTGGTATGCCGGCACTCAGACTGCGCGGAGACTATTTGGCGATAGTTACCTTGGGTTTTGGTGAGATCGTGCGTCTTGTCTTCGTCAACTGGAAAGGTCTTACGCGCGGACCGGCAGGTTTGCCTGGTATTCCTTCGCCGCAAATCTTTGGCTTTGCAATCAGCGGTCGTACGGAGTTTTATTATCTCGCCTTGATTCTTGCCTTGTTTACCATATTCTTTATGGTCAAACTGATTAATTCCGGTGTTGGCATGGCTATGCAGACCGTAAAAAATGATGAAATTGCGGCGGAAGCCATCGGCATCCAACCGCGCAAGTACAAAATAATGGCTTTTGTAATTTCCTCGGCTTTTGCCGGCATGATAGGATGCTTCTTTGCTTCCTATCTCAGCTATATCAGCCCAACTGCTTTTGTTTATAATACTTCGATGACGATTCTTACTATGGTTGTTCTGGGCGGCTTAGGCAGCATCATGGGTTCTGTCCTGGGTGCCTCCATCCTGGTCATTGTACCGGAAATGCTGAGATTTCTGAATGATTATCGGATGCTTATATTCGGTGCCTTGATGGTATTCATGATGATTTTCAAACCTGAAGGTTTCTGGGGCGCAGGCAAGAGGCGCAGAAATATTTACAAGATTAATTCGGAGGTACCGGACCATGGCTCAAATTCTTAATACCGTCAACGTTACCATGCAATTTGCCGGTCTGACTGCGGTTGATAATGTAAATATCGATCAAAAAGAAGGCGAAATATTAGCCTTGATTGGGCCGAACGGTGCCGGAAAAACCACTTTGTTCAATATGCTGACAGGTGTTTATAAACCGACTTCCGGTGAAATCTTTTATAAAGGTGAGAACATCACCGGACTCCGACCTTTTCAGCTGGTAAGAAAAGGCATTACAAGGACTTTTCAGAATATCCGATTGTTCAAAGATATGACAACCTTGGAAAATCTTTTGGTAGCCAGTCCCGATTGTAAGGATGAGAATATACTGGCAGCAGTATTTGGCGGTCGCAGCCTGCGTCAAAAACGTGGTCTTGTTGTGGAGCAATGCGAGAGCATTTTGGAAATACTGAAGCTGCAGGATAAACTGGAAGAACTGGCCTGCAATCTTCCTTATGGCAAACAGCGTCTCTTGGAAATAGGCAGAGCGCTCGCTACAGGCGCTGACTATCTGCTGCTCGATGAACCTGGTGCCGGCATGAACAGCATGGAAAAGGAAGAACTTGCACAGGTAATTCGTTATCTTACCAAAGAAATGCATAAAAACATTTTGTTAATAGAACATGATATGCCATTTGTCATGGGCATTTCAGACCGCATAGTTGTACTGGACCATGGCGTAAAAATTGCCGAAGGCCTGCCTAGCGAAATTCAGAATAACCAACAGGTAATTGAAGCTTACCTGGGCAAGGGCATTCCTGAAGATGATGACTAGGCAGTGAATCAGTGAAAAATAGGATGTGAAAAGATGGCACTACTGGAAATAAAGGATTTACAAGTTAAATATGGCGTTATTCCGGCTCTGAAAGGTATCTCCTTTGAAGTGGAGCTGGGAGAGGCAGTAGCTATTATCGGTGCCAATGGTGCCGGTAAAACAACGACATTGCACGCTATTTCTGGTATAGCAGACAAATGCGGCGGCCAAGTGTTTTTTAACGGAGAAGATATTACCAAGATGCCTGCCCACAAAATCGTGTCTCGCGGTATTTCACAGGTACAGGAAGGAAGGGGTGTCTTCCCCAATTTGTCGGTTGCAGAGAATCTGTCTCTGGGGGCTTATTTGCGCAATGACAAAGCTGAGATTGCCAAAGACTATGAATTTGTGTATGAGGTGTTCCCAAGACTCCTGGAAAGACAGAAACAGATGGCTGGTACCTTGTCGGGCGGCGAGCAGCAGATGCTGGCTATCGGCAGGTCACTGATGGCCAGACCGAAATTGCTGCTTCTGGATGAACCTTCTATGGGCCTGTCACCGCTGATTACGGAAAATATTTTTAAAACTATTAAGAAGCTCAATAAAGAAAGACAGATGACTATTCTGGTAGTCGAACAAAATGCCCAGATGGCTTTGTGGGTTTCTCACCGTACCTATATTATGGAAACCGGCAATATTGTTTATGGCGGTGCGTCCAAAGAATTAAAAAATCAGGATTTTATCCGAAAATCATATTTGGGACAGAAAGACTGAAGGGAGCTGCGTTTTATGGAAGATCAGAAAATGAAGGAACCTGTTTCCATGTTTGTTTTGTTTGCCAGGATGTTCTCTATTACGGCAAAAAACTTAGAAAAAGAGTTTGGCGAGAAAGGTTTGGAAGTTCTTGCTGAGTCTGTACGCGAATTCGGGATGGCACGCGGGCGTGATATTGCTGAACGCGCCAAAGCCAATGGCGAAGATAATTCTTTGCATAACTATTTGAAGAACTACGACATGGAGCGTAGTGACTTATTCGGTTATACGAATGAATATACACCTGATGAAATACACCAGGAGTTTACTCGTTGCGTTTTCGCTGAAACCTGGATGGCAGCCGATGAAGAAAAGTACGGCAGAATTTACTGCGAAAATATAGATCCGGCGATTGCTGCCGGTTTTAATAAAGACATGGAATGCATTCATGACGAAATTATGTATAAGGACAAACGCTGTACCTTCTGCTTCAGAATGAAAAAATAGTTTGTTTGCGGCATGACGACACAAAGTCTGCTGAAATATATAATGTTGAGACCGTGGCTGATGGGAACTCATAAGCCAGGTCAAAAATCAGAAAGGTGATAACATGGAGACCAGACCAGTGATTTATGATCCTGTTGGGAAACCAAGAGAGATTTACAGCGGTGTGCCAACGTTTCTCGGCTTGCCGATTGCTAAAACAAAAGAGGAATTAAAAGAGTACGATTTTGCAGTTTTGGGAGTGCCTTGGGAGGGCGGCTGCACAATTGGCGGCTATTCTTCCGTTGTCCTGGCACCTAAGGCTATCCGTTCCGTGTCTATCAGATACAGCGGCTACCTGCCTGATTATGATGTTGATACTTTTGATGCTTTAGCGGGCTGTGATTATGGTGATACCGTCGTGCAAAATGGTAATTACGACCTCACCTTTGATTCTATCAGAGAAAAATATAACGATCTTATTGAAGCCGGTCAGATTCCAATCGTTTTTGGCGGCGACCATTCGATTGCCTATCCTTTGATTCAGACTTTGGCAAAAAAACATAAGAAAAGAGTAGGCGTCATTCATTTTGATGCTCATCTGGATAACTATCCTGCATTTGGCGATGACCCGTATTCCAGATGTTCTCCGTTTAACCGTCTTTACCAGGATGAAAATATGGATCCGACAAAGATCGTGCATGTCGGTATTCGCGGTGCCAGAAACCATCCGCAGGAACGTAAGGAAGCCAAAAAATACGGTGCAACCGTTATTACTGCCAAAGAAATCAAAGAGACCGGTTACATGGCAGCTGTCAAAAAGGCTTTGGAAATTGCCCAGAAGGATACTGACGTCCTTTATGTCACTATTTGTTCTGATGTTCTGGACGGAGCTTCTAATCCTCAGGGACCAATTGATCCTTGCGGCCTGACTTCTTTTGAACTGTCCATGATGGTCAATGAATGTGCCTATGCGGGTGCTAATTCCTTCGATTTTGTAGAAATTTACCCGGAAACCTGCGGGGCACATATTTCTGCACACATGGGAACTTGCCTGGCCTTGTACTTCTTAAACGGTATAGCCAGAAAGCGTCTAGAAACAAAATAATACTAATAAATAAAAAACTGCTGTTTGGCGAAAAAATCGCCAAACAGCAGTTTTTTTGTTGTGTCATTTCGAACACAGCGCAGCAAAGTTGAGAAATTATGCGTTTTAAAGAAACCAAAACAGTAAGACATACACAAAGAACGCTGGAAAATATGACACTATAACTTTGATGAAATAATTACTGACTTTGCTTCGATATACGTTATAGGAAAGCGAAATGTAGTATAATAAAGAAAATAGAAAGAATATTTCGAAAAAATACAACAATAAAAAACGGGGAGGGTTTCTAATGAATAAGAAGGTGTGGCTTGTTTTACTTTTAGCAGCCGGCATATTATTGTCATACAGTACAATGTCATTCCATGATGGAATGTTTGGTTATTACGGTAATCAGAGGGGTTGGTATTTCGGCAGAATGATGGGTGGCGGCGGAGGAATGATGGGTGGTTACAGCGGTCAGTATTCAATAGTTGATGACAAAACTGCTGAAGCCGATATGAGTTCTTCGTTGAGTAATGCAGCGGTCGATAAGACAAACAACACTGTAACCTATAGCGGAAAGAATGTGAAGATAGTAATGCTTGCCGGTCCGGAGGCTGCCGATGAAAAATTTGTTGTAGGCGGTCTGGTCAACCCAACCTTGAAGATAAGTAAAGGCGCAAATGTTATACTGGAAATGATCAATGAAGACGAAGGCATGCCGCACGGCGTTGTGGTTACCGAGACACCTCCGCCATATGCTGATATGGCAATGATGCAGGTCAATCTTTATCCAGGTGCACTCGTCCGACCGGTTCCGCGGGCAAAAGATGGAAAATATCCGAAAAATGAGGCTTTCTTTAAGGCTGACCAGTCAGGCACATATTATTATCTGTGCCAATATCCTGGTCATGCTGAAGAAGGAATGTATGGTAAATTTATAATTGAGTGATATTCTCTTGTTACATTGTCAAAAACCATAACATATTGCCATCAGCGACCAAGACAGCTTTTTTTCTATCATTGCAAGCTTAATATTAAATGCTTTCATGATTGAAAGATATGGGGTTCAGTAAAAAATAAACGCCCAAGGAATTTTTCGAAAGAAGGTGTTTACAGTGGATAACCATTCTCATATGAAAGATGATAATAACCAAATGAAGCATGAACATATGATGCATGAAGAAGGCCATATGCATAAACATAATGCAGATAATATGGATATGGATCACGCTGAACACATGAATATGGGAAATAACAATGATCACATGCAGCATGGCTCCGAGCATACAGGCGGACATCATGACCATCATGCAATGATGGTCAAAGATTTCAAAAAGCGGTTTTTCATATCACTAATCATAACAATACCGGTGCTTATTCTTTCACCAATGATACAGAGCTTCTTGCATATAGATTTGCGGTTTGCTGGGGATTCATATATTTTATTTGCTCTTTCAACACTTCTTTTTATTTATGGCGGCAAACCGTTTTTTACAGGAGCAAGAGACGAGCTTAAACAGAAATCTCCGGCTATGATGACGTTGATAGCCTTTGCTATTTCAGTTGCCTATATATATAGTTCATTAACCATATTCGTTTTAAAGGGCAATGATTTTTTCTGGGAACTTGCGACACTTATTGTTATTATGCTTCTTGGACACTGGATAGAGATGAAGTCCGTTATGGGTGCTTCTCAGGCACTTGATGAACTTGTAAAGCTGATGCCGCAAAATGCTCATCTTATTAAATCAAGCGGAGAAACAGTGGATATTTCCGTAGAAGAATTGAAAAAGGGCGACAAAGTGCTGGTTAAACCAGGTGAGAAAATCCCAATAGACGGCATAGTGTTTGAGGGAAAAAGCGATGTTAATGAATCTATGGTAACCGGAGAATCCGTTCCTGTAGGTAAAAAAGTCAATGATGACGTTATCGGAGGTTCTATTAACGGCGAAGGCATACTTAAATTCGAAGTAGAAAAAACGGGAGAGGACACCTTCCTTTCACAGGTCATCAGGCTGGTAAAGGAAGCCCAGGAATCTAAGTCAGGAACACAGCGACTGGCGGACAAAGCAGCACGGATGCTTTTCTATATTGCGATGAGCGCAGGCATCATAACAGCAATAGCCTGGACACTTATCGGCAAAGATATAAATTTCGTAATGGAAAGAGCGGTAACCGTTATAGTAATATGCTGCCCGCATGCTCTTGGCCTTGCGATCCCACTGGTTACTTCAGTTTCTACAAGTATTGCAGCCAAGAATGGTCTGCTTATAAGGAACCGGGCAACTTTCGAAAATGCGAGAAAAATTAGTGCCGTTGTTTTTGACAAAACAGGGACATTGACTGAAGGAGAATTTGGCGTAACTGATGTAGTAGAAATGGGTATTTCAAAAGACGAGCTCTTATCAATAGCTTATTCGGTTGAGGCGAATTCGGAACATCTTTTGGCAAGAGGGATTGTCAAAGAGGCACAAAAATTAAATCTGCAGCTAAAGAAAGTGTCTGATTACAAAACGATTCCCGGTGTAGGACTGAGCGCAGATGTTGAAGGCAACGAAGTCATGGTTGTCAGTCCAGGCTACATTATGAGCCATCAGATAGAATTTGATAGCGAGAAGTATAATAAACTTGCATCGGAAGGCAAGACGGTTATATTTGTATTAATTGCCGGGAAGCTTATTGGCATGATAGCTCTTGCGGATATTATACGCGAATCTGCAAAACAGGCTGTTGATATGCTCAAAGAAATGAATATTGAATCAATTATGCTGACAGGTGATAATGAAAAAGTAGCTCAATATGTCGGCAAGGCAATAGGTATTAGCAGAGTAATCGCGCAGGTGCTGCCACAACAAAAAGCCGATAAGATTGATGAAATTAAAAGTGAAGGCAAAATTGTCGCGATGACGGGAGATGGCATCAATGATGCTCCGTCGCTTGCTAAAGCGGATTTGGGGATTGCAATTGGCGCTGGAACAGATGTGGCGATTGAGACTGCCGATGTTATACTTGTGAAGAGTAATCCTCAAGATGTTGTCAATATAATCAAGCTCTCAAAAGCGATATACAAAAAAATGGTGCAAAACCTAGTGTGGGCAACAGGGTATAACGCAGTGGCTCTTCCTCTTGCCGCAGGTGTTCTCTATCATGCAGGTATTACACTTAATCCTGCAATGGGAGCAGTATTAATGTCATTAAGCACTATCATTGTTGCGATAAATGCCCGTCTATTGAAAATTCAATAACCACGTTTATATAAAAACTTAGATTGTTGACGATAGTCATTATGTTTGATATAATGACAAAAATTAAACAGAATATTGCAGTTAAGGTGCCACATTTAGTGGAGAATAGGGAAGTCGGAGCATAGTATATGCAGAAGCGCGGGCCCACCACTGTACCGAAGAGAACTTACCATGCCACTCGCGAGGGGAAGGCGTAAGCAATCGATGAATCGGGAGCCAGGAGACCTGCCTTACACTGTTAAAATGTCCTTGAGGAAAGAAGGCTTTTTTGGGTATATTACCCAAAGAGCCTTTTTATTTTTTTAGTATCAAATTTAAAAATTTAATTATTATGAGAATAGTCATCGGAGGTTAACTATGCGCTTATTAGAGGAAGCTTTACAGAAAATTTCAGCCCCAAATCTTGAGGTAATGCATAAAGTTCAAGAAAAGCTAGCGGTGCTTGATTTACCGCAAGGAGGCCTTGGACGATTAGAAAATATGGTGCAAAGGTATGCCGGCATTATGGGTCAAATATCGCCGGCAGAGCCGAAAAACTGTATGGTTATCACATCAGCAGATCATGGAGTAGCCAAGCAGGGCATTAGTGCCTATCCAATTGAAACTACTATGCATATGACGGCCAATTATCTGATTTCCAAAGGCGGTAGTGCCAATGCCTTTGCTAACTATTGCGGAGCGGATATGGTGGTTGCTGATATGGGTGTGGCAGGTGATTTATCGCATGTACCGGGACTTTTGCACAAAAAAATTGCTTATGGAACAGAGGATTTTACGCAAGGACCGGCAATGACGCGTGAACAAGCAATTCAGGCAATTGAGACTGGCATTGAAATTGTAAATGAGAAAGTAAAGCAAGGATATACTTGTTTCAGCCTGGGTGAGATGGGTATCGGCAATACGACGGCAAGTGCTGCTATAGTAGGCGCATTTACCGGTCTTCCGCCGGAAACAGTCACCGGTCCCGGTACAGGTATATCAGATAGCAGACTACAGGTAAAAATTGATGTAGTAAGACGTGGTTTGGCAATTAACATACCAGACGTGCAAGATGGTATCGACGTTTTATCTAAGGTTGGTGGTTTTGAAATCGGCGGGTTAACAGGAGTTGTGATCGGGGCGGCAGCCAATGGCTGTGCAGTGGTGATTGATGGCTTAAATACCACAGCGTCCGCTTTGATTGCCAATGCTATGCATCCGATGTGCAAAGAGTATATGTTTGCCTCCCATTTGTCCGGAGAACCAGCGCATATCATCGCTCTGAATCTTTTAAATTTAAAACCTTGTGTGGATATGAAGGTTCGTTTGGGAGAAGCAATCGGCGCTTCCGTAGTAATGGAAATGCTTGGTTGTGGTACAAAACTATTAAATAGAATGTCTGTAGATAAAGAGTAGGAGGCATTAAAAATGTTTAAAGATGTTATTTCACGTATCAAACCGTTAGATATTGAATCTATGGATAAATGTCAGCTAAGATTGGATAATTTAACAAAACCGCTCAACAGCTTGCTTTATTTTGAACAAATTGCCAGGCAAATGGCAGGAATTACGCACAATCCCAGGCCGCGAACTGTGAAAAAAAGCATAATAGTTCTAACTAGTGCCGGAACTAAACCCAGTATTGCTGCCAACGTTTTTGCCGAACATGTCGGTGCGCAAATAGTTACAGCCGATATAGCAACTATTGCGAAAGGACAGACTGTACAGCAAGAAATACTTGGTGCTATTGAATGGGGCATCAATATTGTCGGCACGGAAATTGCTAAGGGCACACAGGTTATAGGGTTGGGGCAAATATATATCGGCAGCGCTAAAGATAGTAAAGAAATACTTGCATGCTTCAGTGAAGAACAAGCAGAGCCACTGGAAGTATTGGCTAAAGTAGGAAATAAGGCGATAGCGGCTCTCGTTGGAATTATATTAGGCGCTGCTGCAGGTGGGGCAGCGGTGGTATTGGATGGCCTGAGTACAACGGTAGCTGCTATGCTTGCTGTCAAAATTGTTCCTGGTGTCAAAGAATATTTAATAGGTTCACATTATGCCACTGTTCCAGAACATAAAGTTGCTTTAGATATGATAGGTATTCCGGCATATCTATACCTGGATATGAACTCCGATGATGGTACCGGCGCGGCAATGGGCATGTCGATTATTAAGGCCTCACTGCATGTGCTAAATGATATGAAAACTTTTGGTGAAGCTGAAGTTGCAGTGGCGCAAGATGGCCCGGGGGCACTCAAGCAAACAAAAGACGTCAAAGATATATAAGGGAATAATCGGGGACGTTCCTTTTGATACGCCAGTTGCTCTTTCAATTTCTCGAATAGAAAGCCCCGCTTATCTCGCTTGTATCAAAGTGCTGTTGCAACAGCACTTTTTTCTATTATTCGGCAAAAATTTTATTGCTTGAGAAGTGTGAGAACAGACTGTTTTGTTTGGTACTTTGCTATTTTGGAGGGAATTATAGAATATCGCCACTTGTTTTACCAAAAAAATAATGTTAGACTAAATACAAAAAGTGAATTAACATTCACAAAGCAATTATGAACTTTGGCTATGGGCAATTACAAAGCTAAGCGGGGGTAATAGAATGGAAAAGAAATTTAAGGTTTTGATTCCGGTTTTGATTATATTAATAGCGGCGGGAGCATATTTTCTGCTTACCAGAAAGCAAGCTGATCCAAATCTTATCAAGGTATCGGGTAATATCGAAACAACGACTGTCGGCGTAGGCTTTAAAGTTGCCGGCCATGTTCTCGAACGGCCGGTTGATGAAGGAGACAGGGTCAAGAAAGGGCAGCTGATAGCTAATTTAGAAACTGCTGATCTTCAGTTAGATGTTGCCAAGGCCAAGGCCCAACTGCTTGCCGCTCAGGCTACTTTGACACAACTAATGAACGGATCTCGGCAACAGGATGTTTCTGCAGCAAAGGCGGCGTTCAACAGTGCTATCGCAGATAAGCAAAATGCAGAAGCAGAGTATCGTCGGAGCGAGGAATTGTTTGCGCAGGGAGCAATATCCGCGCAGTCCAGGGAAAGGGTTCAAACCACATATACAACTATGATCGCACGTGCTGACCAAGCGGAACAGCAACTCAGTCTGGTAGTTGAAGGGCCGAGACAAGAGGAAATTGCTTTGGCCGCAGCCCAAGTCGAACAGAATCGACAAGCCCTGAACTTAGCGCAGACTAGATTGGCATATGCGCAGGTAACAGCACCAATAGATGGCGTTGTCTTGTCAAAAAATATTGAACCTGGTGAATACGTATCGCTGGGAACACCCGTAGTTACAATTGGCGAACTCGACAAAGTCTGGCTTAAGGCTTATATTGCTGAAACAGACTTGGGTAAAATTCAGTTGGGACAAAAGGTTTCTGTGACAACTGACACCTATCCGAACAAAAGCTATAGCGGAACTATAGGCTATATTGCATCGGAAGCTGAATTTACACCTAAAAATATTCAAACAGCGGAAGAACGGGTAAAACTTGTTTATCGGATTAAAATCATGATTGATAATACTGCTCATGAATTGAAACCAGGGATGCCTGCCGATGCAGTCATTAAGTTAGGAAGGAATGAATGAGTCATGGAAACCATTCGAACCGTCGGCTTGACCAGGGCATTTGATGGAAAAACAGCAGTGGATAATCTGAACCTGTCAGTTCAGCAGGGCGAGGTCTACGGATTAGTAGGGCCTGACGGTGCCGGCAAGACGACAATCATGCGGCTTCTCGCGGGAGTGATGAAACCAACCGCAGGTGATGCCTGGGTTAACGGTAATAATACAATTAGTGATTCGCGAGAACTTAAAAAGCAGATTAGCTATATGCCGCAGCGGTTCGGACTTTATTCAGACCTGACTGTTCAAGAGAATATAGACTTCTATGCTGACTTGTACAATGTCCCAAAAAAAATAAGAGAACAGAAGATTACTGAACTTCTGGCTTTCAGCAATATGGAACCATTCAGAGATCGTCAGGCAGGCAAACTGTCTGGCGGTATGAAACAGAAATTAGCCCTGGCCTGTGCCCTTGTCCATACGCCAAAAGTTTTATTGCTGGATGAACCGACAAACGGTGTCGATCCTTTATCGCGACGCGACTTTTGGAAAATTTTGTACAAACTGCTCGAGGAAGGAGTCACTATTTTCGTTTCTACAGCATATCTAGATGAAGCCGAGCGCTGCACACGGGTGGGGCTTTTGCACCAAGGAAAGTTAATTATTTCCGGTACGCCGGATGAAGTAAAGAATAACATGCGTGGAGTACTCGTTGAAGTTCTTTGTAAGTCGCCGAGAAAAGTTATGGATGCGCTCATTTCCCGTCTAAAGCCGTTATCAGCGGGGCTATTCGGGGCCAAAATTCATCTCTTGTTGGAAGGGGAGGCGACGGACGCGCTGCGGTCAGTCAAAGACAGTCTAAGGGATATGGCAGTTGATGCTGAGGCTGCAATTGTCCTGCCTTCATTGGAAGATGTTTTTATTTCTATGTCAATGCCACAGGAGGGAAGTGGTTCCCATGGCTGATAATCTTGAGTCGTCTGAATATGCTGTTACAGTAGAGAATCTCGAAAAAAGGTTTGGAACTTTTCAAGCTGTCGACAAAGTTTCTTTTCAAGTGAAAAGAGGCGAAATCTTCGGCTTTCTCGGTCCTAACGGCGCAGGAAAGTCAACTACTATCAGGATGCTTTGCGGTATCGTTACACCGACGGCTGGCAAAGCCAGCGTACTAGGTTTTGACGTATTTAATGATGCTGAAAAAATCAAGGCTAATATTGGTTATATGTCGCAAAAGTTTTCGCTTTACGAAGACCTTACGGTTGAAGAGAACATCGATTTTTATAGCGGTATTTATCAAGTTCCGCAGGCTGTAAAAATGGAGCGCAAAGAATGGGTTATAGCGATGTCAGGCTTGGAAGAGCACCGCAACAGCCTCACTTCAGTGCTGGCGGCCGGATGGCGGCAAAGACTGGCTTTAGGCTGTGCCTTGCTTCATAATCCCTCAGTGATTTTTCTTGATGAGCCGACATCAGGTGTTGACCCCATATCCCGCCGTAACTTCTGGAGTCTTATTTATGAGCTTGCAGGTAAGGGCGTTACGGTCTTTGTGACGACTCACTATATGGACGAAGCGGAGTATTGTGACCGGTTAGCGATGATTTATCGCGGGGAACTTGTTGCCATGGGTACGCCGGAGGAAATGAAAAGCAGGTATATGCCGACAGACATCCTGAGTTTAGAATGTCCGGAGCCGTTTGTAGTCCTGCAAAAAATCAATGAAATTCGTGAAGTCAAGGAAGCTGCGTTATTCGGACGTGGTCTTCACCTTTCCGTGCAAGAAGCGGAAAAGGCATTACCTATAATTGCCGACTTTTTGATAGGCAGCAAACTTTCTTATACCAGATTGGAACAGATCAAACCTTCGCTTGAGGATGTATTTGTTTCCATAATTGAGGCGCGGGACAATCGGACCAGCGGGCAAGGGGTGACGAAATGAACTTTCAGCGTGTATTCGCCATCATCCGAAAAGAATTCGTTCATATTATTCGTGATCCGCGAAGTCTTGCCATGGCTATTGCTATGCCGGTTCTTCTGATCTTTCTCTTTGGTTCATCGCTAAGCCTGGATGTTGATAAGGTTCCACTAGTCATCTGGGATCAGAATAGAACCAGCGATAGTCGTGAGTTTATTGGCCGGTTTACCGGTTCACGTTATTTCCTGTTGTCTGGTTACGTAAACTCTTATGAGGAAATTGAGCAGTCGATCGACAAGCGCGAAGCTATGCTGGCGCTGATAATACCCACTGATTTCAGCCGAAAACTGGAAACCGGACGTAAAGCAGATGCCCAATTGATTGTTGATGGCAGTGATTCAAATACTGCGACCATAGCGATTGGCTACGCCAAAACGGTAACCGACAGTTATACAAGTTCTTTGATGCTCAAAACAGCGCAAAGGCAGGGCGAAAAAAAGGTAGGCATCCCGCTTGAAGCTAAGCCGCGGATATGGTTCAACCAAAATATGCAGGCGAAGAATTATATTATACCTGGCTTGATTGCGGTAATCATGATGGTTATTGCTGCCTTGCTTACCTCATTAACCATAGCACGCGAATGGGAAAACGGAACCATGGAACAACTGCTGACTACTCCTTTGCAGCCAAGGGAATTGATTTTGGGTAAACTGGTCCCTTATTTCGCCATTGGCATGTTTGATGTTTTACTGGCGGTTTTAATTGGCGAGTTGCTTTTTCAGGTTCCCCTGCGAGGCAATGGAGCCCTGGTCTTTTGCATGGCAGCATTGTTTTTGCCGGGAGCCCTTACGATGGGTATGCTTGCCGGCATTATAACGCGTTCGCAGCTTGTTGCAAGCCAGTTAGCGATGGTGTTGACTTTCCTGCCCTCATTCCTGTTATCGGGCTTCATGTATTCTATCGCCAATATGCCTCCTTTCCTACAAGGCCTGACCTACGTGGTGCCGGCTCGTTTCTTTGTGGCAATTTTAAAAAGGATTTATCTCAAGGGGGCTGGCTTGGAGATGTTAATCATGGAGGCTGTGGGTTTACTTGTTTTTGCGGTTGTGCTGATAGTAGTTGCCAATATTAAGCTGAAAAAAAGTTGGTGTAGCTGATGGCATATGAGCGCTTGAAACAAATGATTCGCAAAGAGTTTATTCAGGTCTTTCGCAATAAGAAGATGCGGGCGATCGTTTTTGTCATGCCTGTTATCCAGAGCTTGATTTTCGGCTACGCAGTCACGACCGATGTTAAGGACGTTAAGACTGCCATATATGACCAATCTGCGACTCCTGAAAGTCGTGAATTGTTAGATAGGTTTACGCGATCGGGCTATTTTACCATTACAGAAAGACTTCGAAGCGACCGAGAAATAGACGATATTCTTAATCGTGGGGCGGCAGCAGCCATCATAAAAATTCCGCCTGATTACAGCAGGCAAATAGCTTCCGGTGATACAGCCTTTGTTCAAATCATTGTAGATGGAACGGACTCTAACACTGCCGGCCTGGTTTTGAACTATGCAGGCAGCATCATTCAAAAGGACGCTTTGCAAATTTTGGAACAAAGGTCTGGAGCTGCCGGTAAGAAAATAGGTGTCGAGCTTGAAACACGAGCCTGGTTTAATGAAAACCTGACAAGCAGGAATTTTTATGTGCCGGGGGTCATTGCAGCTATCGTCATGCTCGTTACGTTGTTATTGACCAGTATGTCTGTAGTCCGGGAAAAAGAGATGGGCACAATGGAGCAGATTGTTGTGACGCCGATAACATCACTTGAATTCATTTTGGGCAAAACAATGCCGTCAATTATCTTAGGTTTCGCTAATATGCTTTTTGTTACGCTGATCAGCATTTTTTGGTTTGACATACCGGTTCGGGGTAATATCATGACACTGGCGGTTGCTAATGGTGCCTATTTGATGACGACTATCGGCATTGGCTTACTTATTTCAACCTTATCGGAAACTCAGCAGCAAGCTATGATGTCGACTTTCTTCTTTTATCTTCCGGCGGTGCTGCTGTCCGGCTTCATGTTTCCTATTGCGAATATGCCGGCTGTGGTACAAGTTATAACCTATTTAAACCCCTTGCGACATTTTTTGGTGATTATCCGGGGTGTTTTTCTGAAAGGTCTGGGCTTTGCGATATTGTGGCCGCAAATAATGGCGTTATTTATAATTGGCGTCTTGGTATTGGCCTTGGCCGTCAGGAAGTTCAGCAAAAATATAGCTTAGAAATAATAAAAAGGAGTGATTAAAATGGCAAAGATTTTTATTAACAGGGAAGAATGTATCAGTTGTGGGGCATGCTGGTCGACCAGCCCCGAAGTTTACGAACAAAACATGGACGATTCGAAAAGTCAAATAGTAAGTGAACTAAGAGTAGATGGCAACAATGCTGTAGGAATGGCTTAAGGTAATTTGGCTGAAAAGGCCCAACAGGGAGCAGACAGCTGCCCCATTCAAATAATCACAGTAGAATAAGCCGTAAAGCTTAATTATGGTGAGAACCAAATATCTGCAAATAACAGGTGAAATAAGTCTGCCAGAAGCAGCTGCGGTGAATTGCCAGGAGGGTTGATGTGAGAGAACGCAAATGTACAGAAATCAGAAAAGAAGAAATCGTGCGCGCGGCCCTATCGCTAGTCGAGCAGAACGGCTTAGATAAACTGAATATCAATGATATTGCCACAAAAATCGGGCTCGTACCAGCCTCTATCTATCGCCATTTTAAAGGTAAAGATGAGATAATAATGGCTCTTATTGAATTTGCGGACAGCAGTTTAAAAGATAACCTGATTCGGGCAAAGGCTTGTGACGGTACGGCAATAGATAAATTAGAATTGCTTTTTAGGCTGCATGTCAAATTGCTTAGAGAGGAAGCAGCAATACCTAGAATACTTTTTTTCCTTATGAGCAGCAATCGTAATCCTGAAATTAAAGCTGATATGCTGACAGCAGTCGGTTCCTATGTTCAGCAGGTAAAAAAACTTTTGCAGCAAGGACAAAAGCAGGGTGAAATAAGCCCAAATGTCGACGCTATGGCAGCCGCGATGCTGTTTTTAGGTATGGTTCAGCCGTTAGTCATCCTTGGGCAGGTTAATCCTAAAATATTGAAGGATTATCCAGCGAAGCTCTGGCAAAATTATCGACGGTCAATAGCATTATGATTGTTTAAAAGGGCAATTTGCATAGGAAACCATTTTCATGAAAAATCAAAGGAGGCGAGCGTATGAAGGCAACCGGTGCTCTAAAACACGAACATGAAGCAATCAGACTTATGCTGCAAATTATGGAGGCGGCCTGTGTTAAAATCGAAACCGAAAAAAAGGTCCACGTAGCTGATGTTGACGAAATGATTGACTTTCTTAAGGTTTTTGCGGACCAATGTCATCACGGGAAAGAAGAAAACATCTTATTCCCTTGTCTGGAAAAGGCTGGTATACCGAGGGAAGGCGGTCCAATTGGCGTCATGCTTGCGGAGCATGAGCAAGGCAGAAAATATATCGCCAACATGGGCAGAGCTCTGACCGATTATGAGGACGGAGCTGCTACCGGATTGACCGACTTGGTTGAAAACATCAGGTCTTATGCTGAACTGTTGGAACAACATATTAACAAGGAGAATAATGTGTTGTTTGCTATGGCAGATAGGGTTTTGACGGAAGAGACACAGGATGGATTGTTTGAGGAGTTCGAAGAACTCGAAGAGGATGTTATCGGAAGAGGCAAACACGAAGAATTACACAAACGGTTGGAAAGATTAAGCGGAACATATTTAAAAGACTAGTTTTGCTAAAAACTAGTTAAGACGAAAAAAAGGAACCATGCTAGTTTAGATACTAGCTTGGTTCCTTTTTGCTATTTCAGACTGTTGCAATATCACCGACGCCGTCGAGTATTAGCCTTGGCCGATATGGATACTGTTTGATACCTTCTCTGGAAGTTACTCCGGAAAGGACAAGAACAGGGTCGAGGCCGCTTTCGATACCGGCGATGATATCAGTATCCATGCGATCACCAATCATTGCTGTTTCAGCCGAATGAATGCCCAATATTTGTAAACCTGTCCGCATCATCAATGGGTTTGGTTTGCCAACATAATAAGCTTCTTTGCCGGTAGTCATCTCAATGGGCGCAACAAGTGCGCGGCAGGCTGGTATGATTCCCGTTTCTGAAGGGCCTGTCAGATCTGAATTGGTGCCTATCAATCTGGCACCATTCATTACATGGTGCATGGCTCGGCAGATATGTTCATAATTGTAGTTGTTGGTTTCACCAACGACCACATATTCAGGGTCAACGTCATTAAAAGTTATTTTGGCATCATGCAGCGCATTGAAGAGGCCGGGACCGCCGATTACATAAGCGGTGCAGCCAGGAGACTGGCGGTGCAAAAATTTTGCTGTTGCCAACGCACTGGTGTAAAAGTGGCTTTCGTCAACATCAAGCCCCATTCTCTTGAGTTTTTGCTGCAGCTCTCTGGGTGTTCTGCTGCTGCTGTTCGTGAGGAATAAGAACTCTTTATTTTCACGGTATAACCATTCGACAAATTCTTTAACGCCAGGCAGGAGATCGTTACCTTTGTAGATAACACCATCCATATCACAGATAAAGCCTTTTTTTGCTCGTAATGTTTCCATAATATTATTCCTTTCTGTTGCTTCTAATATATGTATTCAAGAACATCATACAAAATTAAATGCAAATTAGCCATAGGAATACATTAATTTCCTGTAAATTTTTTAGTATTATTATAAATTGAACATAAGAAATAGCGTTCAAGATACTAAGGCAGGAAATATTCAGCAGACAGCGAAGAGTACAGCAGATTAGAAATATTGTGTTTTATTGCAGAACAGAAAGGAAAGAAGCAAATGCTTGATATTATTGGCATTGGTTCACTCAATCTGGATTATACGTTAACAACTGAAAAACTGGAAGCGTTGCCAGCTGCGGTCCATAAAGAACTGATGGCGAAGATAGAACGCGGGGCGGAGAGGTTTGCCGCGGAAGCAGCTATCAAAGAAATCATCGAGTTTCTGGACAATGATTATTTCAGAATAACTTTAGGAGGTTCCGCTTTCAATACTTGCAGCGCGATGGCGGCGCTTGCTTCAGGGCTTGAGGTGGGCTGCATAGGTGTGGCTGGTAGTCATAAAAGCGGTGCACCTGATTTTATAGATAGCATGAACGCACTGGGAATTGACCATAGGTATGTAAACCTGCGAGAGGGTAAAGATAGCGGACTTTGCCTCTCCTTGAATCACGATGGTATACGGTCATTTCTTTTTGCGCCGGGAAGTAACAACGATATGGCGACCTATCTTAAGGATAATTACCAGACAATCTTAGAATATGTCGCTAAGGCCAGGCTTGTGCAGATTACTCAATTTGCTGATGAAAGGATTGCGGTTTTGCTCATGCAGCTTCTTCTTGATGCCAGAATACGCAACCCGTTGCTGAAGATAAGCTGCGACCCCGGGTATTGTTGGTTGGAAAATCTTACACCTGCTGTTAGGAATATAATAAGGAAGTCAGATTATCTTTTTCTTAATTCAATTGAGCTGAATAAGCTTGCCGGCAGGCAGAACATAAAAACGGATCTGGCTAAGGCGAAAAAAATTCTGACTGATGGAGCCGAAAAATTAACCATTATAGTCAAAGCAGAAACAGAAATCAAAATTTACCAATTGGAAAATAAAGAAATTATTGAGCAGATTTTTCCGATCGACGTTCTCTGCAATGAAGAAATTGTCGATGCTACCGGTGCCGGGGATGTTTTCGCCGCGGGCTTCTTAACAACTCTTCTTATGTATGGCGATAGAGCTGTCACAGAAGCGGTTGATCTCGGGATGCGTTTTATGCGGGCTAAATTACTGTTGCCGCCGGAAAAATTATATACGGAACTAGCTAAAATATTTGAGCTAGTTCAAGAAAACCTCAACCATAAATAACATAAAAAACCTCCCTTTGTAGTTTTATTGTCTAACAAAGGGAGGCCTTTTGTTTTTTAAGAGTTAAATTGCTTTATCGCTTTGTAGATATCGTCCAGCGCAGCTTCTTCGATTTGTTTGCCGTTAAGAGTTATATAGATTCCAGTTCCCGGATGATTTTCCTTGAGCCGAATGGTTCTGATTTCAACAAATGAATTCAGCTTTTGTTGCTTTATGCTATCTGCAGTGCGTGCGTAAAGAGCCTTAGAACCCTTGCTCGAACAAATATCACAGGTGCAAATAGCAAACTTGTAATTCATGAATGCTGAATTAGCCTTTTTCCAAACAATCTTCCGCGAGAAGTCGCCGCCAATTTTATGGCAGAAAGTGTGCAGTAATTTATGGGCGAGAGGAGAATCGGCTTCTCCGTAATAATCTTTATAAAGTCTGAGAATGTCAGGGTTTTCCTGTGATTTACGGTATTTTGACGTTTTGTCGATATTAATAAGAACATTCTGGCGTTTTTCCAGGTCATCGACTTTCTCAGGAACGGGATGACCTGCTCCTGAAATACAGCCACCGGGGCAAGCCATTACTTCGATCAGGTCATAGCCAACATCAACGCCTTGTAGTGTTTTTTCAATAATCGGTTCAGCATTGTGCAAGCCGCTAATAACTGCAACACGAACTTTTTTGCCATTTGCTTCAATGGCAGCTTCTTTGACACCTCTAAAACCGTGCATTTCTGAACATTCCAGATGATCAGCAATTACGTGCCCGGTAAGTTTTTCGACTGCCATACGCAGGGCTGCTTCCGCAACTCCGCCGGAAGCACCAAAAAGGATACCGGCACCGGAGACTTGTTTGTAGGGATCATCAAATTCCTGCGGTATGATTTCATTTCTATCAATACGTTTCTGATTAAACATTTCAAACATATCGCTTGTGGTGAGGACGGCATCGATATCACGTATTCCGTCTGGTGCAAATTCCGGACGGGCAGCCTCATACTTTTTAGCAAGACAAGGTACGATAGAGACGATGTAGAGATTCTTTTTATCAATACCAGTCAGCTCTGTATAGTGATTAGTTACTGTTGCGCCCATCATCATTTGGGGAGATTTGCAACTTGAAAGGTGAGGAATAAGTTCAGGATAACGTCTTTCCACAAAATTCACCCAGCCAGGGCAGCATGACGTGAATTGCGGCAGTAAAATATTTTCATTGAGCCTCTTGAGGAATTCGGTTGTTTCTTCGACTATAGTTAAATCTGCAGCAAAAGAAAAATCGAAAAATTTATCAAATCCTAATTTTTTCAGGAGACCGGCCATAAAAGCAGACGCTTCATTAAAAGGAATACCAAAATGTGATGTAATGACACTGCGTACGGCCGGCGCAACAAATGCCACAACTGTTTTATTCGGGTCATTGATTGCTTTATATACCTTTCCTATTTCAGTGGTGTATGTTAGCGAACCGCAAGGGCAGGCGTTAACACACTGACCACAACTGACACAATCCGTATTATGCAAGGGAAGACCGCTCTTGGTGCCAATAAGCTGTCGGCCATTTTTCATATAAAATGTCAGGATATCCGGACCTTCAATTTCAGCACAGGCATCAATGCAGCGGCCACAGGAGAAACACTTATTGTGGTCGCGCACAATAAAGCGGTGATCATGGACGATGGGGATGTACGGGCGTTTATGAACAGGTTTGTGATATTGGATCTTATGCGCGGTTGCTTCATTGCGTAGATCGCAACTATACCGTTCACTGCAGCCGCATTGGAGGCAGCGGGCAGCTTCAGCTATAGTTGTTTGCTCATCATAACCTAATTCCACTTCATTAAAATTATGCTTGCGTTCGTCAATTGGGATTGATGGCATAACACCTCTATCTATTTTCGGCATATCCTCAAATTCCCATTTCGGCAGTTCTGTAAGCTCCCCACGGCTGCAGCTATATTCGATTGTCGGGCTGTTTACATAACCGCGCATTAAAAAGCTATGCATGCGATCAGCAGCTTGATGCCCATCGGCTATAGCTTCAATGACTATTCGGGAACCCATAACGCAGTCACCGCCTGCAAATATCTTGTCTTCAGATGTCTGGGAGGTTTCTGCGTTGATTATAATATTACCGTGGTTGTTCAGTTTAAGTTGTAAGTCATCACTGGGAAGCACAGTGGCTGGTCTCTGACCTATGGCTACAATAATAGTATCGGCCTCCATTATCATGTCACTGCCTTGGACAGGAACATAATGGCATCGACCGGAAGAATCTGGTTTACTAGGAATGATTTTGCTATAATGGAGCAATTTTTTATTGCCGGCAGCAGTAATTTTGGTAGGGGCGTTCGAACAGAGTATCTCAACCCCTTCAGCTACTGCTTCTTCTATTTCCAAAGGTGTTGCTGGCATTTCCTCTATGGATTCGAGGCATATAAGCTTAACGTTTTCATAACCTTGCCGCAATGCGGTACGGGCGCAGTCTAAGGCTGTGCCACCGCCGCCGATTATCACGACATCATCGTAAACATTCGTAGATAAATGCTCAATTTGGTTTTTCAGATATTGGATACCGGATAAAACACCGGGGAGATTTTCACCTTCAATTTTGAGTTGTTTCGACTGCCATGAACCAATGGCAATATAAACTGCATCGAAATCTTTTTTTAAAGCATCCAGCCGCAAATTTTTCCCAAGGGTTTTTCCTGTCAAAATCTTGACACCGAGATTTTTGATTATATTAAGTTCTTTATCCAGTGTAGTCTTAGGAAGGCGATATTCAGGAATTCCATAACGCATCATGCCGCCAGCATGCTCATTCTGTTCAAAAACGGTTACATCATGGCCGTTGATAGCACTATAGTAGGCTGCTGTCAGCCCTGCCGGGCCAGCACCGACAATAGCGATTTTCTTGCCGGTTGCAGGCGACTTTTTGGGCATCCAAGGCCGTTCTCGTGCCATGTCCCAGTCGGCAACAAACCTTTTGACATTATTAATTGCAACGGGTAAATCTACTAGGTTGCGGCGGCATTTTGCCTCGCAGGGGTGCGGGCAAACGTGTCCGCATACTATAGGAAAGGGAATTCTATCCCTGATTATGCGCAAAGCAGTTTCAAAATTCCCATTAGCCACTTCACTGAGATAAGCTTGAATATCTATGTGAGCAGGGCAAGTTAATACACAGGGAGCAATGCAGTCTGCATTGTGGTCAATAAGAAGTTGTTCAAGACGAATTTTGCGATAGCTTTCGAGTTGAGGACTGTTTGTACAGATTACCATGCCTTCTTTAATGGGCGTATGGCATGCTTTTACCTCTCTCTGCCCTGTCTCATCTTTTAATTCGACTACACATAGCCCGCAATTACCGTTAGGCTGGTTGATTCTGATATCATAGCAGAGATGAGGAATATGGATGTCTTCTTGCAGCAAAGCCTGTAAGATTGAGAGGGACTCATAAACCTCAATCTCGCGCTGATTGACAGATACTTTGACCCTTTTTAAATTATTTATTGTTTGCATTGAGCCCTCCTAATATTTGGCGAATTAGCAAGGAAAAGCAAAACGAGGGATACCTTGAATTCGCCAAATTCGGACGTGTTAAACACGATTATTTAAAACTTTCCGATACATATCACAAGTTTAAGAAGAGGAGCTATTGGTTAACTTTGATAATAAACCAGAGGTTGTTGAAGCCTTGGCCTTTAGTATCACCAGGCGTTTCATCTTTGCTGAAATAATAGAGTGGCCAATTTTTGTAGGTGGTTTGCATCATGCCATCTTCCCGAGTAATCATGCCGAAATCTTGGGGATTCAACATTTGAGGAACAGTAGCTTTTTCAACATAAAATGGTGGCCATACTTCGGCGCATTTACCTTTGCAATTGCTAACCATGGGCATGTCTTTCATAAAATAGTAGAGAGTTCTGCCTTGACCGTCGACCAGGAAAGAACCGAGCTCCGGAGTCATCGCGATCTTAACCGTGTAATCATCTTGCATCATTTGCCCCTCTGCGGGCATTTTGTTATAACCATCATTCATTGCGGCACTTGCGCTGCTCGTTAACGTGATTACGCACAATAACACAAATATTATTGATAATAATTTTCTTAACATTTTTAAACCTCCTTACACAAACCTTTTAAAAACGGTGCTGTCCGTTAAGAAATCAAGGATTACATTGCCTATAAATAAAACATCAGTAAACCCTCCTCTCTTTAAATTTAAACCCGTAATTATTTCTTGTACCGTAATTATACTATTACAAAGATTTAGTGTATAGACGTATTAACGAAATATTCTGAATAATATTTTCCTGCAAGATTTGTCAAAAATAGCCCGACCACGTAAAAGCGGTACGGGCTTATTAATTTAAAAAGGTGACTTAATATTAACTCCGTGCTTCAACTGCTTGAATAAAATTTTGGACAATTTCTTTGTAGCTTTTTTGATCATCAAAAATAGCTGAGCCGTGTGTTGAGTTGGTAAAGATGAAAACTTCACTGGGACCCTTGGTTGCTTCTTGCAGTTCCAGGGACATATAAGCAGGGACGAGTTCATCGGCATCGCCATGAATGTAGAGGATCGGTGTTGTCACGTGCTGTACAGCTCTCAGAGGTGAGGCTTGCTGAAAGGTTGAACGGGAATGAAAATAAGAAATGACATTGGCATATTGCAGCAAAAATTTAGCGATTTCCGAGTTATTTGAATCTAGATAACGATTTATCTGGAGCTCCATTAAGGTTTCAAAATCAGAATAAGCACTGTCTGCAATATAGAAGGCAACACGCTTATTGCTTTCATTAAGTTCCGCATGCAGCAAAGCAGTTGCGGCTCCCATGGAGATACCGTGGACACCGATAGTGCCATTGGGGAAATGCTGCTGGACCCAACTGATCCATTGGTCTAAATCATATTTTTCTAAATTGCCCCAGGTAACGGAATCACCACCGCTTTCACCGTGATCTCGTGAGTCGATAAGCAGCAGATTAAAGCCTGCCTGCATGTATATACTCATATAATTAAGGCCTACAGTACGGTTTTCCATAAATCCATGCACAAAAACGATAGTTTTGTTTGTCGGTTCAGGGTTGGGAATAAAGGTGCCGGATAAAGGATAGCCATAAGGAGATTTAATAACAACATTCTCCTTTGGCATTTCTCTGCCCTTATATTTTAAAGATTGCTGCAGCCTCTGAGTCGCCAGGGGGTGTGAATAGGCCGGTAATAGGCTGGCTTCTTCGTAGATGATACTGCCGATAATCAGACCTATTGCGTTTATACTCAGGATAAGTGTCAGTATCAGTACGGCAAAGCTCCTCCACCATACTTCTCTTTTTGATTTAGAAAGGTCTGTATCTGTGTATTTAGACATAACATTCTCCGCGGATTTTTATATATTTATGGAAGTAAATTAATTATTTTACGTTATCTATAATACAACTTTAAGCAGGCTTAAAGTCAACAAATGTTGTGAAGTTTTTGTAAAATACTTGACCTGGAGTTTGCTCCAAGTGTTATTATACTTGCAAACAGAGGAACGCATTATTGACGATAGCGGCGGAAATCCTCAAAAATGAACGGAGAAATTCATGAAAGCGTGGTTTAGAAAAATGTTGTCAGTATCTTTAATGGGTATTGTTGCTTTACCTATCGGAGCAGTCTTTTACTTGCAACAGCCCAAGTTTGGCAAAGCTCCTGAAGGGGCAAGGCTTCAAAGAATAGAAGAATCACCAAATTACGTCGACGGGCAGTTTCAAAACCTGGTCGCGACACCTCAAATTGTTGGGGAGAGTCGTTCTTCTATTTGGCTGAAGTTTTTATTTACCCAAAAAGAACGCCCTGCACCGATTGATTCCATTCCAACTGTCAAAACAGACTTGAAAGCACTCGATAAAAATAAGGATTTCGTGATTTGGCTTGGTCATTCTTCTTATTACATACAATTTGGCGGTAAAAGAATTTTGATTGATCCAGTTTTCAGCTCTTCAGCGGCACCGGTTGACTTTGCAAATAAAGCTTTTGCGGGGACAAGCCTGTATTCCGCAGCTGATATACCGGAAATAGATTATTTGCTTGTTTCCCATGATCATTGGGATCATTTGGATTATCCGACTATTACGGCTCTAAAGCCGCAGATTAAAAATGTCATTTGTGGTTTAGGAGTAGGCGCGTACTTTGAACAATGGGGATTTACCAAGGAAATAATACATGAGGCTGATTGGTTTGATTCCTTGGAAATGGATAAAGATTTTGTGGTGCATGTATTGCCGGCGCGGCATTTCTCGGGGCGCTTGTTGAGCCGCAATAAAACGCTGTGGACTTCCTTTGCGCTGGAAACACAAAATAAGCGTATTTTTTACAGTGGCGACGGTGGCTATGGACCGCATTTCAAAGAAATCAGGGAAATGTTCAATAACTTCGATCTGGCAATTATGGAGAACGGGCAATACGACAAAAGCTGGCCTTATATTCACATGATGCCGGAAGAAGTAGCACTAGCTGCCGAGGAATTGAATGCGAAGGCTCTCCTGCCAGGACATTCAGGCAAATTTTCCATAGCTAATCATGCCTGGGACGAGCCTTTTAAAAGGATAACGGAGGCGAGTAATGATAAGCATTATAGGCTGTTGACCCCTAAAATAGGTGAAGCGGTAGAATTGGAAAATAAACAGCAAACATTCTCTCATTGGTGGGAAGGACTTAAATAATAAAAAAAGAGAGCCGTTCGGCTCTCTTTTTACTCATCAAAAGTATTTTCTTTACAATATATTATTGCAAGATCATCAGACAAAAAAGCATCAAGATGTTTTTTGAATAATTTCATAATGCAGTTCAAAACAGCTCCAACCAAAATTGCGGAAAGTATCGTTCCAACTCCAACGCTTCCAAATCGTTGAAGAACAAACCAGCAAGTAATAGCGGAAATCAGAACCATGGCAATATCAAAGCCTATCTTTACTTTTGGAAATGCGATGCCATTTTTTTGAGATACAGCCTGCATCGCGCCTTCACCTGCAAGAGGCACAATGTCGGACGGCAGATAAAGAAAAATTCCTATAGCAACAAGTATTATGCTTAAGAACAAATACATAAGACGAAAAGCGTAAACTTCAGTTGTTGGTAAAAATGTTATTAAAGTATTTGAAAATGTGGTGAAATAGCCGAAAATAATGGCGACTACCAGTTGGTTAATATTTTTTCTTTTGAAATCTTTCCTTAAAATTAGAATTTGCATCAGTATAAGTACAATGTGAAATAAAATTGTGGCTTTTCCCATTTCGATACCCGACAGTAAAGTAATAGTATAGGGAATTGAACTTACAGGCGATACGCCTAGATTTGACTTTATTGAAAAACTTACGCCTATAGTCATTATGAATAGGCCTAAAACATATATAAATAACCTTTTTGTCATGCTAATTTACCATATCCTTCCCATGGGTTTTTGATATTATCTTAAACTATTTGCAGTTTCTTACAGTATTTTCCATAACTTTTTCCATTAATTTTTCAAAAACATCACGTTCTATCTCACTCAGATTTTCCGTCATTTTAAGATGCCACTCAGCTTTTATTTCTAATATTTGGGGATAAACAGCCAGGGCTTTAGCGGTGGGGAAAATATTGAATGCTCGCTTATCGTTTGCATTTAGGGTCTTAGTAATATACCCATTTCTTTCAAGTTGTGCCAGCGCTTTTGTTACCGTGCTTTTATCTATAATCAATCGCTTGGATAAATCGTCCTGCGTTTGACCTGCATTTTCGCAGATAAAAACTATATACATAAACTGATTGCTGTTGATGCCAATTTTTTGCAGTTGTTCTGTATAAAACATTTGTGTCCGGCGATATGCCACGGAAATGAACTTTGTTAAATCACTCATGTTATTTCAACCTCAAGATAGTTTCTCGTGCAACTAATATTGCTATTCTAAATGTTTGTAAAAAGTATGTCAATATTTTTTTAAATGGGCAAATACCGTGTTTAAAGGCACAGGACTAAAATATAATAATCAAATTAATAGTTGCGAATGAAACTTATTGACGAAAAATACTCTTCCGCATTAGCCGTATTTTAGGTTGGCAAAACAGTAAGCTCAACTGCTTTGGCTATTTACAAAAATAGCGCTTGACTTAGAGTAAACTCTAGGGTTTACTATTTATTTAATAGAGAAATAATTATTTTGTAATATAAAATCTGTTTTAAATTTATACCTATAGATTTGTTCAAGTTATTTTTTCGATAATATTTTGGAGGGAATTTTGTGAAAAGAGTTTTGAGAATTTTAATACCATTAGTTTTAATTTTATGTGCCGGTGCCTATGCTTTTCTTCCAGGTGCGCAGTCATTGTCACAGCAGCCTTTCGCTTTTTCGAAGAACGTAGCAGGAGCTTATTCTTCCATGAGCAAAAATGAGGCAATGTATATTCGCCAGATTATTGCTGCTGACAGCACCAAGTCGCGTACGATTATGTGGCAGTCAGAAGCAGTAGAAAATGGTGCTATTGTAGAGTACAGGGTCAAAGGAAATGAACAAATAAGTTCAGCACCGGCGACGAACGAGCCATTTACAGATGATAAAATAACTACTTATTTGCATTCTGTTACGCTGTCAAATTTAACAGCAAATACTAAGTATGAATATCGAGTTGGCTATGGTGATAAGCGCAGCGAGTGGCATGATTTTGCCACGGCTGGCAGGGGAAAATTCAAGGCACTCATTTTCCCAGATTCCCAGTCTAATGATTACAGGGGCTGGGCTAGCCTGGTACAGTCTGCGGGCAAGGCAAATCCGGAGGCGTCTTTCTTCATCAATATGGGTGACTTGGTCGACAATGGTGAAGATCATACACAATGGCGTGCATGGTTTGATTCTGTACAGGGAATGATAGACAGAATCCCAGTTGCACCGCTATTGGGAAATCATGAGACTTATGATCTGAATTGGAAGGTTCGTATGCCGACGGCGTACTTAAACCTGTTTTCTCTGCCGGCTAATGGTAGCCAGGAACGAAAAAATCAGTATTATTCCTATGATTATGATGATGTGCATTTTATTGTTTTAAATACACAAATGGGAGAGATGGAACAATTTCAACCATGTTTGCTTGAGACGCAGATAGAATGGTTTAAAAACGATATTAGTAAGACGAATAAAAAATGGAAAGTCGTTCTAATGCATAAGGATGTTCTGACTTATGCCTTTAAGAACAGGACGGACCGTCAAGCCGGTATTTCTGATATCGGGCAGGCTTTCATGCCGTTGTTTGACCAATATGACGTGGATGTTGTGCTTACTGCTCATTTGCATACTTATCGTAATCGTGGGCATATCAAAAACTTCGAGCGTGATGCACGCGGACCATTATATATTCTTACCGGTGTGGCAGGGAATGTCCGCTATCCTGAATTGTGGGCGGACCATTCGCTTGATGTTAAGGTAGCTCCGCAGCCGGAAACAGACAATTATATGACGCTGGAAGTAAGCGGTAATACTTTAAAATTGGCTGCCTTTTTGCCAGATGGAAAACAAATTGACAGTGTAGAAATAAAGAAATAAAAATTCGGTATGTATGGATTTTAAAATTGATAAAAACAGGTGATTAATTATGGGTAAAAAAGCTTTGATATTGTCTTCCAGTCCTAGGAGAGGCGGCAATTCTGATATACTATGCGACCAATTTATGCTCGGCGCGCAAGAAGCCGGCAATCAAGCCGAAAAGATTTTTTTAAAAGATAAAAATATTAATTATTGTCTAGGGTGTGGTGCTTGTCAAAAAACTGGCAGTTGTGTCCAGAATGATGATATGGATGAAATTCTGGACAAGCTGGTTGAGGCAGATGTAATCGTCATGGCAACACCTGTTTATTTCTATAGCATGTGTGCACAGATGAAGACACTGATCGATAGAACATGTCCTGTATATACAAAAATCAGCGACAAAAAATTCTATATTATCGCAACAGCAGCAGACGGCAGCAAGGATGCATTGGATGAGACAATTACTGGTTTCAGGGGATTTTTCCGCTGTCTTGATAATCCGGAGGAAGCAGGCATTATCGATGGTCTCGGAGCATGGAAGATTGGGGACATTAAAGGGCATCCGGCAATGAAGCACGCCTATGAAATGGGAAAGAATATATAAAAGGGATGATTTTATGAAAAAAGTATTAGCATTGGTTACTACTCTGATTATGGCGTTTACTCTTATTGGCTGCGGAGGGAATGGCGGTTCTAAGACAAAAACCGAGTCTAAAGCTGATGTTGCTGCGCCAAATGTGAGCAACCAGGTAAAACCGGATAGTGTCAAAACCGGCAAGATTTTGATTGCCTATTTCTCAAAAACCGGCAATACTAAGAGCGTTGCTCAAGAAATTCAAAAAAATGTTGGCGGCGACCTCTTCGAAATCAAGACTACAAATACTTATCCAGAAGAATACCAAGCCGCTACAGAGCAGGCTAAAACTGAAAAAAATAATAAATTCCGCCCACAGCTTGCAACTCAGGTTGCTGATTTTGCTTCCTATGATGTAATCTTTGTTGGCTATCCTATCTGGTGGGGAACAATGCCGATGGGCGTATTTTCCTTCCTGGAGCAAAATAATTTTGCCGGTAAAACTGTTATCCCATTTTGTACTCACGGAGGCAGCGGCCTCGGCGACAGCGTAAGTGAAATCAAGAAGACCTTGCCACAAGCGAATGTTCTTTCAGGCTTGGCAGTGCGTGGTTCTGAGGCTGGTAAAGCCCAAACAGAAATCGCAAATTGGCTGAAAAATATCGGCATGGCTAAATAAAAAATAGGGATTGACTTGGGGTCAACTCCAAGTGTTAAAATTACTGCTACAGGAGGTGTTAAACAATGACAATTACCGAAGTTGCTAAATTATATGATCTTTCGGCAGATACTTTGCGTTATTATGAACGTATAGGCATTATCCCGAATGTAAATCGTAATCCCAATGGCATCAGAAATTATACTGAAAACGATTGCGGCTGGGTAGAATTTGCCAAATGCATGCGTAACGCAGGCCTGCCGGTTGAGGTACTGATTGAGTATGTTGCCTTGTTTCAAAAAGGTGATGATACAGTTGAAGCAAGAAAAGAAATACTGATTGAACAACGTGATAAGTTGAAGGAACGTATAGAAGAAATGCAGAAAACACTGCAAAGACTGAATTATAAAATAGAGAATTACGAAAACGGCTTCAGACAAGCGGAAGCCAATCTAAAATTAGATAACAAATGATATTTATACCGATTCGGAGCAAAATCCGGGTCGGTATTTTCTTGAAAAATACTTGACTTAGAGTAAACTCCAGATGATATTCTCTGTTTATATATAAAAAATTTTTGAAAAGAAGCACTAGACAATTGTCATTGGAGGGTAAAAATGGATAAATCAAAGGTTTATTTTACAGATTTTCGTGTAGGATTGGGAACGAATCTATTGCAGAAGCTGCAGAAACTTTGCAAGGTAGCAGGAATCAAGAATATTGATATGGATGGAAAATTTGTAGCCATTAAAATGCATTTTGGCGAGCTCGGCAATATGGCCTTTTTGCGTCCTAATTATGCTAAGGCTATCGCAGACCTAGTTAAAGAACAAGGCGGTCTGCCATTTCTTACAGATTGCAATACACTTTATCCGGGTAGCCGTAAACATGCTTTGGAGCATATGGACTGTGCAAATATCAACGGTTTTAATACAACGACGACAGGATGCCAGATTATCATAGGTGACGGCTTAAGGGGGACAGATGAAGTTTCGATTCCGGTGAAGAACGGCGAATATGTTAAGGAGGCCAAGATTGGCCGCGCCATCATGGATGCAGATGTATTTATCAGTCTCGCCCACTTCAAGGGTCATGAAATGACTGGATTTGGTGGTGCTATAAAAAATATCGGTATGGGCTGCGGCAGTCGTGCTGGCAAGATGGAGCAGCATTCATCAGGCAAGCCGGATATTCATGAAGAACTTTGCCGTGGCTGTCGCCGCTGTGGAAGAGAATGCGGTTCAAATGCAATAACCTACGAAAATAATAAAGCAAAGATTAATCAGGATCTCTGTAAAGGTTGTGGCCGTTGCATAGGTGCTTGTGCTTATGATGCAGTCTATAATCCGCAGTGGGATGCAGGCGATCTTCTGGATCGGAAAATGGCAGAATATGCTCAGGCTGTGTGCCAGAACCGTCCATGTTTCCATATTAATCTTGCTATGGATATATCACCAAATTGTGACTGCCATGGTGAAAATGATGCTGCGATTCTGCCGAATATTGGCATGTTTGCTTCTTTTGACCCGGTAGCTTTAGACCAGGCTTGTGTAGATGCCTGTCAACAGCAAGAGCCAATGCCAAACAGCCAGCTTTCAGATAACCTGGCAAAACCAGATTGGGAGCATTACCATGATCATTTCATGGATAGTAATCCGAATGTGCATTGGAAAGAAACACTGGAGCATGCAGAGAAAATTGGCATGGGAACACGTGAATACGAGCTGGTAAAACTTAAATAAGCTCGATTTACTGAACTGAATAAGTCGTTACGCGTACGTATTCATAAAAAAGCTTTTATTGTTGCCTTAAAACATAATCGTAATTGCCACAATACATATGCTTATTTTTCAGAAGTTTACTGAGCCGGTATTTTATAAGCAGAAGCTAAACCGAAATTAGATAATGAGTGATATTTATACCGACCTGGAGTAAAATCCAGGTCGGTTTTTTATAAAATAAGCTTGACTTCGAGTTAGCTCCAGATGATATTCTCAGTTTGTACATAAAAATCATTTAGGAAAGGAGAAGAATTTTGATGAGGAAAAAATTCATATTATATGTTTTATGCATAATCTGTTTTTTATTAATGATATCCTTCGCTTTAATCGCTTATGCTAAAACCTGCAGTACAGCTATCAATGCTAAGAATTACAAAGCTGAAATGCAAATGCTGAATGATTTTATTGACAAAGAACAGCAGGTCAGGAAGGCCGATAAGACATTAATTGTTTATTATTCTTATACGGATGACACGCGCAAACTTGCTAATATGATTCATGAAAAAATAGGCGGTGATATCTTGGAAATTCAGCCGTTGGAACTTTATCCTGATGACTATAATGCAGCTTATGCGCAAGGGCGTAAAGAAGTCGAAGAACGCATCAAACCCCAACTCAATAATAATTTCAAGGATATTTCTGAGTACGGTACTATCTACTTAGGCTCGCCAATTTGGTTCGGAACTATTGCCCCGCCGGTTGCCAGTTTTCTTTATGGGCAGAGTTTGGCCGGCAAAACAATTATCCCGTTCTGTACTTATGACGGCTTAGGCGCTGGACAAAGCATCGAAGAAATTGCTCATCTTAGTCCTAATGCCAGGGTTACCGAAGGTTTTGCCGTTAAACGCACGGAAGTCGAAAAATCGCGGGAAGCACTTGCTAAATGGTTAAAAAGAATAGATTAACAATAAAGGAAGTTAAATGAATAAAAATTTTGTAATTGGCAGGTATCTTTTTAGTAATAAAGACTTATAAAAATTAATATAAATCTGTAAGAAGGAGAGATAAAAATGAATAATTTAAGTGAAAGCGTAATTTTTAGCAAAGGCGGCAAAATGCCGGAACCATATAATCAATACTTTGTTGGACAAGCTTATCTGCAAATGTTGGTAGCTGGGGACAAGGAGTTTAACTGCCCTATTGGCAATGTAACATTTGAACCGGGGTGCCGTAACAATTGGCATAGGCATCCGGGTGGCCAGATTCTTTTAGTTACAGGCGGCCGTGGATGGTATCAGGAAGAAGGGAAAGAAGCTCGTGAACTCAAGGCTGGCGATGTGGTAAAGATTCCGGCAAATGTGAAACATTGGCATGGCGCCGCAAAAGACAGTTGGTTTGTACATCTTTCTGTGGAAACCAATGCCCAGGCAGGTCCTGCAGAGTGGTTTGAACCAGTTAATGAAGAAGAGTACAATAAGCTGAAATAATAAATGTATTGGTTTGCATGATCTCCAACGACACGGTAAAAAATAGGATATTAACAAATCCCAATTTATATATAAATTGGGATTTCCTAATTTTTGCAAGTAGTATGAGTAAAAGGGCAAAAGCTTTATAATATATGTAGATATGATTTACGTATCCTAAAAATGACAATAAAGATAGGTGAGTGTCTTGAAAAAATATATTGAAAGCATAGATTTGCTTAGAGGTATTTGCCTTATATTGATGGTTTTCATCAATTTTTTTGATGAAATTGCCGATGTCAGCATCCTGGAATCAAAGCAGGGTTTTCACATTGACTTTTTTGTTACCTCGATGGTGCCTAACGTTTTTATGACACTGATGGGTTTTCTGCTTATTCTGAGTAATGGCTACAAAGCTAAACATGTTTTCGAGAAAGCAATTAAGATTTTATTTATTGGCTTCGCGGTCAACCTCATTCGCGTTCCGCTTCCACAACTAATCGGCAATCGCTTGGGTATTACTGAATATGGTGACTTGCTTGGCAATGCCATTTACCACTTGACCATGATTGATATCTATTCGTTTGCCGGGTATGCCTTGCTGACGATAATACCTTTGACGTTCTTTAATTTTCCCTATCAAGTTTATTTTGTCTTCAGCGGCTTGGCAATGATGCTTACCAGCTTCGGGGATGAGATACTCGACTGGCTGCCCCTGGAACTGGAGTTTGTTTTTGGCTATCTTTTCATTGGTGAGGAAAAGAATGTCTACTTCCCTCTCTTACCATGGCTTTCATATATTTTCCTGGGGATTGGCCTCGGACTTTTTTATTTAAAACATGGCAAGGATTTGTTGTACAAATTGTTAGCGGTTGTAGGGCCGGTACTCTTAGGTATTGGTTATACCATTTTCAAATCGAACTACGATTTTAACAAGGGTTTTTCTATGCTGAATGATTTTTATCAGCATGATTATACTGTCGGCATTTATTTGATTGGCATGGCAATGCTATTGATCTTTTTGGCGGATATATCTTTGCCAAAATTGCCGAAGTTTGTTAAAATGCACCTTGCTTTTACTAGCCGTAACATCATGAAATTCTATTTTTTCAGCTGGATATATACAGGGTGGTTTGTGACTTTGCGCGGCTACAACAATGACTTTAGCGTGGAGGAATGCATTCTTGGTGCAGTTGTTATTTATCTTCTTTCATATATTAGTTCGATTGTCCTGGTAAGACTTCTGTCAGTTGGCTCGGATGGAGAAAAAAAGGGTTAAGGCAATAGATTTTTATAATCTGCCCTTGACTTTTCGTAAAATTCATACTAAAATACTATAGATTAAACATCAATATTATATAAGGAAAGATATCATCAAAATTATTTACAGAGGAATCAATATTTAATAGTGATCAGATGCTTTGGCAAGAGTAATGTAATAGATGATTATGAGGTACTAAAAATGACTATAGAAAGAGCACAAAAACTAAAAGATTATTTACAAGAGTTAGAGAGTGTCGTGGTAGCTTTTTCCGGCGGCGTAGACAGTTCTTTTCTGGCGGCTGCTGCTTATAAGGCTCTTGGCGACAAGGCGGTAGCAGTTACGGCAGTTTCTGAAACTCTCTCCGAAACGGAGAAAATGGAGGCGCGTAAGACAGCGGCTGCCATTGGTATCAAGCATGAAGAACTTTGGATCAGCGAATTGGAGGATTCTGATTTTGTAGCGAACAATGGCGACCGCTGCTACCACTGCAAGCATACACGTTTCAGCGCCTTGATTGCTTGGGCGCAGGAACACGGATATAAATGGGTAATCGATGGTTCTAATGTAGACGACCTGTGTGACTATCGTCCGGGTATGAAAGCCATTAAGGAATTGGAGGGTGTCTGCAGTCCTTTGCTGGAGAATGGTTTGGGTAAAGAAGATATCCGCAGTTTATCCAAGGTATGGGGATTGCCAACCTGGAATAAACTCAGTATGCCCTGCTTGTCTTCACGTATTGCTTATGGAGAAAAAATTACACCTGAGAGATTGCGTCAGGTAGAACAAGCGGAAGAAATCATTCGCAAATATGTCAAAGGTCCTGTGCGTGTTCGCCATCATGGTGTTCTGGCCAGAATCGAAGTTGATGCGCAGTCGCTGGGCATTCTGGTGATACCTGAAGTGTCAGCATATATTAATAAAGCAATCAGAGATTTAGGTTTTAAATATGTTACTTTGGATATGGGCGGCTACAAGACAGGCAGCCTGAATCAAGAATTGGAAAATATAAATTAAGTGCAAAAATAAATATGTGTTTTATGTTCGCCTGGACGTAAAGTTCAGGCGAATTTTCTTTTTATTGGAGTCGAACAGAGCAGGTATATATTTACTCGTTTCAAAAGCTTGACTTGTAGTTAACTCCAAGGAATAGAATGTAAATAATTAAATCTTGGAGGCGTATTTTGATGAAAGAAATAAATTGTTGTGATTCTGTAACAATGACAACTGCTGATGGATTTGGACAGGGCTTTAAGCAGGCTCCTGTTATTGGCAGTACTTATGTACCCAAAGCTGATGGCAATGGATCATGTGCAAAGGTTTACTTTACGAAGCATATTGATGCTGAGCACTTAATCAAGCTGTATGAAATCATCAATGAAGGAATTTATGGTAAGGTGGCGATTAAGCTTCATACTGGTGAACCGCATGGGCCGAATATTTTACCGCAAGCTATGGTGAAAGCTTTCCAGGCAAATGTGCCTGACAGTACAGTAGTTGAAACGAACACGCTTTATCAAGGGGGCCGTTATACGACCGAGGATCATAGAAAGACACTCGAAACAAATGGCTGGACTTTCTGCCCGGTAGATATCCTGGATGAGGAAGGTGACGTATTACTTCCGGTGCGTGGCGGCAAACATTTAAAGGAGGTCGCAATGGGTGGGCACATTACCAATTATGATTCGATGATTGTGCTCACACATTTCAAAGGACATGCTATGGGCGGATTTGGCGGCTCGTTAAAGAATATTGCGATTGGCTGCGCCTCGGGACAAGTTGGTAAACGGCAAGTCCATGGTGTAGTAGAGGACATGCCGGCGAATTTCGAAGAGTGGCCGATGCAGGATTATTTCATGGAACTGATGGTAGACTCCGGTAAAGCGACTGTAGACTATTTTGGTAAACACATTGTGTTTTTAAATGTTATGCGCCGTATGTCGGTTGATTGTGACTGTGCCGGTATTAGTGCAGCTGAGCCGACGATTGGTGATATCGGTATTGTGGCATCCACGGACATTTTGGCAGTTGACCAGGCATGTATTGATATGGTTTATCAGCGGACAGATAATCATGACCTTGTAGAACGCATCGAATCGCGCAGTGGGCTTCATCAGCTCACTGTTATGAGCGAACTTAAGATGGGCAATGAGAAGTACCAATTAGTTTCCATTGACTAATTTTTGCGACTTGATTATATAATTAAAAACATCGGAGGACTTGCAACGATTAAATTCGCTGCAAGTCTTTTTTAAAATAATGAAATCTTCATAATTTCTTCACAACTTTTTCATAATATATTCATAGTAGAATAGTATGATAGCATCATCGAAAGGGAGGTGGCTCAAATGTTTGGAGCATGTGGATATGGAGGAACAGCAGGTTTTTATGGAGGCCCAATAAGTTGGTTGGGTATGTCTTTTGGAATTATTACACATCTGGCTTTTACGGCATTGTTGCTTTTAGCTGTTGTCTGGATGTTCAAGACTGTTTTTCGCAAGAATGACGAAAGCAGCACTAAGCAATAAAAGAAAGTAATTTTTAAGATAAAAAAGGAGGAGTCCGGATGTCACAGTATTCAGTGTTGTTAGTCGACGATGATGTCAAACTGGTAAGACTATTGCAGTCGTATTTTGAAAAAGAAGGATTTTTGATTTACTTCGCTCATAATGGGCTGGATGCTCTGCAAATCGTGCGTCAGCGCAACCCGAATATTGTGGTTCTGGATTTAATGCTGCCGGGATTGGATGTGCTTGAAGTCTGCCGGAAAATCCGCAAGGATAATGATGTGCCTATTCTTATGCTGACTGCGAAAGATGAGGAAGCAGATCGACTAGTTGGATTAGAAATCGGTGCTGATGACTATGTTACCAAACCTTTCAGCCCTAAAGAAGTCGTAGCAAGGGTCAAAGCTATCCTGCGCCGTGAGCATAAGCAGGTGGTGCAGTATAAACCTATTCAAGTTGGAGCAATAACTATTGACCTCGAACGTCACCAAGTTTTGTATAATCAGAATCCTGTGCAGTTGACACCTACGGAATTTAAAATTCTTGAGCTTTTGGCAGGTAATATCGGCAAGGTTTTCAGCAGAGCCCAAATTGCTGAGCAGGCGCAAGGCTATACCTTTGATGGTTATGAACGGACGGTTGACGCTCATATCAAAAATCTCAGGCGAAAAATTGGTGATCAATCCAAGGATTCGGGCTATATCCAGACGGTTTATGGCATCGGCTATAAATTAGAGGGTGAAAACTATGAATAGTATCACCTACCGTATTACAGGCTTGGTTTTTTCAGCAATAGTTCTGACGGTTTGCATTTTGATCTATTTGGCGAATGTGCAGATGACGGGCTTGTTTCAGGAATACCTGATGGGTCAGCATATGATGGGAAGGGCAGGTATGAGCCGCCTCGCTATTATGGGACAGCAGGAAGAGGCGTTTTTGGCTTCCGTGCATCATTCATTACTTTGGGTTGGACTGGCAATTCTTATCGTAGGGCTGGTAGTAAGTTATTTACTGGCTCGCAGTATAACTGTGCCTCTGCGCAAACTGAGTCAGGCTGCAGAACAAATTGAGCAGGGTAATTTTGAACAGCAGGTATCTGTAGCAACAAAAGATGAAATTGGTCATCTTGGCAAGGTTTTCAATCGGATGGCAGAAACATTAGCAACCAATAATAACCTGCGTCGTCAGCTTTTTGCCAATATTGCACATGAACTGAGAACGCCGCTGGCAATTATCCAAGGTAATCTTGAGGGCATGGTAGACGGTGTTATTGAACCTAGTAAGGATCAGCTAAGGTCGCTGCATGAAGAAGCAGTACGTCTGAATAGGCTCATCAAAGATTTAAGGGATTTATCCCTGGCAGAAGTGCGGCAGCTTAATCTCGAGAAGGAACCTACTGATATAAATCAACTTGTCACACGGACGGTGCTGATGCTGAAACCAATGTCCGATGCGAAACAAATCAGCATCGAATGTGCGTTGGCGGACCAACTGCCGGAGATAGCAGTAGACGCCGATCGTATCAGCCAGGTTTTCTACAATATTATAGTAAATGCTATCCGTTATTCGCCAAATGAGGGAGTTGTGAGGATTACAACTGCGTTAACTGAATTTAATGGCAAACAAAATTTGCAAATATCCTTTGCCGACGCTGGCTTAGGCATTTCACCCGAAGATGAGCCTTATATATTTGAGCATTTTTATCGTGGCGATAAATCACGTGATCGCAAGAGTGGCGGCTCCGGTATAGGGTTGGCCATAGTCAAGCAACTGGTAGAAATTCATGGCGGACAAGTAATGGTGACCAGCAAGCCTGGAGAAGGGAGCACCTTCATAGTGCTGCTACCGGTTGTGCTTTCAGAGTGAGGCGAGTGTGCAAATAAAGGCAAAGGCTAAAGAGTTCCTCTAGCTGCTTCCACAAGCGAGAGAAGTCGTTGTATTCAATGTCTATCGGTAAGAATTTAATAGTTCCTCTGGACCATTCCACACGCGTTAAACGGCCGCAATAAATTCGGCCGAACGCTGATGTATATGAGTCCCGTCACTTCTTAAATTCTTGCCTCTTTGTTTGTTCTAAATAACTCTGTTTGAATAGCATCCCACCCGCGACTATTCGGTTGCAAGCAGCCGGTCGCTGATGTGCAGCAAGCCCGTCACTTCTTTAGCCCTTGCCGTTAGATCGGGATTTTGAATAACCGTTTTCAGCATAAATAAATTATCAATTATTAAGGATGGTAGACATAGATGAGTATGACACATTATATGGAATTATTGGCAACAAACCAGCCTTGGAATCTTATCATGTACATGGTGATTCCGGTAGCGTTGGCCGAAGCCCTTGTAGCAACTGAATTTTTTACCGTTTTTCTGCATGGCACTAAAGATACTGCCTGGAGAACATGGAATAAATGGATCGGCATAGTACTAGGTTTTTACTTCTTGGGCATCTTCCTTAACCTTACTATCACTGTTGTGCCCAATATCGAGTGGCGTGGCACAGCTGACATCTTAGCAGTTGGTTCCTATTTGGCTGGCGTCATACCTCTTTTTAGTATCACACTGCTAGAATTGGGTTTCATTGGCAAGGGTAAAAGCGAAAACGACAAAATGAAAATGCATTTTGTACTGCTGACAGTTTTTCTTGTTGTTGCGCATGTGGCCATGATATTTGGCATGGTCGATCCTACGATTATGGGGTGGAGTGCAGACAATACAATGGAGAATATGCAGCATAATATGTAAAAAAATACTATCGATACAAATTTATTTTTGTATCGATAGTATTTTGTACATTAGCTATTGAATTAAGAGTATGAAAAGTGGTTTAATTAGATTAAGAATTATAAATAATAATAATTCTTAACTTCGGAAAGGACTGCAAAAATATGACGCATAAAATGCCGGTATTATTTGTTGGACATGGTTCTCCGATGAATGCAATTGAAGATAATAGTTTTACAAGAAACTGGGAAAAAATAGCAGTTAAAATTCCTAAACCAGAGGCAATCTTATCTGTTTCAGCGCATTGGTATACCAAGGGCAGCAAGATTATGGATTCTGCGAGCCCGAGACAGATTTATGACATGTATGGTTTCCCGGATGCCTTGTATAAGCTGATTTATGCTCCTGCCGGAGCTCCGCTTCTTGCGCATCAAACAAAGAATTTGATTAGTACGGAAGTTCAGATTGATAATAGCTGGGGGATTGACCACGGCTCATGGTCCGTTCTCTGCAAAATGTACCCCAAGGCTGATATCCCAGTTTTTCAGCTAAGTATTGATGCACATGCCGACGCAGCGATACATTTCAAAATCGGACAGGAGCTGGCTGCTTTACGCGAACAGGGCGTCCTGATCCTCGGCAGCGGTAATGTTGTTCATAATCTTGCCCTGATTAATTGGGATATGGAAGATGCAGGCTATTCCTGGGCCAACGAATTTGATGAATATATTAAAGATAAAATAAACCAAAGAGAATACGATGATGTTATTCATTACCGCAATGCAGGCAGATCTTCGGCATCAGCTTTTGTGACGCCTGACCATTTCTACCCCTTGCTTTATGTGCTCGGGGCATCTGAAAAAGATGACAAATTGACTGTTTTTAATGATTCCTGCCTGTTGGGTTCACTTTCTATGACTTGTTACTTATTTGAATAAAATCTTAAAGGAGATGTTATTATGGGAAAATTCGCCAATGCGGAAAAAGTTGGTTTACGTGACAAAAAAACACAAAAATTGATAGCCGTTTATCCGCTTAAAGTTACTGGTACCGATGAAGAAATCAGTGAAACCGTGCGTGATTGGTTTTATAAACAAAGTTGTGCCGCAGAGGACAGACTTTTGACTGCCTATGTAGATGTTTTGAGTGAAGCAGAACTGAAAGAGCATAAATAAAAAATTCAAAAAAAGCAGTATGTAAAAGACGGCTATCTTTCCCGAATAATTTAGTTTGGGCATAGAGAGGCCGTCTTTTTGTATCTACCAATTCATATATTGACCAAAGAGATTAATTGTTTTACAATTAAGACATACAGTACTGGGGTAGGGTATATTGGGGGAGAAAAATAATGTTAAATGAAACTGAAAAGAAGGACGTCAGGCAGCGCTTAAAGAAGGTAGCCGGACAGATTAATGGCATAGATAAAATGGTTGAAGAGGGGCGTTACTGCGTCGATATTGTTCAACAAATCGTGGCAGCGAGGGCAGCTCTCAACAAAGCGGCGATGCTTATCTTGGAAAGCCATGCGAAAAGCTGCGTTATTAAGGCAATCAAGGAAGACCACGGCGAGGAAAGCATTGATGAGCTAATGCAGGTATTGAAACATTTTACGAAGTGATATTTCGTGTAGCTAGCAGTCGCTTAGAAAATATGTCAGTAGGTGATTGGGAAAAAGGAAGTGGTTTCTATGACGGAAAATAACCAAACGACATCGCGTTCGGTACAATTGAAAATTTCCGGTATGACTTGTGCAGCATGCTCTGCACGGATTGAGAAAGGTTTGTCCAAGTTGCCTGGCGTTGAAAAGGCTGCTGTTAATCTTGCGTCGGAAAAAGCCGCTGTCACCTATGATCCGGCACAGATCAATCCTGAAGCGATGGCGCAAAAAATACATGATCTTGGCTACGAAGTTGTGAAAGATAAAGTCGAGTTTGCGATTACCGGTATGACTTGTGCAGCCTGCGCCACGCGCATAGAAAAAGGTCTGCAAAAATTACCGGGAGTATATGCTGCCATGGTTAATCTGGCAACGGAAAAGGCTGTTATAGAATACAACAGCAGTGAAATTACAGCTGCCGATATGAAGGCCAAAGTAAAGCAATTAGGCTATGAAGCTCATGATATGGCTGATGCAGGTGGGGAAGACAAGGAAAAAGACTTGCGTGAGGCAGAGATTAATAAACAAAAAAGGCGCTTTATACTCTCAGCAGTATTATCGTTTCCCTTGTTGTTGGCGATGATTTCCCATTCTCTTGGCGTATTCCATGGCTTCAGCAGCTTTTTTATGCAACCGGTCGTACAGCTTGGGCTGGCAACGCCAGTACAGTTTCTCGTTGGCTGGCCTTTTTATAGGGGTGCCTATAATGCTTTAAGGAATGGCAGTGCCAACATGGATGTCCTTGTTGCACTTGGTACGTCATCTGCGTATTTTTTTAGTTTGGCCAATATGTTCACCGGTAAAGCTGATTTGTACTTCGAAAGTTCTGCTGTGCTGATTACCCTGATTATTCTGGGCAAACTGTTAGAGGCAAGGGCTAAGGGTCAAACCTCGGCTGCTATTAAGGCCCTTATGGGGTTGCAGGCGAAAACAGCTCGCGTGGTGCGACAAGGGCAGGAATTGGATATTCCGATCGAAGACGTTGTGCTCGGTGATATTCTTGTTGTAAGACCCGGTGAAAAAATACCGGTAGATGGTGTAATCACTGAGGGTAATTCGACAATTGACGAATCGATGCTGACGGGCGAGAGCCTGCCGGTCGACAAAAAAATAGGTGACACGGTGGTTGGTGCTACTATCAATAAGTTTGGCGCCTTTAAATTCGAAGCTACAAAGATTGGCAGAGACACGGCACTGGCACAAATTGTGCGCATTGTAGAAGAAGCACAAGGGTCCAAAGCTCCTATACAGCGTTTTGCCGATGTGGTTTCCGGATATTTCGTGCCAGCCGTGGTAGCGATTGCTGTAATTACTTTCTGCGTCTGGTATTTTATTCTTGATCAAGGCAATTTTACCCGTGCTTTAATTAATTTCACGTCGGTCATGGTTATTGCCTGCCCGTGTGCTTTGGGACTTGCGACACCGACCTCCATCATGGTAGGGACGGGTAAAGGAGCAGAAAGCGGTATTCTTATCAAAAGTGCAGAGCATCTGGAGAACGCCCAGAAACTGACGACGATTGTTCTCGATAAAACCGGTACTATTACCAAAGGGCAGCCAGAAGTAACAAATGTTATTGCCATGACAGGTTTTAGCGACACTTCAGTTGTACAGGCAGCTGCAAGCGTGGAAAAAAATTCTGAACATCCGCTGGCACAGGCCATCGTCAAATATGGACAAAAAGCAGGTACAGCATTTTCGGAAGTTGAGGAGTTTGCGGCCACTCCGGGACATGGTGTGCAAGGCCGTCTTGATGGGAAGATAGTGCTCGTGGGTACCAACAGGTTCATGCAGGAAAACAATATAGACCTTGTAATGGCTTCCAAACAGAAGGAACAATTGGAGCAACAGGGCAAAACAGTCATGTTGGTTGCTATAGACCATGTTTTAGCTGGGATGATAGCAGTTGCCGATACTGTCAAAGAAACATCCGCACAAGCGATAGCTGAGCTAAGATTATTAGGAATTGATGTCTGGATGATTACAGGCGATAATGTCCGTGCGGGCAAGACAATTGGCGACAGCGTAGGCATTAAGAATGTTTTGGCAGAAGTATTGCCGGAGCATAAGGCGGAAAAAGTGGCGGCTCTCAAAAAAGAAGGCAGGATTGTAGGTATGGTCGGTGACGGCATCAACGATGCGCCGGCCCTGGCAACCGCTGATGTAGGTTTCGCAATCGGTACCGGTACAGATGTAGCGATTGAGGCAGCCGATATAACCCTGATGCGTGGTGACCTGATGGGTGTGGTTGCAGCTATCAGATTAAGTAAGGCTACGATGCGCAATATCAAACAAAATCTATTCTGGGCCCTTTTCTACAATGCTTTGGGCATTCCAGTTGCTGCCGCTGGCTTTTTGTCACCAATCTTAGCGGGTGGCGCGATGGCCTTCAGCTCCGTCTCAGTTGTGACGAATGCTTTGAGGCTCAGGAATTTTAAACCATATGAAGTAAAAAAAAAATAAAGGGAGTGAAAGATTATGCAAGAAACTATTATCAAAATTGAAGGTATGTCCTGTGGACACTGCAAGGCCGCAGTTGAAAAAGCTTTGAAAGCAGTTCCCGGAGTGGAGACAGCAGTTGTTAGCCTGGAAGAAAAGCAAGCCGTCGTTACAGGCAATGCAACTATGCACGCCATGCGTGAAGCGATTGAAGATGCCGGTTATGAAGTATTCTAGTATGCAGAAAAGAATAAGTTTATAGAGTATGGTATTGGCTCTTTGGTTTAAGGAGGAGTATTGGGTATGAGTGACTTAAGAACCATCAATAAAATTGTTACGGGTATGCACACTCGGGACGGAGCAGGCGTAAAACTGGTACGGGTTATCGGCAGAAATGACACAGCTGATTTTGATCCCTTTCTGATGCTGGATGCTTTTGATTCGGGCAATCCTGACGATTATATCAAAGGTTTTCCTTGGCACCCGCATCGCGGCATTGAAACAATCACTTATTTACTGCAGGGAGATATTGAACACGGCGACAGCTTAGGCAACAAGGGCAGCATTCTGGACGGCGAGTGTCAATGGATGACCGCGGGTTCCGGTATTATTCATCAAGAAATGCCGAAAGCCAGTGAAAGGATGCTGGGCGTTCAGTTATGGTTGAATCTGCCGGCCAAAGACAAGATGGTGCCGCCAAAATATCATGGTATAACGAAAGCGGACATTCCCGTAATTGATGAAGGAAGCAGCAGGATTCACATTATCGGCGGAATTTATCAAGGCACAAAAGGCGCTGCAGAAGGGGATTATATCAAACCGCTTCTGCTTGATGTGGAAGTTAAGCCCGGATCTGAATGGACTATCGATACCAAAAGAACCGATACCTTATTTATCTATATTATTCAGGGAGAAGGCGCTTTTGACCCAGCTGAAGAAACATTTATCGCAGAAAAGCATGCAGTACTATTTAATGAAGGAAGTCATCTGCGGGTTAAAGCTTCGGATAAGGGCGTGAGATTTTTGCTGATGGCGGCAAAGCCATTGCACGAACCGGTTGCCTGGGGCGGGCCGATAGTTATGAATACCAAGGAAGAGCTGGATTATGCTTTTCAAGAATTGAAAGAAAATACTTTCATCAAACATAAAGTTTAATTATTGCTTTAAATAAAATGAGACCATGCTTCCAATAATTTGGAAACAAGGTCTCATTTTTTATGTGATTTATTTTTACTTAGTTAGTATATTTTAAGAATCCGTCAACAAGTATTAATTTTATGCGATTCTTTTCATCGAGATATTCAAGATAGGAGCGTAACATTCTTTCTATCAGATTATATTTATACATGTCAGCTACATGAATGTTAAAGCTTTTGATAACTTTCTGCATGAGCTCCTGCAAGGTCATTTCTTTTTCAATGAGATCATATATTTTTTCTGCTCTTAGCTGATAAAAGTTGATGTTATCAGTTATGAGTTCGTTGATATCATCGTAAATGCCTTTGTGAGCTATTACGTAACGGCTGCAACGCAGCTCGTAGAGTTTTTCCTTGCTTTCCAGATCTTTAGTAAGGATGGAAGCGTATGGCATTTTGGCACCTCGCATTACGTCGTGGCTGATGAGGGCATCACCGACATAAGCGACATCATCCGGCGTGATAAGGCAGATGTGCCCAAGGCTATGCCCGGGCGTGTGCATAATTTTAAATTCAACCCCGCACATTTCAACGCTTGTCTGGTTATCGGCAATCGGAAAATCAACAGGGCAGACCATGTGTCCAAGGTGTTCCTCTATTTCTGTGAGTGCGAATGTATTGTAATATAGCTTAAGGTTGATGGAAGAGCTGCAGATCATAGCTTCGCAGGCCGGCATGGCAATTTGGCAGCCATATTTTTCTCTGAAATAGGAATTATTGCCACTGTGGTCGATATGAGCATGGCTGTTAATTATGCCGACTACTTTTAAAGCATTTTTCTGTAAAGATTCTGTAATCCCTTTTTGCTCCCCTGCTGCCCAACCGGTGTCCAGCATGATTATTTCCTCATCATTAATTTTATAAAAAGGAATGTAGGTCATACCTGTATCAATACAAAAGGTATGACCCTTTATTTTTATAATTTCCACTGAACAGTGCACTTCCTCTCCGACAGTTCTTAAAATAGCAAAAATGGGGTTGCATAAGAAGTATACGACTAAACAGCGGCATTGGCACTGCATCCTATCTGCGAATAATTATAGCTGCAATTCTATGCAGGAAAGAACTAATAATTGAAGAATACTTCCTTGTCAGATAAAGTCAACGCGGTAATTATTTGGGGGTGCCAAGATGATAAAAATAACGGACAAAGCAGGGTGTGTTGGTTGTGGAGCTTGTGTCAACCGCTGCCCGGTTCATTGCATAGCCATGTTGGAA
>JAAYVM010000137.1 GCA_012517145.1 Acholeplasmataceae bacterium
AATCGATTCATCAAAATTATCATATCCTTCAATTCTAAGGATATGTTTTTGCCTCTTTTCATAAAATTACCCCCAATTGTAGTTCAATTATCCTACAATTGGGGGTGCTTTGTCATTGTCCGTTTTTATCGGACCTGTGCAGTTATTTTTGTCTAACATTTGGGGTGCACTTCATTATTTGCTGCGCTTTTTTATTCCTTTTTTATATTTCTTGCAAGCTGAAATCTACGGCGTCGGCAGCAACAATTTGATAATTGGTGCCTGCTTTTAAGCCTTGAAAAGCATTTTTGGCATCTTCGCCATGAACATGTCCGAAGATGCAGGTTCTTACCTGATATTTTTCGCAAAGCTCACTGAAACCAGATTCTTCGATGCCTAGATAGAGCGGCGGATAATGCAGTGCTACAACTATATCGGAGAAACCAGCTGCACTGGCAAGCTGCAGTGATGTTTCCAGACGGAGACATTCTCGTTTGTAGATAGTTTCATCTTCAGATGTAAAGAACTCATTGCCCGGCAGGTTCAAACCGCGAGTTCCACAAATAGCTGTACTGCCTACGGCAAAGAAGTTGTTCTGCAAGAAAAGGAAGTTTTCGTTGGTGGCATTGCTCATTTTTTTGACGGTGCTCCACCAGTAATCGTGATTGCCGCGGAGTACAATTTTTTTACCTGGCAAATCAGCAATTTCATTGAGGTCAGCAAGAGCATCGTCAAGATGCATGGCCCAGGAGATATCACCGCATAATATGACAGTGTCTTCAGCACTTACTAAAGACAACCATGATGCTTTTATTCTGTGCCAATGATCATTCCAGTGTTCACCAAAAATCGTCATTGGTTTTGTCGGCGGATTGCCTGAAAGATGCAGGTCCCCGATAGCGTATAGTTTCACTTGTTATACCCTTTCTGCAGTTGAGAATTCTTGTAAATTGTTGAAGCTTGTAGTAATAGTTTTGCTTTTAGAATTGATCAGATTCCTTAATAATGTTCATTATTCAAATGCATGCGCCAATAAGTCCATAGTAAATTAAAAACGATGAAAACAGCTAAAATAATTTTTAATGAAAAAGGAGTTTCATAACTGTTTTCAGATATTGAAATGGCAATACCAATAATTGCCGATAAAGACCATATGATTTTGAGGTTGAGCATATTTACCATTGTTTCACCACTGGAATTTCTACCAAGGTAAGATTCAATGCCGATTCCAAACAGAGCAGACGCTACTAATCGTGCTGCAACAGGATCAATTTCCTGCCAGCCTAAATTTTCTAAAAAAAATATAGGTGCAATAAACAAAGGTATTGCGATGCTAATGTCGATTATAAAGTGCAGCACAAAAAATCTTTTGAGCCATTTTTTACTATGAGAATCATATTTTTCAGATGTTTGTTTCATTTAAATTGACTCCTTGAAATCAGTTTAGACTTCTTTCAAGTGAACTAATTTAAACAGGAAATTCAGGATTAATCTTTTATAATTTGAAATGAAGTTCGGAGATGTCTGCATTACCTAAGCTGCGAAATATTACATTACTAACGATTAATTTATAGATAACCATGTTGGAATCAGCGGCATCTTTAAAAAAATCTTTGTTATGTGGGAGACCTTCAAAAATTTGCTGGCGTACATCTTTTATTTCTTCCAAACGCATATCTTTTTCTTGCAAAAGAAAGCCTTGCAGACGAAGAACATCATTATTATCAACGGTACACAGTTCAACCTTATTGTTGAGTTCTATCTCTTTATTCTTTTCAGTGCCCTTATAGCTTATCAGCCAAATGTTGTCTTCCGCATCAACAAATGGGCGCATCGGTCTGACTCTAGGCGTACCTTCACATATTGTGCCAAGGAAGAACAATTGCCTCTTTAATATTGCTGTAATTTGTGGACTGAACATAAAGCGCCTCCTTATTTGTGTTTGATAAGGAAATCTTGTGCAGAATTATCGGCAAAAATTGAAGACTGTTGTGAGCCAGTTTTTTCTTAACTTAACAATATCACAAATTAATGGAAACAGAAACAGTGGTTTTTTAAAAGTAATTATTTTTAATACCTTTTTAAATCGAAAATTAAGCTACGTCTTGTAAGCTTTTAAAATTATGATATAATGTTTTGTAAGTGCTTTTTCAGGCAGTTTTTCTTTGCTGATAAAGCATTATGAAATAAGTATATGAACATGATATTATCGATAAATCCAATGAAGTGGACTACTAGTCTTGCTGTTATGCTGCAGAAAGTTGACGGTTGATGCGAGTCAATGCATAAAAAAAGATGAACTCACCGCGAAGGAGCCTATGTGCAAACATAGGACGCAGATCTGCGTTAAAGATTTCAAAGTGGTCGGTTAATACCGACAAACAGGGTGGTACCGCGGGTTATCTCGTCCCTTTCTGCTAGAGCGGAAAGGGATTTTTGTTTTTCTTAGACTAGGAAAATTTTGGGAGGTTTTTTAAGTATGATTGACGAAAAGTACGCTCCACACGAGCTGGAAGCAAAGTGGCAAAAAGAATGGGAAGAAAAAAAGACGTTCAAAACAGAAATGGATGACAGTAAACCGAAATCCTATGTTTTAGAAATGTTCCCTTATCCTTCAGGCAATTTGCATATGGGACACGTGCGTAATTATTCAATTGGTGACGTTATAGCTCGTTTCCGTACTATGAAAGGTTTTAATGTTTTGCATCCGATGGGCTGGGATTCTTTTGGTATGCCGGCAGAGAATGCCGCAATCAAACATGGCATTCATCCTGCCAAATGGACGATGGAAAACATCGCCAACATGACGCGTCAGCAAAAAGAACTCGGTTTGTCCTATGATTGGGACCGTGAAGTAACTACCTGTAAAGAAGATTATTATAGATGGACACAATGGTTTTTTGAGCTGTTTTATAAACGCGGTCTTGCCGTTAAGAAAAAATCCGCTGTTAACTGGTGTGATTCCTGTAATACAGTACTTGCCAATGAGCAGGTAATTGACGGCAAATGCTGGCGCTGCGATTCAACCGTTTACAAGAAAGACCTTGAACAATGGTTCTTCAAAATTACTGACTACGCCGATGAATTACTGGAAGATCTGAAAGAGCTTGATGGCTGGCCAGAGCGCGTTAAAACAATGCAGAAAAACTGGATCGGCCGCAGTGAAGGTTTGGAATTCAGTTTCGATGTTCCTGATTTCCAGGAAAAGCTTGCTGTCTATACTACCCGCCCGGATACCATCTATGGCGTAACTTTTGTTGTTGTGCCTCCAGAGCATCCAATTGTAGAAAAAATATTGGTAGATAACCCTAAAGCCGCTGAATTGAAAGTTTTCTGCGATAAGGTAAGAAATCAGTCTGATATAGAACGTACCTCCAGCGAATCTGAAAAAGAAGGTATGTTCACAGGTCATTACTGCATTCATCCGCTTACAGGCCGCAAAGTACAAATCTGGATCACGAACTATGTATTGTATGATTAT
>JAAYVM010000138.1 GCA_012517145.1 Acholeplasmataceae bacterium
AAGCACCAGTAGATGGTAAAGCATTTTTGATTGTTACCGATGACGCGAATCGAAATGTTGTTTTGAAGAATAAGCCCGAAAGAGTCGTCAGCTTGTCTCCTTCTTTCTTGGGAATGATTGATGCGGTTGGCGGGAAGGTTATAGGCAGGGCAAGCTCAAAGGTGGGTATCATACCGGAGAGCATGAAAGATGCCCAAGAGGTAGGTTTTACCTATAATATTGACGTAGAGAGAGTAGTTGCTTTGAAACCTGATTGTGTATTGGCTCTTAAGGGGCAGCATGATAAATTTATTTCTTTATTGGAATCAAATAACATACCTGTTATTGAGATTGATGTAAGAACTTATAAGGAGGTTCGGAATGCCTTAAAGCTGATCGGCAAAATTTATGGAGCTGAGCAAATTGGTCAGCAGGCAGCAGAAAAGCTTGATAATGAAATAAGCAAGATAAGCGAAAAAATCCCTAAAGACGAAAAGAAAATAGTAATTTTGCATGCGAGTGCCAAAAATGTGACCGTGGAGCTTGATGGTACTATTGCTGGTTCCGCAGCCAAGTTGTTAGGCTTTAAGAACGTCGCGGCAGGAAGCACTCCTTTAAGTGGTGATCCGGATAAAACACCGTATAGTTTGGAAGAATTAGTGAAAAACGATCCAGAACTTATCTTCATTACATCTATGGGTACTGATGCAGCAATTGAGAATCGCCTGCGGTCAGATGTTCAAAGTAATCCTGCCTGGAATTCTTTGAAGGCTGTACGTGAGAACAGGATTATCTTTTTGCCGGAACAGTTATTTTTGATTAATCCGGGTTTGCAGTATCCAAAAGCGGTAGAATATATGGCGAAAAGTGTTTATCCAGAGGTTTTTTCTAATGCAAAATAACGAAAATGATGTGACTCATACAATTGAAAAAATTGGTATTTCAAGGACTGCCTGGCGTTTTTTTGTTTTAGCTTTATTTGCGCTATTGGCAATCGCAGGCTTGTTTTTGAGTTTGACTAAGGGCTCGTTGGATATTAAGGTCGAGCAAATTATTGGAATATTGCAAAGCCCGCAAATGGATGCAAAGAGCCAAATTATCTGGAATATAAGGCTTCCGCGTACTATTGTAGGTGCTTTTGTTGGCATTAATTTGGCAATTTCCGGCGCTATTCTGCAGGCAATAATGCGTAATCCACTGGCAGATCCGCATATCATCGGTATTTCTTCAGGTGCGGGGTTGGCCGGTGTTGCTGTCATGATATTATTCCCACATCTTGATTATTTAATTACGCCTATAGCCTTTTTAGGTGCAATGGCAGCCGCTGTTTGTATATATATCTTAGCGTGGAAAAATGGCATTAAGCCTGTCAGAATTATTTTGGCAGGTGTAGCTGTTTCGGCTTTTTTGGGTGCTGGCATTTCAGGATTAATGATTTTTTATAGTGATAGGGTTCACGGAGCATTGATGTGGATGGTTGGCGGTCTGGCGGCGAGAAGCTGGCCACATGTTGGGATTATTCTGCCATACGCAATTGTTGGTTTAATCCTGGCTTTAGTCTGCGCTAATTATTTAAACATCCTGCAG
>JAAYVM010000139.1 GCA_012517145.1 Acholeplasmataceae bacterium
AATCGATTCATCAAAATTATCATATCCTTCAATTCTAAGGATATGTTTTTGCCTCTTTTCATAAAATTACCCCCAATTGTAGTTCAATTATCCTACAATTGGGGGTGCTTTGTCATTGTCCGTTTTTATCGGACCTGTGCACAAAGGAAAAAATTGACACGGGGTGTTTTGTTATGCGTAAATGTACTTAAGAAAGCCAAAAGGTTTTTTGCATTTTGGTAGGAGAGATGGAAATGAAAACAGAAGAAATGCAAAAGAATGTAAATAAATTTGATAAAATTGCCGGCAGTTATAACTTGGTCGATCATATCATTCCCACGAAATGGCGTCAAAAGGCAACTGCGTTGGCCTATGGCCGTGTTCTTGAGGCCGGCATCGGCACAGGTCTGAATATACCTTTTTATACTGAGAACTGCACCGAAATAGTTGGTATCGATGTTAGCCCGCGCATGCTTGAACAAGCCAAAGAAAAGGCTGCTCATTCTGCAGTGCCGATTAAGTTAGAAATAATGGATGTACAGAATTTGCCTCTGTCTTCCGCAAGCTTTGACTGTGTCATAGCTACCTTTGTTTTCTGTAGCGTGCCTGATCCTACCGCGGGACTGCAGGAATGCTGGCGGGTGCTTAAACCTGGCGGAAGGTTTATCTTGCTTGAGCACATGGATAGTGAAAACAAACTTGCGCACGGGCTTTTGCGCTTACTGGATCCAATTACCGTCAGGCGTCTGGGTGACCATCTTACCAGAAGAACTGTTGACTCCGTAATTTCGGCAAGTTTTCAAGTGAAAAGTATAGAAAAACTGTTTGGAGATGTGGTCCGGTTAATTGTGGCAGAGAAACCAAAAATATAAAGACTCTCAGAAGAAGCTTTTAAGAATGTTGCTTAATAAAAAAACAAAAATGCAGGAAATAGCAACTTGAAGGCGAAAGTTACAGCAGATTATGAAATTTAATCATGTAAATTGAATCCAATAAATTTGTCAGAGGAGAGAATGGCACAATGATTGAGCAACTTATTGAGAAAAACAGAAGTTATAGGAAATTTCACGAAGTTGAAGAAGTAAAAATGGCGACATTGAAAGAACTTGTCAATCTGGCAAGGCTTTCCAGCTGCGGCATGAATATGCAGTCCCTTAGGTATATACTGGTTACGGACAAAGAAGATAGGGAAAAGATCTATCCTAACTTAAAATGGGCGGCTTTTCTGAAAGACTGGGAAGGGCCTGAAGAAGGACAAAGACCGCCAGCTTTCATACTTATGATGAAGGATAAAAGCAAACCCAATTCAGCAGTTGTGCAAGTAGATATAGGAATAGCCTGCCAAAGCATTCTGCTGGGAGCGGTGGAGAAAGGCTTGGGTGGCTGCATCATAGGAGCCTTCGATAAGAGCAAGCTGAGTGAGGCTTTTAATATCAGGGGCAATCTGGAACTGCAGCTTGTACTGGCAATAGGCAAGCCTGACCAGACCATAGTCTTAGATGAGATCAGTAAAGATGCAGACACCAAGTATTGGCGTGATCGTGCAGGCAAACATCATGTGCCGAAAATCAGGCTGAAAGATGTAATCATAGAAAAATAATTATTATTTACATATTCATATTTTTCTTACAAATACTTATATAAAGGAAGCAAGTAGTTAAACATAGCACTATATATAGTGGTCTAAGCTTTACAATGCATACCATATATGTTAAAATCCTTCTAACGGATAATTATTATTTGTACTAGGGGGCATAACTTTGGACGCATTAACTGATTATGAATCGAACACGAATATCGGCGGCAGGTGGTACGAAACGCTGGCAGGTCATGAAATAACAACCAAAAAATATTTTCATGATGGTGAAGACTTTGAGGATTTTGCTAAGCGCGTTTCCGGCATCTTCAGCAATGCTGAACTGCGTAAGACAATGAAGGCAGCACTTTATCGCGCTGACTTTTTCCCTGCGGGCAGATCACTTTATGGCGCAGGCTCTAAGGGTAAATTCAAAGCCAGCATGTCGAACTGCTATATTTTGCCAAGCCCGGATGATAATATTGAGTCCATCTTTGAAATTGCGAAGAAGATGGCAAGGATATTCAGTTATGGCGGGGGCTGTGGTGTTTCATTGTCTAAGCTGCGTCCAAAGGGTGCACGTGTCTATAATGCAGCAAAGACTTCTACGGGTGCCGTTAGTTTCATGGAAATCTATGATGCGGCCGGCAATGTCATTGGTGCTAATAACAGAAGGGCAGCACTATTGATTGGTTTGGACTGCAGTCATCCTGACATTGAATATTTTCTGGAAGTAAAAAAGAATAATACAAAAATCCAAAGCGCTAACATATCGATTCTGTTTAATAATGAATTTATGGAAGCGGTTCGCGATAATAAAGAATACACGCTGAGGTTCGACGTCGAGACGACAGGAGAAAAGATCAGCAAAGTCATCAATGCCCGTGACTTCTTCCTGAAGTTTGCCCGCGCCAACTATGACTGGGCGGAGCCTGGCTGTTTGTTCATGGACCGCATTCGTTCACATAATCTCTTAGCAGGTTATCCAGCTGATGAATATTACATCGAAATCAGCAATCCGTGCGCTGAGTACCTCGGCAACGCCTACAACGCTTGTAATCTAGGCAGTATCAATATCTATAATGCGGTGAAAAATCCTTTTACCAAGGAAGCGGCTATAGACTTTGAATATCTTGCCGAAGCGGTACAGACAGGCATCAGGGCATTGGATGAAATACTTGACTATGGTTATGATATGCAGCCACTGCCCGAAAATAAAAAATGCATTGAAGACTGGCGTGCTGTCGGGTTAGGCGTTTTTGGCCTGGCAGATGCTTTTATTGCGCTTGGTTTACGGTATGGTTCACCGGAATCCATTGCGCTTGTTGATGAATTGATGAACAAGATTATGTATAACGCGCTGAAAACTTCCAACAAGCTGGCCAAAGAAAAAGGCGCTTTCAAAAAATTTAACTTTGAATATATTAAGCATTCACCAATCATTCAAATGTATCCGGAACTTTTAGCTGATATCGAAAAATATGGGTTAAGGAACGGTTCTTTGCTTTCCGTAGCTCCCACCGGCAGCATTGCTACGATGTCAGGTCTTTCCGGCGGTATTGAACCATTATTCCAGCTTAGCTATGAACGCACTACACATGCTCTGCAAAAAGAGCAAAAATATTTCAAAGTAGTTGCCAAATCGGTGGCAGATTTGCTCAGGCACAACGGCATAGAGATTGAAAAAATCACTAATGAACAAATCAGGGAGCAGTTCCCATACGTGGTGGCCACACACGATATAGACCCACTCGAGCGTGTTGAGCTGCAGGCTACGATGCAAAAATACGTTGATAATGCGATATCATCGACGGTTAATTTGAAACAAGAAGCTACAGTCGAAGACGTTTTCAATGTTTTTTATACTGCCTGGGCTAAAGGCTGTAAGGGTATCACTGTTTTCAGAAGCGGCTGCCAAAGGGCGGCAATCTTAATCAGCAAACCGGAGAAGCAAGAAACCCCTCCAACAAGCAAAGCCTCTGACTGTGTTCACTTTGACAGCATTGCACCGATTAAGTCCACTGATCTCGGGGACGTCAGCGGTTCCAAGGTTGTGAAACATACTGCCTGCGTCAAGAATCTGTATAACCATGTTTATACCAATGACACAGGTCATATCGTCGAAGTTTTCACCAGCGCTTCGCAGGGGTGTTCTTCCAATATCGCGACCATTACGCGTCTTGCTTCCTTATGTCTCAGAAGCGGCATCAGCGTACAGGAAATAGTGGCAGAGATGAAATCAAGCCACTGCTCGGCCTGCGCTACTTTGAAAGCCAAGGGTGATACCAGCGTTTCGAATTCCTGCGGTACTGCGATTGCTGAAGCGATTGAGGCTATCTATAAACTCGAAGGGAATTCTTTAGGTAAAGAGAAGAAAAAGAATGCGCCTGTTAAGCCGGCAACAGTAAAATTGACTGATGAAAACGAAGAAGACAATGGTCTTTTAGCTTGTCCGCAGTGCGGGCAAAAAACTTTAAGACCGGAAGGTCGCTGCTTCACCTGCAGCAATTGTCTCTGGACCAGGTGCGACTAAAATAATTTAAAAGACAAAATATAATTAATAACAGGTCTGTGCTATAATTTTTGTATTGTATATTAGGAGGCTAGGATTATGTCACAAGAATTGATATCTGAACAATATTTAGCGCAGGCATTGGCAATTTTACCAAAAGGAGCTTTTCTGACTACAGCAGCTGACGGTAAAGTAAATACGATGACGATTGGCTGGGGCAGTATCGGCACAGTATGGCAAAAACCATGTTTCATGGTGATGGTACGCCAGTCCCGTTACACTCACGAATTGATTGAAAAAAGCTCCGAATTCACAGTAAGTATTCCTGTTAACGAAATGAAAAAAGCTTTGGGTCTATGTGGTACTAAGTCAGGTCGCGATATGGATAAAATCAGCGCTGCGGGATTAACGTTGTTACCGGGCAAAGCTGTTAGCGTGCCGGTAATCAAAGGCTGCGGCTTGCATTTCGAATGTAAAATAGTCTATAAACAGACAATGGAACCAACCTTGTTAGATGAGAATAACGATAAGGCGTGGTACGCAAATGGTGATTACCATACTTTGTATTACGGAGAAATTGTCGCCGCATACGAAGAATAGTCACATAAGTTTAATTTAGATAAAGGGAGAAATACATGCTTTATTATTTATTGGCCGTCATAGCCGGGGCCACCGTATCTTCGCAGGTAGCAATTAACGGCAAGCTTTTGCATTATTTGGGCAGCCCGATTTTGACTTCCCTCATTAGCTTTTTGGTTGGTACGTTAGGCTTGGCAGTGCTTTACTTTGTTTCCGCATATTACGGTTTGGAAACAGTGCCTGACCTCAGTGCCTTGAAACAGACGAGTTTCTGGATGTGGACAGGCGGACTGTTAGGTGCCTTCTATATTTTTACCAGTGTTTTCGTTGCTCCGAAAATCGGCTTCGCTAATTTATTTAGTTTAATTGTCGCCGGCCAAATTATTTTGGCACTTGTTTTTGACCACTTCGGTCTTTTGACCGGACAGCCGCATTTAACGAGCAGCATGCGTATGGTGGGAGTTGCTTTCCTGGTTATCGGCGTTTATTTAATTCAAACAAATTAAAAAAATGCGTCTTAAGTATTTTGCTTTTACTTAAGACGCATTTTTATTTGCTTTGGTATGTTCAAAGACGAGAGTCCCTTTTGGTCTTTTTTTATGTCGGAGCAGCTTGCGCTTGTTTGCAATTACACCAAATTTCTTGTAAATGTTGTATATATTGTTACAGGGTATTATACTATAAATAGCTATATCGGCGTGGCCGGAATATATAATGGCCAACGGCTACAAACAGAAAGGGAGATGCATGACCATGAAAAGAAAAATCTTAGCTTTAACTGCAGTTATCGGTTTGCTATTGCTTACTGCCGGCTGTGGAGGTGGAGAGAAAAAAGCTGGTGACGCAAAACAGGAAGAAAAAGTCTTGACTGTTTATTCGGCACGCAGTGAGTCTTTGAACAATGCGGTAATTCCTAAGTTTGAAAAAGCTACTGGTATCAAAGTTAATCTTGTTGTTGCCGGCACAGGCGAAGTAGTTAAAAGGGTAAATTCGGAAAAAGCAAACCCATTGGGCGACATTTTGTGGGCAGCTGACGAAACAATGCTTTCTGGTTCTAAGGACTTGTTTATGGAATACGTATCGAAAGAAAATGACAAGATGATGGATGGCTTTAAAAATAAACATGGCGTATTCACACCCGCTTTTGCTGATCCTACAGTTCTTATTGTTAATAACGAATTAAAAGGTAATATGAAAATAGATAGTTTTGCTGATTTGTTGAACCCGGATTTGAAGGGCAAAATCGCTTTTGGCGATCCAGTTAATTCCAGTTCTGCCTTTCAATCTCTGATGGCCATGCTTTATGCTAACGGCAAGGATGGCGATCCGATGTCTCCTGAAGCTTGGGCATATGTTGAGAAATTCATTGCCAACCTGAACGGCAAGATGGCTAATAGTTCCAGTCAAGTATATAAAGGCGTTGCCGGTGGTGAATATGTAGTTGGTCTGACTTGGGAAGATCCGGCTGCCAGTCTCGTTAAGAACGGCGCCAAAGTTGCTGTTGTGTTCCCGACGGAAGGAGCAATTTTCCCTGGTGAATCCGTACAAATAATTAAGAACTGCAAACATCCGGAAAATGCGAAGAAATTTGTTGATTTCATGCTGAGTGAAGAAATTCAGAGTGCTGTCGGCAAAGAATTGACTGTTCGTCCTTTGCGTAAAGGTGTACAGCTTGCCGGTTATATGACTCCGATAGACAAAATCAAACTGGCTCCTAAATACGATGAAGCGTGGGTTGCAGCTCACAAAGCAGAAATTACCAAAAAATTCAGTGAGTACCTGGAGAAATCCATGTAGAAGTTTTTGGCGTATAAAAGGGCTCCTTCGAGAGCCCTTTTCCTTTAATAAGTTTTGAAAGACACCGACATAGCTTCTTATTGCTATGATTTTAATATTTTACGAAAGTGGGAGTTTATGTGAGTGTTGCGATCAATATAGATAAGGTAACAAAAATTTTTGGCAAAGATACAATTATTTCAGGATTATCCTTGGCTGTCAAACCAGGTGAATTTTTTACGCTATTAGGACCTTCCGGCTGTGGCAAAACTACTTTGCTGCGCATGATTATTGGCTTTAACTCCATCGAAGGCGGCGAAATTTCTATTGATGGTAAGGTTGTTAATGATATCCCGACCAATCTCCGGAATATGGGGATGGTTTTCCAGAATTACGCAATTTTCCCTCACATGTCGGTTAAGGAAAATGTAGCTTTTGGCTTAAAGAATCGCAAAATATCTAAAGAAGAAATAGAGCAAAGAGTTGACGATATATTAGATACGGTTAAAATCAAACATCTCAAAGACCGGATGCCCAGCCAATTATCAGGCGGCCAGCAGCAGCGTGTTGCCTTGGCCAGAGCCATCGTCATTCATCCTGAAGTACTATTGATGGATGAACCATTGAGCAATCTAGACGCCAAGCTGCGTGTGGAGATGCGCAATGCCATTAAATTAATTCAAAAGAAGATTGGCATCACGACAATTTATGTAACGCATGATCAGGAGGAAGCACTGGCGGTTTCCGACCGTATCGCCATCATGTATGGCGGTGTTATTCAACAAATCGGGACGCCGCAGGAAATATATAGAAGACCTGTTAATACGTTTGTAGCAACTTTTATTGGACTATCCAATATTCTGAAGACCAAAGTGGCTGTAAAAAATGGCTTGCAGGGATTGAGCTTCGGTGACTATTGGGTGGCGATGCCGGGATTGGCAGCCAGCACTTACGAAGGAAGCGAAGTTATTGTCGCAGTACGGCCGGAAGAATTTTTTATCGATGAGAAGCTTACAACAGGCATTCCGGCGACTATCAGGCACAGTGTATTTTTGGGTGTTAATACCCATTATTTTCTTGAACTAAGCGGTGGACAGGAAATAGAAGTAATTCAAAATACAGAGCTTACTAATAGTGGTGTAGGCAGCAAAGTTTATTTAACCGTTGACGCACCCAAAATCAACGTTTTTACAGCTGACGGAACGCAGAATTTGATTGCGGGAGGCAGAGGCGATGAAACAGAAAGGCTTTAATGTTTGGATTGGGATTGCAGTTGTCCTCCTGGCTTTCTTTACACTTTTTGTGGTTTATCCTTTAGCACAGGTTTTGTATAAAAGCGTTCTTGCCTCCAATACGAGTGAGCTAACTTTTACTTTGGACTATTTTGAAAAATTTTTCGCACGCAAATATTACTGGAGTACCTTGGTCAACAGTTTTTATGTGACAGTGGCTTCAACGCTGCTGGCATCGCTGATTGGTCTGCCGATGGCTTATTTATTAAGAAGCTACAAGGTTCCTTGCAGCAAATATTTGAATATCCTGATCGTCATCTCTTATCTGTCACCACCGTTTATCGGCGCCTATGCCTGGATTCAGCTTTTTGGCCGCAACGGCTTTTGGACGAAGTTTTTAACTGAAAGTTTCGGCTGGCATGTGCCAAGCATTTACGGCTTTACTGGTATTGTACTTGTCTTTTCCTTACAGAGCTTTCCATTAATCTATATGTATGTGTCAGGCGCTTTGAAAAATTTGGACAACTCATTGAATGAGGCCGCCGAAAGTTTGGGACTGAACGCTTTTCAGCGAGTCATCAAAATAATTCTGCCGCTGGTCATGCCGTCTCTGCTCGCAGGGGCACTCTTGGTGTTTATGCGCGTATTCAGTGATTTTGGTACGCCGATGTTGATTGGCGAAGGCTTCAGAACCTTTCCGGTACTTATTTATACACAGTTCATGGGCGAAGTCAGCACGGATGACCATTTTGCGGCAGCGCTTTGCGTCATTATCATAGCAATTACCCTGCTGCTGTTCTTTATGCAAAGATATCTGGCCAGCAAATACGCCTATTCGATGACGGCCTTAAAGCCGATGGAACAGGTTGAACCGAAAGGTATACGCAAAGTTTTTGCCTATTTATTCGTTTATGGCATTGCATTTTTAGCAATTTTACCGCAGCTCACAGTAATTTATACTTCTTTTTTGGAAACGAGCGGCGGTACGGTCTATACAGGTAACCTAGGCTTCAGTAATTACGAAAACACGCTTTTGGCAAAGGACAATAACTCTATTCTTAACACCTATATTTTCGGCTTGTGCGCTATTTCGCTTGTTGTGGTTATCGGCGTTTTTGTGGCGTATCTGACGGCTCGCAAAAAATCTTTTGTCACCGAGATACTCGATACACTGACGATGTTCCCTTATATTATCCCAGGTTCCGTTCTTGGTATCTCCTTTTTGTATGCCTTCAACAGCCGACCACTGTTATTAAGCGGCACAGCGATAATTATCATTCTGTCTCTCGCGATCAGGCGCATGCCCTATACTATTCGTTCGAGTACGGCGATTATTTCGCAAATAAGCCCTAGTATTGAGGAGGCCGCCATCAGTCTGGGGTCAACGGAATTCCAGACTTTCAGGAAGGTAACGGTGCCGATGATGCTGCCGGGCGTAATGGCTGGCGCTATTATGAGCTGGATCACTTTGATCAGCGAATTGAGTTCTTCCATTATTCTTTATACCAGTTCAACCAGCACTTTGACGGTAGCAATTTATGCAGAAGTCATCCGCAGCAACTTCGGCAATGCGGCAGCGTATTCCACTATTCTGACGCTTACTTCGATTGTTTCCTTGCTGCTGTTCTTTAAATTGACCAAGAATAAAGATATCAGTGTTTGACGTTTTGCTTATTCAGAGTCCGAACTTAAGTTATTTAAGTTCGGACTTTTTTATTGTTTACAGTTCTTTTGAGTTATATTTCAGTAATTGTGGGAGGAACAAACCAAATAATAGCGAATTTTCTAATAATGCAAGCTAGTTTTATTATAAAGGTATGATTTACATTTTATCTTTAAAAGCTTAAATTTAATAAATATCTGAGGGAAGCATTAAGCCAATTGCTTGTGAAAAGGAGGAAATCTCTATGAACGATCGGCGTATTACGGATTATGTTTTTGCTGCTGCATCTAGCAGTCCTGAGTCCCCTGCAATATATTTGCAAGATGCTAATGTCATAACTTATAAGCAATTGACTAATCAAATCAATGAATTGTCCAGTGAGCTTGCCGAAGGCGGTTTTAAAAATGGAAATAGGATTGCCATTTTAATGCCTCATGGCTTAGAAGCAGTGTTGGCTTTCTATGCAGTTACACTTTTTGCGACAGCTGTGCCACTTAATCCGAATAGTTCAGCAGACGAATTAAGGGATTATATTAAGCTTGCCCATGTAGACGCAATCATAGTAAAAGAAGGCTGTTCGGAGGCGGTTGAACAGGTGGCCGCCGAAATGGCAATATCCATTATTCTTATGAAGAAGAACAATGAGCGTCTTCAATTTCATCTTGATGACATTATCCAGAAAATTTTTGACGATCATACTTCGCAGGAAAACGATATTGCCGTTGTCCTTTTTACATCAGGGACAACATCAAAGCCCAAAGTTGTGCCTTTGACGCATGCTAATCTGATTAAGACAATTGATACGGCTACAGGAATGTTTGATTTGAATAAAGATGACCGCTCTATCAGCGTGATTCCACTTTTTCATGTTTATGGCATAGTTGGACCGCTTTTCTCGGCAGTATCAGTAGGCAGCAGCCTTGTTTTTCTGCCTTCCTTTAATCCTCAGGAATTTTTCCGCATTCTTCAGACTTTAAAAATAACCTGGTATGCCGCTAGCCCTGCGATCCATTATGCTGTTGCCGAATATGCTGAAAAAATAAACGCCGATAAAGATAGTTACTGTTTACGCCTGATTCGTTCCGGCGGCGCGCCGCTTCCATTGAAGGTTATAGAAAAATTAAAAAAACGTTTTGGCGCTGTCGTAGTACAAGGTTATGGACTTACAGAAACAACAGGATTAGGTACCTGTAATTCACTACTATTGGGTAAAATAAAAGATGAATCTGTTGGTGTGCCAACAGGCTGTGAAATTGGCATCATTGATGAGCAAGAAAATTTTCTGCCCCAGTTGGCAGCTGGGGAAATTGTCATAAGAGGCGAGAACGTCACCAAAGGTTACGAAAATGTCAGCAATAGCGAGCAGATGTTTTTGCAAGGTGGATGGTTTAGAACCGGCGATCAAGGATATATTGATGAAGATGGTCATATCTTCATCACAGGACGCATTAAGGAGATAATCAACAGAGGCGGTGTCAAAATTTCTCCTTATGAAATAGAAGAAATTCTTTGTCGGCATGAAGATGTTATGGAAGCTGCTGTCTTTGCAGCGCCGCATTCCTATTTGGGGGAAATCCCGATGGCTCTCGTAGTTTCAACTCCAGCTTCATTGTTAACGGCAGAACAATTGAAAAAATTTCTCAGCGATAGAATATCGTTGGCTAAGGTTCCTGCACAGATTTTATTCGTTGCTAAGATACCGAAGAGTGCTAATGGCAAAGTACAGCGTCGGCTTCTTTACGATTATATACAAAACCATCCGGAAGAATTTCCTGCTAAGCTGCTTGAAACTGCTGCAGCAGATGATTCAGAGTTCAACAATAAAACAGAAAAAATGTTGGCAGACATTTGGCGAGAGCTGTTCAAAGTCGAGCATATCAGCAAAACGGAGGACTTTTTTGATGCTGGCGGCGATTCCCTTATGGCAGAGATGCTTTTTGCGGAGATCGAGCGAGTGTTAGCAGTCAAAATGCCAGCCGGCACTATTTTGGCCAATCGTACTATTCAAAAATTGGCGGCAGTAATTGACGGGGAAAGTTCAGCTTCACAGAGATTGGATTTCGTAGTGCCGATTAATCCTACTGGCAGCAGACAGCCGCTTTTTTGTATCCACAATGTTGGCGGTGATGTTCTCACCTACCGTAAGCTAGCCGATTATTTGGACAAAGAGCAGACTGTCTTTGGCTTATCGCTTAATCTGGAGGCAAAGAAGCTCCCGCACCCAATAAGTATCGTTGACTTAGCCCGTTGCTATATACAGGAAATTCGCACTGTTCAGCCGAATGGCCCATATTACCTTGCAGGTCACTCTCTTGGAGGGCTGATTGCCTACGAAATAAGCCGGCAACTTCAAGAACAAAATCAATCGGTTGCACTTTTGGCTATGCTTGACACGCGTCTGTTGAATAAAAAAAGGCGGAAACCGCTTTGGAAAAAACTCAAGCATAATTATCAAAAACTAGCAGGCGTACCCTTTCTTCAAATTTTTCATTATCTGAAGCAGAAGACGCTGGACGAGATAGAAAGACTAAAGGTAAAGCGCTTTATGCAGACTTATCCGGCGCCTTTGGATAAAAAGCTGAATCAAACAGCGTTGAAGAAAAACCTTCTTCAATATGCTGGCCGGAACTACAAGCCGGAAAGCTACCAGGGAACAATTACGTATTTTAATGCAAGGCAAGGACAAAAGAATTACGCAGAAGAGACATTGAAAGGCTGGGCTAGGCTTGTTGAACGGATCCGGGTAGTTGATATTGACGCTAGCCATTCAACAATCGTTAGGGAGCCTGCGGTAAAAGAGCTTGCTTTCAAACTAGAGGAAGCGCTTAAAGCTTCTACGCAATAATATAGATATGTAAGGAAGGTGTGAATAATATGGCACAAATATATCTTGCTGGCGGCTGCTTCTGGGGCACGGAAAAATACCTGAGCGGCTTGGAAGGCGTAGTG
>JAAYVM010000140.1 GCA_012517145.1 Acholeplasmataceae bacterium
ATTTAAACTCAGATTTGGTTTCAAACAGACTTGGCCACCAAATGAAGATATTTATGGCGGAGGCGGCTATTATCTGAGCACGAATCTTTACCTGGCATCAGGACCAATAGATATCAGTAACTATAATTGGGTAGTTAAGCAGCAGAAGTTTCTGAACAAGGGAAATTCCTGGGGCGAAATCAAAAGCAGTAAGGGTACATATCAGGTTATTTGGACGATAAACCAGCAGAATAACATTCCTTTGCTGAAAATAACTCTTGATGGGCGTGTTCTGGTAGAGCAGGATTTAAAAGATTATTTTGAGAAAATCGGGGCAGCTTATCCGCCTGGTGACAGCAGGAGTGATACGGCTGGTCTTGATGAGATGAGCTTAAAGATTGAGACGCCGGAAATTAAGGTTCTGGTAGTTTTTAGTGATGTTCATATAGGGCTTAATGCCCGTGATGATAAGATTACCCAGAGTGTAAATCTCGATGCTATTTATTTGCAGGAAAAATAGGGGAAAATTATAGTTGTCGGCCAAAGAGTGTCGGCCAAAGGGGACTGCCCCCTTTGGCCGATTTTTTTGAATGGAAATGTTGGATTCTTGCAGGAACAAAGATGTTTTCGGCGAACCATCCAAAGGTAGTGCGCACGATAAAGAATCGTACATCTGATATTTATGGCATAAAGCTCAAAAGTTATATATTAATGAGGCGATAATATTGAAAAAAATCTTTATGAACTTAGCTTTTTCCTTTATCTTGCTTTTATCATCTTCAGTTGAGGCGTGTACTCTCTGGGCTGCCAATGGTATTTTCGCTGATGGCGGCGGTACCTTGATTGTCAAAAATCGTGATTGGAAGCCTGACCAGCATCAGGATGTAAAATTCGTGAGTCCAAAACAAGGCTATAGTTATTTCGGCCTGTATGCCGAGGGTTCAACTTCTGGCATGAAAGCTGGCATCAATGAAAAAGGGCTGGTCGTTGTTAGCGCTACGGCAGGAAGTATTTCTTCCAAGGAAAGGAATACTATGCCAAACAAGGCCGGTAGTTTGACTAAATTGCTCAAAGAATGCAGCAGCGTCGAAGAAGCCTTACTTAGGACGGATTTATTTTTAGGACCCAAAATATTAATGTTGGCTGATAAAAAAACGATAGCAACAGTTGAAATAGGTCCTGAAGGTAAGTTTAGTATAGAACAAAAGGAGAATGGTTATATTTGTCATACCAATCATTATGTAATGGAAGGTATGGCGGATTTTAATAAAGATATTGGCGAAAGCAGTCAAAAGAGATATAACCGTATCTGTCATTTATTGGATGAAGGAGTGATGCCTTATACTTTAGATGAGTTTTTGACTTTCAGCAATGATCAAAATGATGGCCAGGATAACAGCATTTTCAGACTTGGCAGCAGTCCTGCTAAAACAAGGACGATGGCCGTATGGGCAGTAAAACTTCCCCTGGAAGGCTCACCGGAAGTTTATATCAGAATTTTAAATCCAAATGAAAACGAAAAAACCGCTAGAATTATTGCTGATGATTTTTTTGCCAGCCAGGTTTTATTGAATAAATATAAGTATTAATATTATTTTCCATATGCTAAAATGTGAAATATAAGTTATATGCTTTTATATGCCTTTGAAGAACTTCGATTCGATTGTTACAGCCTTACTATTTTGTAAGAAGGATGGACTAAAATGACTGCAAAAATCTTATTAATCAGTGCTTCAAAGACAGAAAACATGCATATTCAAAAAACATTGAGCGAATATAATATATTGGCCGCTTCTTGTTTGTCAGATGCAAGTGAAAAAATTGCCCGTAATGAAGATATTGATCTCATTCTGCTCGACTTAAATCTGCCAGACAAGGGCGCTTTCGATATATTAAAAACATTAAAACAAATCAAGCGTGCGAAAACGTTGAGGACGATAGTTCTGACAGAGGATGCATTGCTTGATAAAGTAGCGCAGGCACTTCAAGCCGGTGCAAATGACTATGTCAGGAAACCATTTAGTAAGGGAGCTTTGAAAGCAAGAATTGAACTGCAGCTGGAAGTTTTGCGCCAACAAAAGCAGGCAAACTACGAAGCAGAAGAACGTGACTTTTTGTTTAAAACAATATTCGAACAAGCTCCTATTGGAATAGTGGTATCAAGAAGTGAAGAGCCTTCCGCTAATGCTTATGACTTCATATATGATGTCAACCATATGTACGAAAAGATAACAGGCTATACACAAGAGGAATTTAAAAAATTAAGATGGCCGCAGATAACCCATCCCGATGACTTGGCGGCGGAGTATGAAAA
>JAAYVM010000141.1 GCA_012517145.1 Acholeplasmataceae bacterium
ACAGCATCAACATAATCGAGGTTTTTTGTATAAAGCTCGTTTTCCTCAAATGTCCTTTTTATAATTCTTTCCAATGTTCTGGAAGAAGAAAAAAGCGGAAAGCCAATTTCTGTTTCAATGAAATTTATCGTGCCGTGACCCGTGTTTTGCTCCCAGTCGTTATAAGTTCCCAACGCCACACCAATTGACGAACCGTCAAAGAAATCTTTTTTCATCCCTGCAGTCATATCAGAAGCATAGTCACCATCTGAGTTTGCACTAAATTTTGGAGCAACTATTAATGGGTTAAACTGGGTGTATTCACTTTCAAATAACTTAAAATTGCTCTTTGCCGATTCCAATTCGTAGTAGGCTGCTTTAATTCTGTCGTTTTGGTTGTAAGTTAACCTGATAATATTTTCAGGATTTAACATCAAGTCTGCTTCAATGCTGATTTGCGAGAATGATACCCGAGCAATCAATAAACAAGTGGCAAAAAGTGCAATACGCATATTCATTTTTTAAATTTTTCAGATTATCAATAATTTAGGATAATTAATTAAGTTTTTCCTGATGAACAAAAAACTAACAATTATTTAATTTGAATTTTCAAATCGTCAAAGTAAGTAACCGCATCCGCTTTTGTCCAAAAACCCACTTTGCCGGCATTAGTAAAAGTTTTGTCCTGCACTTTAAAAATCTCTTTTCCGTTAAGAAATACCGTAAACAAATCGTCTTTCACCAACAATTTCAAAGTATTCCATCCTGTACCCAACGATGGTACATCCACGCCATAGGTCTTTCCTTTACCCACCAATGGCAGGTCGGTGCGTTTGCCATTCTCCACTTTATACAATACTACATTGTCTTCAAGCGGATTGGCACGCACCACATAATAGTTGTTTTTATCCGTAAATCGCCAAACAAAGCCGCCCCCTTGGTCGTGATTGCCTTTAACACCTTTTAGCCGAACAGTGAGTTCTATGTCTTTGGCTGAAATTTCATCGTTAACAATTACATTAAAATGGCCGTTGGGATTGTCGCTGTACAGTTGGCCCAATACTTTATTTCCCTGGTCATCCAATACTTTCCAATCGGTACTGCCTTGTCCGGTATAGAATTGAGACCAACCCGAAGGTAATTCTCCCGGTAATCCATTTTCAAAGCTGATAAGGGTGTCTTTAACTGTATTGGTAATAGAAGTTGGATTTTCAACAGTTTTATTCTTTGGAGTATTGCTATAAGCCATAATGCAGATAAGTGCAAAAAAAACAATCATTGGTGTTTTCATATCATTCGTTTTTAAATTTATTTTCTAAGAGTTTTTCTTTAAATTCTGACTTAAAGGTATAAGCAAAAATCAGCATAACTGCCCTTGTATCTACTTTCCGATAGTGTGTATATTCAAAATTGCTGCCAGAAACAGTAGATTCACTGCGCTGTGTATCAAATATATCGGTTACTGTCAAAGCCAAACGCCCCTGACCTTTTAAGATTTTTTGCTGAAACCCAAGGTCAATAAAATAAACTTCCTTTATAATGCCTTGTGGAATGACAATGGGCGATGTATAATTAGTTGTGATTTGAAACCTGCCGTTTTTCCAAACATCAAAATTGTTGATGAATTTAGCGTATCCTGACAACAAATTTTCCGGGGCATTTTGCAATTTGGCACTTGGTTCAATTCTTTGTTCGTATATTGATGCATCAAGATTTATTTTCCAAAAATTAATCGGGTTATAAGTAAAAAAAGCTTCTGCCCCATAAGTGTAAGAATTGCCAAAATTTTCAGGCCTTGTGGTGCTGACCCCGTTATTGTCGATAGTGGTATAAGGGAAAATACTGTTGCTCGTCAGGCGGTAAAACAAGGAAGTCGTAAGGCTTGCCTTTTTAAAGGTTTGATTTTGTGTTAATTCAAATGAGTGTGAAATTTCAGGCTGAATATCGGGATTGCCCGACCAAACGTTCAGCGAATCGGTAATATCAATAAAGGGACTGTAATCACCGATAGAGGGTCTGTTTATTCGTTTGCTGTAAGCAAGTTTGAACGAATTTCTTTTGGGTGTGTAATAAATTAACGATGCCGATGGATAAAGTTGAAAATAGTTATTAGAAAAATTGTACGATGACTGAACATTATCGCCTGTATTCAAAACCTGTTCGGGTCTGATGCCGAATTGATATTTCAATTTCGGCTCTTGTTGTGTACCTGTCCAACCTGTGTATTGCAGATAAAGAGCATGAATTTGTTCGTTGAATTTAAAAATATCGGTGTGAGATAAGTCGGTTATAAAACTGCCGTTTTGTTGGTTTGAACGAAGATAATCATCATTGATAAACCTAAGCGTGGTTTTATAACCGGTTTCAAATAATCCTGATTCTTTTATCGGATGCAAATAGTTTATCGAGAAATTAGTCAGGTTGGCATCTTCGTAAAAATGTGTTTTCTGTAAAAACGGGCTGCCTATCTCTGCGTTTTCCTCCGATAAGCTTTGAGTAGAGATGTCGGTGTTTTCCCTGTTGTATTCAATGGCAGAATTTGCATCTATGGAAAGTACCCTGTTCTGAATGAAATTTCTCGTATAATTGAACAAGAGTTCGCCAGTTTGGAAACGTCTTATTTCGTTTGAAAATCGGCTGTTACGGCTTGTAAAGTCATGCAATGATGTTTCTGTGGTGCTAACAATGGTTTCATAATTATCTTGTCCTTCAAAAAGCCAAATCCCTTCCAATTTAAAACTGTTTTTAGAATTTGGGGTATAGCCCACATTAAACCGTGCCGTTTGGGTTTGTATGGTACGTTCGTCTTCCCGTGGCTGTGATAGAAAATGGTTATCGTCAGAATCGTATTGAACACGCTGTTTGTTTACCGTGCGTGTTCTGGTAGTAAACCAATTGTCGTAAGCCAGGCCTAAATCCCATTTGTTTGTATTATGATTAAAAAGGAAGGAGCCATTTAAGCGATAGCGTGCTCCAAAACCGCCTCCTAAAGCTGCCGCTCCGTTTGTGCCAAGGTTTGTATTATTTTTAAGTACAATGTTTATAATTCCACTTTCGGCATCGGCATCGTATTTTGCAGAAGGATTTGTAAGAATTTCGATACGCTCGATGGTACTTGCCGGGATTTGTTCCAAATTTGTAACTCTGTCCACTCCACCAATAGCCGAAACCCTGCCGTTTATCATTATCAAGGGGGTTTTTCCACGCATAGTTAAATTTCCTTCCATATCAACCTGAACCCCGGGCATATTTTTCATTAAGTCGGCTGCCGTACCGCCAATTTGTGTCAAATTTTCCGATGCGTTCACCACAATTCCCTCATCTGTTCTCTGAATCAGGTTGCGAAAAGCTGTTATTTCAATAGCGTTCAATGCGATTGCATCCTGTTTCATTATAATGGTTCCCAAATCTATATTTTTGCTTACATCGTCAAGTATTACTGTTTGTTGATGATTTAAGAATCCGATAAACCGAAACTGAATAAAATATTTACCAAGGGGGACATTCGTTAAATCAAAACTGCCCGTATTGTCTGTAACCGTTCCGTTAACGATAGTCGTTGAATCGTTAACGGAAGTAAGAAAAACATTGACAAATTCAACAATATTGTTTTCGCTGTCTAATACTTTGCCTGATATGCTTCCTGATTTTTGCCCAAAAGCCAATACATGTATTAACAGCATTAGTGTAATTAATCCATATCTCATAAATCAACAATTATTTTGTATTTGCCACCCACAAACGTTTTGGGTTTTTCCCAACCGGAATAGTCGCCACCACTTTCCAATTTGCAACATCAATAATACTGGCATCATTTGATGAAGTGTTGCTTACAACTGCAAATTTACCGTCAGAAGTTAGTTCTATCCAGTTTGGGTTTTTGCCGGCTGTAATATTTTTCAGGATTTTATCCGATGCTACATCAATAGCCGTTACATCGTTAGTAAACTGGCTCGTCAGGTAAACGGTTTTGCCGTCAGGAGCTACAGAAAGTCCGTGGGCTGCTTTCCCTTCGTTATCAAATTTGTCCGATTGCGGTAAAAGAACCTGGGCTATGATTTTGTTTTGCTCCGCATCAATTTTTACCTGTCCGTGAAACCAGCGAATGGTCAGATAAATATATTTTCCGTCAGGTGTAGCGGTCATCACTCTCGGAAATCCGAAAGTTGGAATTTCTGCTACGACTTTCATGCTGTCCAGATTCACTTTTACGATTTTATTGTCTCCTTCGGAAGTTACCCAAGCTGTTTTCCCATCTGACATAGGCAATACAATGTGTGGGTTTTTGCCAACGGGAATTGAATTGACCAACTTCCAATTAGCGGTTGAAATCACATCAACCTTATGTTCTCCGTTGATGGCGGTTAAAACATACTTACCGTCAATGCTGAAACTTAACTGGTGAGGTGTCTTACCAACGGAAATGGTCTGTTTTACTTTATTGTCGGCGGCACTAATAATAGAAACTGTATTATCGCCTTCATTGCTTACGGCAATCCAATTTCCGTCAGGTGAAACGGCTACCCCATGCGGCTTGCTCCCTGTAGTAATATCGGCAATTTTTTGATTTTTCTGAATGTCAATAACAGAAATAAAGTCGCTGCCATAGTTGGTAATGTAAGCTTTTGGCGTTTGAGCAAAAAGCACTGTACTAATTAGTGTTATTGCTGTTGTCAAGATTATTTTGCTGTTCATTTTTCAATAGTTTTAAATGATTTACCTTACAAAGGAAACCATTGAATCTGTAGAAAAATGGGAATCGGAACTGTTTATTGAAAATTCACTTCGAAGATATGCAAGGCTCCATCACTTCGGTAACAAAGTTCCCAACCGCTGGTATCTGCAATTTTTTTAGCTATGGACAATCCGAGACCCCACGAATCAGGATTTCCCGATTGCTTATAAAAACGGTTAAACAATTTTTCTTTATCCAACATTGAGCCTTCTTCATCTTTTTTGTGGCCTGAATTGGAAATAGTAAGCTGCTTTTCTCCTACATAAATGGTTAGTATGCCATTTTCTGTATTATGCAAAAAAGCATTTTTAAGCAGGTTCTGAATAAGAATTTCCGTGAGCATGATATTGCCCTGTACTGTCAGTTGGGTTTCTGATTTAATCGTTACTGAAATATTAAGTTTTGATTTCTGTTCTTCATAATATTCCATTGACTGCCGTATAATCTGATTTACATCAACCTGGTCAGTTAACAGGAACTGACGATTTTCAATTTTCGATAGTAAAAGAAGGGTTTTATTTAGTTTTTTTAAACGTTGGGTGGAGCTTATAAGTCCTTCCACAATCTCTGCCTGCTCTTTTGTCAACTCTGCCCGCCCTATTAGGGCTTCCAGTCGTGACTGCATTACGGCAAGTGGTGTTTGCATTTCATGGGAGGCATTTTCAATAAATTGTTTTTGACTGGTAAATACTTCCATATTTTTCAAAACCAATTCATTAATGGACTCATTAAGCATCTTAAATTCTTCAATCTGAGAAGATGATAACTCTGGAAGCTGCTGCTTGTCGAGGCGAAAACCACGAAGTTTTTCCAACATATCGTAGAATGGTTTCCAAATTTTTCGTGAAATTATTCGCTGTGATAAATAAAAAGAGAGTGATAGCCCGGTAAGCAAAATTCCAAGAAAAAAGGCAATTGTGCCTAACATTTCATCGGCTTCAAGATGCGGTGCTAAAATCTCCAATTTGTAATATTGGTTATGGATTTCTACAAAAGTGTTTAATTTCCTGTATTCATCGAGTTCATCATCTACAGGTTCATAAATTAGCGTATCTGTATAGTTTTCTTTGCTTTTTTGGAAAGTTGCAGCATCTATGGCATAAAAAGTAAAATCGTCCAGCGGGTTATCACCTTGAAATGGAGCTTCAGGATTGGTTTTGAGGTATGCAAGCAGGTTAATTTTTCTATTATGCAACACCTCGTCCACATTCCGAAGTACATTCCAGTTAAGCACTACGTAAAACAGAATGGAAAAAATTCCAAACAGAATCATGAAATAACGCAACTGAATCCGTGAGGTGTAGGTAAGTAGCTTCATCGTGCTTTTATTTGATAACCTATTCCATAAACATTGTTAATTTCTACGTCTGCCCCGGCTTCTTTCAGCTTACGTTTTAAGTTCCTTATCTGTGAGAAAAGGAAATCGAAACTTTGGGCTTCATCCACATAATCTCCCCAGATATATTCTGCCAGTGATACCTTGGAAAGAACCCGTTTATGATTATTAATGAGATAGCTA
>JAAYVM010000142.1 GCA_012517145.1 Acholeplasmataceae bacterium
ATGGTTTACGTCCCGGTGCTCAACTGGGCAGGGTTTGATATGGTAAGTGTTGCAATCCCGCTTGGACTATTACTCAATGGACTTAATACGCTGCTGGTACTGATCCCTTTTGCCCGTAAAAAACTGGTTGACTGGAAAGGAGGAGCCGTTATGGCTGTAACAGCATTAATTGCTGCCCCTATTGGAGCAATGACAAGTGAAATGGTTCCTGTTCAGACTCTAAAAATACTTTTTGCAGCAATGGTTGTTATTGCAGCCGTAAGAATGATCTGGGTTGCTAAAAAACCCGAACCAGAATCTATGATGCCTTTAAGGAAAAGAAGTATCATAGGCTTTTTTACCGGTGGCTTTGCAGGTTTTATAGGTGGAATGCTGGGTCTTGGAGGAGGATTTATTATTGCTCCGATACTGATGGCAACAGGTTATAAAACCAAAGAAGCAGCTGCAACAACTGCATTCGTGGTTACTTTTTCTTCTTTCTCAGGCTATTTTGGTCATATGGCTCAGGGCAAAATGAACTGGCCGTTAACAATCATTGTTGTGGCTGCTGTCATAATAGGATCTCAATTGGGTGGACGCTTCATGACTGAAAAAGCCAAATCAAAACAGGTAAAAATAATCTATGCTGTAGTTCTTCTACTGATTGCAACCAAATTGATTTTCGATTCTATAAATATAACTCAATAAAATAATCCTTTTAAAAATTTAAAATCATGATTAATCCAAAAGACTGGCTCGAATTCGGGCAGAAATTTCACGGACATAAATGTCCGGCAATGCCAATGGGTCTAAGAGTTGGCGCCGCCGCAATGAACGCACTGGGTGTTGAACGTGCCAAAGATGGTCAATTAGTTGCCTTTGTTGATCTTGGTGACGACCATTGTGCCACTTGTTATGGTGATGGTTTGCAAGTTATTATGGGAACCACATTTGGCAAAGGAAATATTAAGAAAACACACAAGGGGAAATGGGCAGTTACCGTTGTAGACAGGGCTACCGGAAAGGCAGTCAGAGTTACACCAAAAGCCGAAGCAATGCTGAATAATAAAAAATCAATATTCTTCACCGATTACCGTATGCTAGGTAAACCTGCAAGTATGGTACCTGATGAGATCGTTGATAAGCTTGTAGATGGTGTAATGAATGCTCCAGACGATAAACTGATAAATATTTCTGCGGTTTTCCTATATCAGATTGAACCTAAAAAAGACAGTTTTGACGGTTTCGTATGCGAAGAGTGTGGAGAAATGACGGTCATGGAATACGGAAGGATCAAAGGAGACAAGAAGGTCTGCATAGACTGCGCTGCAAAAAAATAAAATGCTTGGTTTATAAAAGTGGCCATAATACCATCACGGCCAATTTTATTGTTACTTTTCATTGCCCCGGGTAACCCACAGGCTGGGAAAGAATAACCTGCTGATCTGGCTTAAGCTTCAGGACTTCATGTACCTTTGGCTTGTCAACCTGCCCGAGGATTATGGTCGCAAGACCCTCTGAAGCAGACCAGAGGTAAACATTTTGCGATATGTATCCCAAATCAACTGCTGAAAAGAACTTACGTAATTCATCAGTTGTGTCATTCATTCTGCCGAAATCAGCAACATAAACAAGAATGACAGGCGCCGCTTTAACGAAATCCTGTGTGCCGCCATAAATCCTCAGATCTTCATTTCCCATTTTAAGCAAAGCATGTTTTCTTACATCATAAAGAAACCAGCCATCTGATTTCAATAAATAAATATCATATTCAAACCAATTTTTTGCTGCAGGCACAGTCCTGAATTCGTTCGGCCTGTTTATTCCGTAGGCCGCCCAAAGCAGGTTGGATATTTGCTGGTTGGATAATTCCTTTGAACTGAATGACCGCTGGGATTTCCGAAGCTGAAATGCTTCCATCAACGGCATACCTCCTGTTTTCTGTGCAGGAGGAAGGTTGATTGTTTCCACTACCTGGGCATCTACTGCCATCAAAGACAACACAAAAATAAAAAGAGGAAGACTTGATTTCGCTTTCATGGTAAATAATTTTGTCATTTAAACTATCAATCTTGTTAATTGTACAATTCAAATATAACTTTTTCAGAGCAATCCATATTAATTTACAGAGCAGTAAATTATTCAAAGTTGCACCACTTACTGCCCGAACATCTGATTGAAGAACCTGTTCTTGATGATCAATTACCAGATACTACAAAATGAAAGTAGTTTAATGAAATTTTAATAACTTTATAATCAATAATATGGTGTTGCAACAAATGAGTAAAAAGATACAACTTTCAGAAAACCACACAAGAACACTATCATCAAGCCTTATAGTGGTTGATAAATCCTTGTCGGAACTGGAAGACATGTTACTGAAACAAAGTAATACCTGTTGTAACATTATTTTGAAAGATGTTGATGACGTAATTATTGAAGACAATATTTCTGCAATTCACGAGGCTCAGAGGTATATCTGTGAACTGGCAGAAAAATATGGCACATCAAAGGAGAATTTGAGTCTGCGAAGGATCATCAATGCGAAACGAGCAAAAATCTGGGAAATATTGACTGACACACTATCACGGAAAATCAAAGGTTACGGAACGTTTCCGAAGAAATATACCGAAGAATATGATGCGGATATTAATAAACTGATTGAAATAACAAACAGGATAAATTGCTAATCACTTAAATTCATTACAATGGAAATTATTAATGTAAATGCA
>JAAYVM010000143.1 GCA_012517145.1 Acholeplasmataceae bacterium
AGACAGTGGCAACAGGCTGAGGAGGGAAATGATGATAGCACCGCTGCCCGTACCTAAATCCAGAATTCTAATTTTATTACTGCTGTCATTCAGCTCAATCAGGGTTTCTACTAAGAGCTCTGTTTCCGGTCGCGGTACCAGTACAGCAGGTGTTACCTTAAACGTATAATTCATGAAGGCTTTTTCGCCCAAAATATAGGCCAAAGGTTCCTGCCGTCCGCGCCGCAAAACAAATTCTCTGTATTTGGCGAGCTCGTCAGCTTTAAGCGGCTGGTCAAAATGTACATAAAGATTAATACGTGGGCAGGAAAGGACAGCACAAAGCAGTATCTCTGCATCCAAACGGGGATTTTCTATCCCCTTGTCTGCGAAATACTGCCTGGTCCAATCCAATATTTTGACGATAGTCCAAACATCTTTTGTCTGTGCCTCTTCCATTATTTCACCTGCTGCAAACGTTCACTTTGTTTGGCAGTAACAAGCGCATCCAATAATTCATCCAGATTACCATTAATAATGGTATCCAGTTTATGCAGAGTAAGACCGATGCGGTGATCGGTAACACGTCCCTGCGGGAAATTATAGGTTCTGATGCGTTCGCTGCGGTCGCCGGTTCCTACCTGGCTCTTGCGATCTTCAGCGGTTGCCATGCGTTGTTCTTCTTCAGCTTTTTCCAGAATTCTTGCCCTTAATACACGCAAGCATTTTTCTCTGTTTTTCAACTGTGACTTTTCATCCTGACATTGAGCCACAATACCTGTCGGCAGATGCGTTATCCTTACTGCGGATTCCGTCTTATTGACATACTGGCCGCCTGCGCCGCCTGCACGATAGGTATCAACTCGTAAGTCTGCAGGGTTAATTTCCACATCAACATCTTCGGCTTCAGGCAATACAGCAACAGTAACTGTCGAAGTGTGCACGCGGCCTTGCGATTCCGTCTCCGGCACACGCTGGACGCGGTGAACTCCGCTTTCAAATTTCAAACGGCTGAAAACACCGTTCCCTGATATCTGGAAAACAACTTCTTTAAAACCACCCAGACCAGTCGGGTTGGAGTCGAGAATCTCTGTGCGCCAACCCCGCTCTTCGGCATAACGGGTATACATACGGAATAATACCCCAGCGAAAAGAGCAGCCTCATCACCACCGGCACCGCCGCGTATTTCCATGATGACATCCTTATCATCATTAGGATCAGAAGGCAGCAGCAAAATAGTTAATTTTTCCTCGTAGCCTGCGACCTCCGGTTTTAGTTCCTTCAGTTCTTCTTCTGCCATCTCTACAAGCTCGGAATCTTCGTGAGCATCGATTATTTCCTGGTCTTCCTTTATCTTATGCATAAGTGCCTTGTATTCGCGAAAAACCGCCACAATGTCAGCTAATTTTGCATGAGCTTTGGTGCATTTTTGCCACTCTGCCTGATTACTGATGACATCCGGATCGCTGATACGCGCTTCCAGGTCCAGAAATCTATCTTCTAACGCTTGTAATTTATCTAACATCTCATTCTTCTCCTACACTAACCTCTGCCGCTTCCAAGGCAGGTTCTTCTTCCGGCAGCACAGCCTTCAGGGCAGCGATTGCAACTTCTATCTGTGAGTCATCCGGCTCACGGGTAGTAAGTTTCTGCAAATAAAGCCCCGGAAGAATAGCCGTACGTACCCAGTTATGTTCCATGTGCGTACCGGCATAACGAATAATTTCATAACTGATACCGGCAATAACAGGCATCAGGATAATTCTTGATAAAATTCTTTCGAGCAGATTAGGCCACCCTAAGAAGGTAAAAACAAACATACTGATAATCATGACGATCATCAGGAAATTAGTGCCACAGCGCGGATGCAGCGTTGTAAAGCCACGCACGTTTGGCACTTCCAGCGGCAAGCCGGCTTCATAAGCAAAAATTGTCTTATGCTCAGCACCATGATACTGAAATACCCTTTGAATATCTTTCATCTTAGATATTGCGCCAATATAAATGAGGAAAATCGCCATGCGCAATAAACCTTCGAAAAGATTGAGCGCCATATGATTTTCTGTCCAGGTTTTCACAAAACGCATCGACCATGTCGGGAGTACAATAAAAAGTGCGATTGCGAGTACCATAGAAAAGGCAATCGTCATCGCCATTTCTTTGCCTGTAATCTGCTCCTCTTCTTCCCCGGAAACCTGCGCCGAATACGAAAGCGCCTTCATGCCGAGCACCAAGGACTCACAAAGAACGACAACACCACGCAGAAAAGGCTTCTTAAAAATCGGATATTTGTCGGCAATAGAACCGGAAGCCATTTTATCTATAATAATTTCACCGTTCGGCTGCCTGACTGCTACAGCAATATTACCGGCAGCTCCACGCATCATGACGCCTTCAATGACGGCCTGACCGCCAACATTTGGTTTTCTTTCCATTGTTTTTCTCCTAATTGCAATTAACGAAAAGGTTTAGATATAAACACAGCAGAGCCCCGGCTCTGCTGCGACAATTGTTATTGTTCTGTTTTATAGCGTTTGTTGAATTTTTCAATACGGCCGCGTGCTGCCATATTACGTTGTTGACCAGTAAAGAACGGATGGCATTTGGAGCAGACATCAACGTGCAATTCATTTTTTACTGAACCTGACATAAATGTATTTCCACAGGCACAAACCACTTTGGTTTCGCCGTATTTCGGATGGATTGTTTCTTTCATCTTTCTGCACCTCTCTTTAATCAAAACTACTACCTAAGCTTATAAATTATAACACAGTGGAAAGTCGCATGCAACACCTTTCATAGTCGGGCTAAGCTTAACAAGAGTGCCAATCGATATTGTCTAAAGGCAATGGCTAAAGAGTTCCTCTGGCTGCTTCCACACGCGACCATATGACTGCAAGCAGTCAGTCGCTGATGTGCAGCAAGCCCGTCACTTCTTTAGTCCTTGCTCTCTTCGTACGTTCTGAGCGACACCATTTGCATATCTTTCCACCCGCGACTATTATTCGCCTGCAAGCAGCCGGTCGCTGATGTGCAGCAGGCCCATCAATTTGTTATCCTTGCTAACCTCATCACCGTATGCTATATTATCAATAAATAGTCAATATCCAAGAGGAAGGAAAGGTGTCGCAATGAGCAAATTAAGTTCTGACAGCCTTATTTATATCAGTGAAGTAATGATGCCTCATCAAGCTAACGTAGCAGGCAATATACATGGCGGTGAAATAATTAAAATAATGGATTCGGCAGCCTATGCTTCTGCGCGTCGCTATGCACGCTCCAACGTTGTAACGGCAAGAATCGACGAGGTAGAATTCCATCTGCCAATCATGATTGGTGATCTTGTGACCTGCACGGCGCAAGTCGTTTATGTTGGCAAATCGTCAATGGAAGTCGCTGTAACAGTTGATGTCGAAGATCTTGAGACTGAAGGGAAAAAACGTGCCCTATCGGCTTTCTTTACGATGGTTGCGCTTGATAAAAAAGGTAAACCGAATCCGGTTGCCAGCCTGAAACTATTGACACCGGAAGAAGAAAAAGCTTTTGCCGAAGGTCAGAAACGTTATGAAGGCCATAAATTAAGAAAACAAAAATAATAAAACAAAAATAATAAAACACATAAAAAAACAGGACGAAATTTTTCGTCCTGTTTTTTTCTATTATTTCTCATCAGTTTTATAACGTTTGTTGAATTTCTCGATACGACCACGAGCTGACAAATTACGTTGCTGGCCGGTGAAGAATGGATGACATTTGGAACAAACATCAACATGCAATTCGGTTCTTACAGAACCGGACATAAATGTATTTCCACAAGCGCAAACTACTTTGCTTTCACTAAATTTTGGGTGAATTCCGTCTTTCACTATCGTACACCTCACTTTACCTAAAACTATTTATAAATAATTTTCAATATTCACGGTAGTCATTATAACACACGGAAATATTTGTTGCAAGCCTTACAAAAAAACAACTTCTCAAAAATATAGGTATATCTGGCAATAGTTAAATAGTTCCTCGCACTGCTTCCACACGCGACTACTCGTCTGTAAACAGCCGGTCGCTGACGTGCAGCAGGCCCGTCGTATCTTTAGCCATCGCCTTGATTGTCGTTCTTAGCGTTCGAGTATTATACAACTTCCCAACTCAGCATATTTTCGAATTCTGACGAAGGCATTGGCTTAGCAAAATGATAACCTTGCACCAGGTTGCAGCCGATAGCTTTTAAAAAAGCAACCTGTTCCTTAGTCTCAACCCCTTCGGCAACAACCCTCATGCCCAATTTCTGGGCCATCAAAACAACTGTTTCAATAATACGCCTTCCTCTTTCACTGCTGGTTTTATTATGAAAAAACAGCTGGTCAATCTTAAGAGTATCAAAAGGCATGGTATGCAGGATATTTAGTGAGGAATAGCCGCTGCCAAAATCATCGATGGCGAGACTTACACCCAATCTGGCGATATTATTAAATACTTCAACCAGAAAGTCTTCCGAAGCCATAGGCATATGCTCAGTAAGTTCCAGTTCCAGGAGTTCGGGCGGCACTCGATATTTACTGATAATTGCACCATACTCGCTAACAAAATCAGGATCAAGCAAGTGCAGCCGGGAAACATTGACTGCTATTGGCAATACTTTGCGTCCCTCGTCCAGCCATTTGCGGATATCGGCACAAACGAGCTCAAAAACATAAACGTCAAGTTTGAGCACAAAGCCATTTCTTTCAAAAAGGTCTATGAATTCACCCGGCATGATCAAGCCTTTATCCGAAACCCAGCGGACAAGTGCCTCGGCCCCAGCTACTTTTTCTGTATTTAAATCATATTTTGGCTGGTAATAAACAATGAATTCCCTGTTCTGCAGAGCCTGATCCATCTTGTTCTCAATTTCTGCCTCGCGGATGGTTCTCTCTCCTAAATCGGCTTCATAGAAGACAATGCCCCCTCTACAGCCATTTTTGGCCTCCACGCGTGCCAGGTCAACTAACTCCATCATTTTTTCCAGATCCTGTTCACCTTTTGTTGGCCTATATACGCCATAGGCTAGAGAAATATTATATAAGGCAGCACTTTTTGCTATCTCAGACTTAATGCTTTCCTGCATATCGGTTAATCTTTTTCTTATGGCGGCATCACCTGTATCCTGCAAAAGAAGAATGAATAAATCATTGCTGCCATGAGCTAAAATTTCATTTCCCTGAATAGTGTCTGCCACCTTGCGGCAGAGCAAACGCAAAAGTCGCTTACCTTCCTTAGGTCCGAATCCTGTCGTTACTGAACGGAAATGGTTAATATCAAACATTACGATGACGTAACCGCCTCCTTTTACCAATTCAGCAGCGTCAATTTTAAATTTTTCAAAATTTCTCATGCCAGTCAGTTTATCATAAAAAGCAATCTTTTCCAGCGCTTTTTCCTTACGCTTCTCCAGCAGATAAAAATAACCAAAGCCAGCCAGAAATAAAAATATAAGGGAAGCTATAATCTGGTAAAGATATTTTTTAACCAAAATGGAAAAGGTCAGATGATAGGGAATCTGGGCAATACTGGAAGTAATAATTCTATTGCGTTCTTCCGGCCTCATATTTGCTATTACTTTGTTGAGAATGCTCAAAAGTTTCTGGTCCCGGCTATAGGAAAGGCCGAAAGATAGAACCTGCCCACCATGCCCATAAGGCAACAGCTGCAAGTTTTCGTTGCCAGGTTCCTGCAGATATTTCTGCAGAATATAAGTGTTATCGACTACAAAATCAACTTCGCCGTCGCGCATTGCTTCCATGGCATCTTCCAAAGTTTCGTAGCTAATAACGGAAGCCATGGGAAAACCTTTTCTCAGAGTATTTTTTATTCCCACGCGCCCATCAGCTATACCGATGAAAAATGCCCCTGTCGGCATAGTCCCCTTCATGCTGATGAAAGAAAGCGGCAAATCCAGATATGGTTTACTCAAACCAAGATTATAAAGACGGCTGTCGCCATTTGCTTTATCATAACCGCAAATAATGTCGGCTTCCCCGTTTGCCGTGATATTATAAAAATCCTTGTAATTATCAGTCTTTACAAAATCAAATTTAAGTCCGGTTTTCTCAGAAACTATTTGCAGAAAATCAACAGCAATCCCTCGGACAATTCCCTCTTCCTTATCATAGTAAGCAACGGGCTGCCAGTTTTGGTCATAGGCAACCTTTAGCTCCGGTTGGCTTTTAATAAACTCAACTTCCTCGCGAGTGAATGAAAGCTTAAAAGCTGGGCTGCTGCCATAATATTTATCCTGCAAAGTCTCTCGGTACTGCAGATTATCAGCAAAAATTCTAGTACAGGCGTTATCAATGCTGTTAATCAGCGCCTGATTATCTTTGCGAGCAAGAAAGAATCCTGGCTGTGGCTGAAAACGCGCAACAACCTTTCCATCTTCTATTTGCGCAAAGCTGCTTGTAGCCACTGCATCAATACTGCCATTACGCAAAGCCGTAAACATATCATTCAACTTATCAAATTCGACTTTATTAATGCGAAAGTTATGCTCCGCTGCATACTCATCAAGATTTTTACTGATATTGCTTCCCTTCAGGAAGCCAACCTTCATGCCGTCAAACTTGCCAAAATCTTCATAATAGATGTCCTCACGGTTTTGATTCACACATAGTACCGAATAAATCATACCGACATAGTTTTGCGAATATGCAAATTTGTTCATCCTTGCAGAAGTCTTCTGTAAACTTGTCATCAGGTCAATTTCGCCGTTTTCCAGCCTCGTCATGCATTCTTCAAGAGTGCCATAAACAAATTCATATTCCCAGCCTGTATATTCAGCTATGTCCTTTAAAAACTCGTAGCTGTAGCCAGAATACCCATCGTTGCCGTCAACACTCAGATAATTATCATAACCATAATAGCCCACCCTGATAGTTTGCTTCTGCCCTCGCTCGGCTGCGCTGGCAAAAGAAAAGCCGCCCAAAATGAAAAACAGGCAAGAAAACAGCGTTAACATTAATAACTTTTGGTTTCTTAACCTGATCATCATTTTGCGCAGCATAGCGGCACTCCTTAATATATAATCAGCACTAGAATATTTTATCACATTAAAAGTATTTTTGTACATAAACATTGCACAGAAGCTAAGGAGCTATCATTTTCTATTTTTTCTTATTGTATTCCTGCATCACCGTATCCATGTCTTGCCGCAGCCAGCATTCAACAGCATCAGCTGTTCGTTTCACTGCTTCAGCCACAGCTTCTGCCTCATCAGCGTAAAACCTCTGCAAAACATGCTTGATTACGTCTTTTCTTTCCCCCGCCGGATGACCGATACCTACTTTAAACCGCGGAAATTCAGCTGTACCGAGATGTTCCTGAATAGATTTGATACCATTATGGCCGCCGGCAGACCCTTTCCGCCTTATGCGTATCTGGCCGCATGGTAAATCCAGGTCATCCTGAATTACTGCCACATCCTCAGGTGCAATATGGTAAAAATTGGCAAAATCGGCTACCGCAAAGCCACTAAGGTTCATATAGGTAGTTGGTTTAATTAGAAAAACTTTTTCAGGCATACGATATTCAACGTAGAAAGCATTGTCGGCTTCCTTCCACTTTGTTTCGCCCCAACGCTTTGCCAATTCATCGGCAACCATAAAGCCTATATTATGACGGGTATTTTCGTATTCTTTTCCGACGTTGCCAAGTCCTACAATTAATTTCATGAATTATTCCTTCCTGCTTTATTTCGTCTGTAATTCTTCAACTGTTACAAAGCTGTAGCCCTCGACACGCAAACGGTCAATAATTTCAGGCAAAGCTTGTACTGTCTGTTCGCGTGAACCTTTATTGACTGGGCTGTCGCCGTCATGCAGCAATATGACAGAACCAGGTTTAACATTTTCAATAACCCTGCTGACAATTGTCTCTGTACCCGGATTAGTCCAGTCCCTTGGTATGATATCCCAGTTCACGACCGTAAGACCTAGACTTTCAGCCTGTTCTATAACTTCGTAATCTTTAAAACCATGAGGTGGTCTGATAAATCTCGGCTTCTCACCTGTAATTTCGCGTATGCTCTCCACGCCCATGACCATTTCATCACGCACTTCCTGTTTATCCAATCTCAGAAGATCCTTATGATGCTGCGTATGCGTACCAATCAAATGTCCATCAGCCTTTATCTGCCGAACGAGCTCAGGATGAGCAAGTGCATTTTCACCTACGACGAAAAAAGTAGCATGCACATTCTTTTTCTTCAATATTGCAAGTATTTTTTCTGTATAGGGAGAATAAGGGCCATCGTCAAAAGTCAGAGCCACTACTTTTTGATTAGTGTGACCTGCTGCCAGCACTGGTCCGTAGAAACTGTCACCTGGCAAAACAGCGAGCAAAAGCAGCCCGGATCCCAAAATAATCCCAAAACAAGATCCCAGCAGCGCCAAACGCTTTTTAATTTTACCATGATATCCCAACGCCAATAGCAGCAGGCAAAAGGCTGCGACCATTCCCAATAACCAGGCAACTTTCACCCTTTTTCTCCTTCCTTAAGCCAAAATACCAAAATGCTTATCCAAAAATGGATAAGCATTTTCTGATTCTAATCTTCGAACAACTGACTTACAGACAGTTCATTATAGATACGTAAAATTGTTTCTGCCAAAATAGGTGCTACTGACAAAACCTTTATTTTCGGATGCCTTTTTTCAGGAGGCAATGGAATTGTATTAGTAACAATGAGTTCCGTTATGTTGGATTCTTCAATTCTTGGAATTGCCGGATCAGTGAGAACCGGATGTGTACAGCAGGCATATACTGCTTTAGCGCCAAACTTCATCAAGGCGCGTGCGCCTTCAGTCAAAGAACCTGCAGTATCAACCATATCGTCAACCATGATAGCGGTTTTGCCTTCGACGGAACCAATTAAGTTCATTACCTCAGCAACACCTGGTTCGGGACGGCGTTTATCAATAATTGCAATGCTGCAATTCAATTTTTCCGCGATTAATCTGGCGCGGCTTACACCGCCAAGGTCCGGAGAAACAACGACTGGGTTTTCCAGATTTTTTTCTTTGATGTAGTCAGCCAGAATCGGTCCACCCGGCATATGATCAACCGGAATGTTAAAGAAACCTTGTATTTGTGCTGCGTGCAAATCAATAGTCACAACACGGGTAACACCGGCGGTAGTCAGAAGATCTGCCATCAGTTTGGCAGTAATAGGTTCGCGGCCACGTGCTTTGCGGTCCTGACGGGCATAACCATAATATGGCACAACAGCCGTAATATGCTTTGCGGATGCACGTTTGAAGGCATCAGCCATAATCAAGAGCTCCATGACATTATCATTTACTATCGGTCCGCAGGTAGGCTGCACGATAAAAATATCTTTTCCACGTACGCTCTCATTTATCATAACCTGGACTTCACCGTTATTGAAACGGTTGATAACAGCGTCGCCGACGCTTGTTCCCAAGTAAGCGGCAATTTCACGTGCCAGATCCGGATTGGCATTCCCCGAAAAAATCCTTAACGCTTTGGCGTTGTCTTCCAACATTACAAAATACCCCCAATGTTTAATTCTTTACAGATTAAATTTTTTCCTCTTTAGTATACAACGACAGTCTTTTACCCGCAAGTAAGAAATCAACGATTGCGATATTTAGCTGCCCAACCTTTTATATTGGTTTGTCTGGCACGCGCCACGCCCAAATCATCAGGCGGTACATCCTTCGTCACTGTCGAACCGGCACCTATATAGGATCCGGCACCGACTGTTACCGGTGCTACGAGATTGCTGTTGCAGCCTACGAAAGCGTCATCCTCAACAACTGTTCGATGTTTTTTCTTGCCATCATAGTTCACGGTAATCGTACCACAGCCCATGTTGACGCGTTCTCCGATATCGCTGTCGCCGATGTAGGAAAGATGAGGCAATTTAGAACCTCTTCCAATATTGGAATTCTTGACTTCGACAAAGTTGCCGATTTTAACTTCATCACTGATAACTGTATCAGGCCGCAAATGAACATAAGGGCCAACTGTTACACCGCTGCCCACAATACAATCATGTCCATATACAAACTGCAGGTTAGTTGAGTTGCCGACAACTACATTTGTCAGACGCACATTCGGCCCGATAATATTGTCAGCCCCAATCTTAGTTGAACCCTCCAGCCAGGTAAAAGGATAAATGATGGTATCCTGACCAATTTCCACGGTGCCTTCAATAAAAGTGCTGGCAGGATCCATGATGGTAACCCCTTGGTCCATCAGTTTATCGATAATGCGCTGGCGCATAATTGCTTCAGCCTCAGCTAGTTGACGGCGGGAATTAATACCCATGATCATATCGCTGTCAGCGGTACTTACCCCGCCGACAAACTTACCCATCTCGTTTATTTTGCTCAGAACATCGGTCAAGTAATATTCACCTTGGGCATTATCGCAAGTCAGTCCAGCCAAAGCCTCAAACAAAAGAGGTGCCTCAATGCAATAAATGCCTGTGTTGATTTCACAGATTGCTTTTTGTACGGGATTAGCATCTTTTTCTTCTACGATACCGATTACATGGTCTTCAGCATCACGCAGAATACGGCCGTACCCTGCAGGATTATCCATAATAGCTGTCAGAACCGTTGCCGCTGCACCGGAAGCCTGGTGTTCCAGATAGAATTTTTTCAGCTCACAGCCATCCAACAGTGGTGTATCGCCGCAAATAATCATGACTGTACCCGAAAAATCCTTTAACAGATCTGCTGTCTGCATAACTGCATGACCAGTGCCCAGCTGCTCAGCCTGCACGGCTATTTGTGCACGAGTGCCGATAAATTCAGCTACCTGTTCAGATTCAAAACCAACAACGACAATTGATTTATCAGCTCCAGCTGTTTCAGCTGCTGTCATAACATGTTCCAGCATCGGTTTGCCACCAACCTTGTGCAGGACCTTCGGCAGCTTGGAACGCATCCTCGTGCCTTTACCAGCGGCTAAAATTACTGCTACCATCTTTGACATAAAAAAGTCTCCCCTATCTTTGATCGCTAAATCAGCTCCACGCGATACCCGGCTCTGCGCAAAGCAGCAATGATTATTTCACCATGTGCATGATCACGGGTTTCCAGATCCATCTCCACCTGTGTTTGTCCAATTGGCAGATTCCTGCCGGCATGCTCATGGTGGATAAAGATAATATTCGCACGGTGTTCTTTGATATATGAAATGAATTTCAAGAGTTCCCCCGGCCTGTCTGACAGATGAGTAACAAGCTTGATGCGGCGGCCTGATTTGACAAGGCCGTTTTCAATCACACGGGAAATCATGTTAACGTCAATATTACCGCCGGAAATGACGGCTGCTGTTTTACCTACATTCGGCAGGCTGCCATGCAGAATGCCTGCCAGCGAAATCGCTCCGGCACCTTCGGCTATCATCTTGGCGCGTTCCATCAATAACAAAATAGTTGCCGCAATATCATCATCTTTGACGACAACGATATCATCAACATATTTCTGTATCAGCTGAAAAGTGATTTTTCCAGGCTGCTTAACCGCAATACCATCAGCAATCGTATGCGCTTCCGGGGTTTCCACCCACTTGCCGGCATGCTTTGATAAATACATTGCCGGCGCTCCTGTTGCCTGCACGCCGTAAACCTTAACATGCGGGGCCGCCGCTTTAACAGCAGCAGCAACACCGGCAAGCAACCCGCCGCCGCCGACCGGAACAACGATAGCTTTGATATCTGGACATTGTTCCAATATCTCAAGCCCAATAGTTCCCTGTCCGGCAATAACTGCCGGATTATCATAGGCGTGAACAAAAGTAGCACCTGTTTCTTTTTGAATTCTCAAGGCCTCTGCGTAAGCTTCATCATAAACCGAACCAGCCAGCACTACTTCGGCACCATAGCCCTTTGTAGCTTCTATCTTAGCAAGAGGCGCTCCTTCAGGCATAACTATAGTAGATTTAATACCTGCCTTGGAAGCACCAAGGGCGACGCCCTGAGCATGGTTGCCGGCCGAAGCTGTAATAACACCGCAAGCCTTTTTCTCCGGAGATAGTGTCTGAATGCAGTTAGAGGCACCACGTACCTTGAAGGAACCTGTCCGCTGCATATTTTCCAGTTTCAGCAAAACCTCATGACCGGCAATCGTACTAAAAGTATGACTGCTCTCCAAAGGAGTCTTATGTACAACTGAGGCCAGCCGTTTTGCGGCTTCTTGGACATCTTTTAGGGTTACGGTATCTTTTTCCATTGTTCTGTCTCACTCCCCGTTCAGCAGTTGGGTCTTATATCAGTTTTTCTGGTTTTATCATCAATCCCGTTTAAAACAAAGAGTGAAAAATACTCATCAACCATTTTACTTTCAGGTTCACTGGTCGCAATCAGAAAACCAGTTCCCACGACTTCGGCACCGACTTCCAGTGCCAGTTCCTGTAAGCCTTTGGCGGTCCCGCCTGCTTTCATGAAATCATCTATAATAAGTACCCTGGCATCAGCCGGCAAAGCTCTCTTAGGCAGCGACATCGTCTGAATGCGTTTAGTAGAACCGCTGACATAATTAATACTCACAGCAGAGCCCTCAGTAATCCTGCTCTCTCTTCTTGCCATTACGAGCGGAACATTGTAGGCTCTGGCGACAAAAAGAGCAAGCGGTATGCCTTTGGTTTCCACAGTCATAATATATTCAGGGGCCAAGCCCTTATTACGGTTCATCATTATTTCGCCAAGCCGCATCAAAATTTTTGGTGAAAGCAGCAAATCGTTCATATAAATCATGCCGCCCGGAAGAATGCGTTCCGGTTCTGCCATCCTCTCAGCCAGTGCTTTCAGAAATTCAGAATCCGAAGCCCTGGAATGATAAGGAATAAAGCGCACGCCACCAGCTGCGCCTGCCAATGTTTCAATTGTGCCAAGGTCATAAGCGACCAAACCATTCTTAATCGCCTGCACATCTTCACTCAGAGTTGATTTAGCAACATCAAACCTCTCGCAGAAATCCGTAAAAGAATAAAGCTCATAAGGATGATCTACTAACTCCTTGGTCAGGGCCGCCACACGTTCTATTCTTTTCACTTTGCCCATACTGCAACACACCTCTTCTATTTATGACCGCCTGCTTCCGAACACAGGCAATTCTCTATCAAATGCCAGTCGGCTTCCTTATCGACATCCATACCGATTTCGGCAAATTCCGTAATTATAGCCTTGCCGCGAAAACCGAGTAATTGTGAAGCACGTACTTCCACGTCCTTCACTTCCAACTTGTGCAGCAGAAATTTTAAAACAAAAGACCACCCAAGCCAGCCGCATAGCTTCCAAGGATACTTCCTCTTGGCAAAAACCTCTTCCGCCACTTCCTTACAGCTTGCCACTACCTCAGGATTTACAAGCAAAATATTACCACCTGTAAAAATACCATCCTTAAAAGTAACATAGGTTCGCTTACCCGCTGGGAAATCGCGTAAACAGGCACTTTTCGGAATTATAGGATAAAAAACATCCGCATCCTGGCTTTTAACTTTTTGCAAAAAATCCGTAACAGCTTCCGCCGTCAATAGTGGTACATCGTCAGTAACAAATAAAACCGGCTTTTTGGCATCAGTAGCCCTGATAGCAGCCAGCGTATTATCAAGCATAGTACCGCTTGCTTCAACAATCTCCACACCTGGCGGCAGATCAATCCCAGCAAGCTCCTTTTTTGTGCCTGAAATAGTTATCTTATTGATAGCATTACAGGCAAGAAGGGCGTCAATAATATATGAAACAAGCGGCCGCCCGTCTAGCATAGCCACTGCCCGGTACTCCGTACCGGACAGGTTCTTTAACCAGGGACAGGTGCCGCCTGCTAAAATTATGGCATCGTACATCTTATAAGATTGCCCTCCCAAATATCAGATCTCTCTTGATTCCTCAATTGCTTTCAGCAAGGTATGCTCTGCATTCTCCAGATGCTCGCGTACCGCTTTCTGAGCTTTTTCCACATCACGCTGTGCCATGCTGTCAACGATTGCTTTATGCTCTTCCAAAGTATTGATGAGGCGTCCTGGATAATGCATGGAGCGGCCGCGCAGAGTTGTGATTTGCTCGCGGAGGTTGCTGATAATGTTGACAAGACGTTCGTTGCGGCTTGCCTGATAAAGAATATCGTGAAAAGCAGAGTCGGTTTCAACTATTTTATCAAGATTACCTTCTTCAATATGCTGGCCTATTTCTACAAGCAGGCGCTGCATTGCCTCGAGTTCTTCATCACTGATGCGTTCTGCTGCCAATCCTGCTGCTAAAACATCAAGCGCTGTTCTTATTTCATAAACTTCAGTAATATCCTTGATGGAAATATCCGCAACATAAGTGCCGCGGCGGGGAATCATGACAACGAAACCTTCTAGTTCCAGTTTGCGGATGGCCTCACGGACCGGAGTCCTGCTTACGCCCATCTCTTCGGCCAACTGAATTTCCATTAACCGCTCGCCTGATTTAAAGATGCCGGTTGTAATAGCCTGGCGAATTTTTTCACAGACAAGTTCACGCAATGGTTTGTAACTATCCAACTTAATGGGGCTCAAGTGACCGCTCATAAATTATTCCTCCTCAAGGTTTTTGTCAACTCTATATCAATAGTAAAGTTTTCCCTTAGAACTGCCGCAATATGCCTACCACCAGCCTCTGAATCCACAAAGCAAAAAACTGTCGGACCACTGCCCGACATCAGGCTTATTTCAGCACCATTGGCCATCATTGTTTCCTTGATGGCATCGATTTCCGGATAAGCCTTGCACGTAACACTTTCCAGAACATTGCCCATGCTGGCAAGAATCTCCTGCTTGTCAGAATTTTTAACGGCCTTCTTCATAGCTATAATATCAGGCCTTACACTCACTTCTTCATTTCTGAAATTTTGATAGGCCCAGGCCGTGGAGACAGAAACTTTTGGTTTGGCAAGCACCACCCAGGTTTCTGGCATGTCAGCAAGAGGTTCAAGAATTTCACCGCGTCCTGTTGCCGCTGCCGTACCTCCTCTTATGCAGAAAGGTACATCAGAACCAAGTTCGGCTGCCAAAACTTCTAATTCATCCGCGTTCAGCCCAAGCTGCCAAAGGCGATTTAAACCTCTTAATACGGCCGCGGCATCAGCACTGCCGCCTGCCAGACCTGCCGCTGAAAAAATATGTTTGCGTATATGAATCTGAACGTTCGGTTTATGGCCATACGTTTCTGCCAGCAGCATAGCCGCCTTCCAGGCCAGATTATCTTTGCCATCCGGAATGTCCTCATTGTCAGTTGTAACACTGATTTTCTCTGCCGGTAAGAGTTCAACTTCGTCTGCAAGCGCGATACTCTGCATAACCATATTTACTTCATGATAACCATCGGGGCGCTTCCCCACTATATCCAGGCCCAAATTTATTTTGGCAAAAGCCCTTTCCAGCATATCGCTACTCCTGCAAAAAGATTTTTGAATAATGAATACTTATATTTAATTATACAATACATTTTATCCTTCTGTCGGCTCAGTGGCAAGAAAAAAATACGAAATTTTTTCAGATTATTAAAAAATTCATACGTATTTTTTACCAGAAAACAATTTGTGCCTTTTCTTTTGTGCACAGTATGTTAGAATAATCCTAGAAAATACCAAGGGAGGCTCTCCGCAAATGCGAAAACATCTTATATATAACCTTATGACAGCGTTAGGTTGTATTTTAATGGGTATCGCCGTCAATGCCTTTTACATCCCTCATCAATTATTGAGCGGCGGCATCAGCGGCATTGCCGTCATGCTCTATTATCTGTTCGGCTTACCAATGGGTGTCATAACCATTTTAATTAATATTCCTTTGTTTTTTCTTGCTTATCGCTACATGGACCGCACATACCCTATAAGAGCACTTTTCGGAATGCTGGCGTTTTCATTTTCGCTCGACTTTTTCAGCTTCCTCATTCCGTTGGCACCAATACATGATACATTATTCTCCTGTATAGTCGGCGGTACTTTGACTGGTATCGGTGCGGCTTTTCTTTACCGTGTCGGCAGCAGCAGCGGCGGCACTGACATCATAGGCGCTATCTTCAACAAGTACTATAGCACGGCTATCAGCACACCAGGTTTCATCATTAATATACTTTTGATGAGCATCGCCGCCTTTCTTTTTGGTCTCGAACCAGCCCTCTATACTTTGCTTGCTTCCTTCGTCAGCTTCAAAGTCGCCAACACCTTCACGGATGGCTTCGACTACAAGAAGAACATTATCATCATCAGCAATGAAGCACCTGCGATCGCACAAGAAATTATTAAAATCGTCGGCCGTGGCGTAACCTTCCTGCACGGAGAAGGAGCTTTTACACATCAGCCCCGCGAAGTACTCCTTGTTGTTGCGAAACTTACCCAGCTTGCCCAAATCAAAGGAATTGTCAGCAACATAGATCCCCATGCCTTTATGATTATTCATGACGTTACCGATGTCATGGGTAAAGGCTTTACAAATGTCCCTGCTATTAAAACGACGAAAGAAAAAAAATCAGAATAATTTTCAAAAATATATAAAAAAATTTTCATGGCTGCTGCCGTTTTTCTAAAAAACGCAGCAGCCATGCCATTTTCCTGGCACATTATTATTTTAGGGACGTTTTGCGTCCATGCTGGACAAATTATATCCACTATGTTATACTCAGCTCATAAGATAGTTAAGGGAGGAATTTAAATGACATTCAAAAAATTCTTGGCAGCGTTAATCAATACGCATTTCTACCTGGTGCACTGATTCATGAAGAAACAGAAGACAACTAAAGACATAAAATAAAGGACGCAAATCCAAAAACGGAATTTGCGTCCTTTATTTTTATTTATTTGTTTTCTCAAACGTATTGGTCAAGGCAGCAAACTCATCCAGCGAAAGAGTCTCACCGCGCCTTTTACCGTCGATGCCTGCCAGTGCCAGCCAGGTCGTTGTCTGTTCGCTGTCAATGCCCATATTTTTCAAAGCATTGCTTAGCATCTTTCTTCTTACCGAGAAGGCTGCTTTTACTACCCGGAAAAACAGCTTCTCGTTCACGATCTGCACCGGCGGTTTTTGTCTGCGTTTGCAAACTATGACTGCCGATTCAACAGAAGGCGGCGGTATAAAAGAAGCCGGCGGCACCAGGAAAGAAATTTCCGGCTCCGTGTAGTATTGAATGGCCACTGATAATGCCCCATAATCCTTGCCACCCGGTTTTGCAACCATGCGTTCCGCAACCTCTTTCTGGACCATCGCTACCATGCGTTCCATCGGCAGCTTCTGTTCCAATAGGTTGAAAATTATCGGCGTAGTAATATAGTACGGAAGGTTAGCAACAACTTTGAAGTTTTCCTTCGGTACTGCCTTCCTGATATCAAGCTGCAAAATATCTTCATTAATAATTTCGATATTATCATAACCTGCCAGCGTTTTAGCTAAAACTGGCAGCAGCCTGCGGTCAAGTTCAACTGCCACAACCTGAGCGCCGGTTTTTGCCAAAGCCTGGGTAAGAGTACCAATACCAGGCCCTACCTCAAGAACTGTATCATCAGCATCTAACTCTGCAGCCGCAATTATTTGATTAACAATTTGTTCATCCACCAAAAAATTCTGTCCCAATCTTTTATCAGCACGCAGATTGAAAGTTTTCAGAATATGTGCTGTGACATCCTTTTTCGCAATAACCGGTTGTTCCATTTTATACCTCTGTTTGCGCAACTGCCGACAGAAACTCTTCCCGGGTCACGCCATAATTATTTAACCTTACTAAAAACTGCTTGGCATTAGCATAGCCGATGCCCAAAATAGCACCGATTTTATCACGGCGCTCCGCTGCGTCCGCAGAACCTGAAAGACTATAAACAAACAAGTCCCGGTTAGAAAACTCAAACCGGGGCTCGAATTCGTGGAAACGAACCTTGGCAAGGGCTTGCCTGATTGCCTCAGGGGAGGCCTGCTCTATGCCGACATCATTATTAGCCGTTGCATCAAGCTTAGGCACAAAGGCCTGACCTGCCTTGGGGAATCTTTTTGTCAGAAATTTTCTGATGCGCTCGCCTGCACCATCTGGATCTGTAAGGATGATGATCCCACGTTTTTCATAAGCAGACTGAATTTTTTTCAGTGTATAAGGAGCCAGTGTAAAGCCGCCTGTCTCAATTGTTTCGGCATCAAGTGCTTTTTTTATGGCAACAGTATCCATTTTGCCTTCAACAACCAATACTTCTCTCAGCAATCTGTTATCCCCTTTTACAACTACTCAAGAATATACATTTCCACATTACGGCGTCCGAAGCTGATAGCGTCGTAATAACTATCCATGAATAAATCAATACGATTACCGATTATAGCGCCGCCGCAGTCGCCTGCAACCGCAAAACCATACCCCGGAATATACACCCTCGTCCCATACGGAATAACCTGCGGGTCAACAGCAATTATGCCATGCTTTGCTGTCAAACCGATAGAAGTAATCCCATTACCATCCCCGTCAGCAGCAGTATAAGCTGTTGCTTCCATGGTTTTCACCATACGATAGCTCACTTTTCCCCTCGAAGTCTCTACAGTCTTATTTGTGCCTACTGCAACAATTTCCGACTGTGGTTCCACTGTTACTGTTTCCCCTAGTTCGCGTTTGACCATTTTACCGCCGATATCAGTATAGCTAACGGTGATGATCTTCTCACCGTTCTGGCCAGCTGCTAATATCTTCTCTTCGCCAAGCGCAAGATGTGAATCTTGTCTCCGCTCAACGACAAATGGCACTGAACGCTTTTCCTCTTCGATTCTGGTATCAGAATCCAGTATGTTGATTTCCATGCCAGGTACCGGTTTAGCGTCCAAGGACGGATAAACGGTACAGTCCCTATAATCAATGTCTAATGCTTGCAATACCTCTTTTACTGTTCCGCGGCCGATTGAATACTCTTTTGATTCGCCGGCAACCCATACCTTGATAGGCATAGCGCGTACTACCTCAATTGTCGAACCTTCTTCCAATCTTTTTTTATTCACTACGAAATAGCCATCATTCTCCGCCAGCGTTATGCCGGCTTCCTTTAATGCACTTTTGGGGTCCATTGCTCTGGTTTCCAGTTTTACCACGCTGCCATCTGCCAAAATGGAAATCTGTTTTTTGGCAGTGACAAAACCAAGTAAACACAAGGTTAAGATCAGAAATAACCCTAAGGCAAGCATTTTATAGGGACGGTTAAAGATAGTTTTTTGTTCCATCATAACCCTCCTTTAAAAATTCAATGAATTATATCACGTGAATTTTTAAAATGTCAAACTTTGCCAAAAGGCAAAAGCCCCAAACGTTACAAAAACCACAGAATTAATCAATTCTGTGGTTTGTTTTGTAAACGTCAACTAATCTTTGAGAAGAGTTTTTTGACGTTTTCCGTGCTTTTTTCAATCAGGTTTTCAACATCTGTATTCCGCACCAGTGCTGCATTCTTCGCCACCAGCAAAGTGTAGGCAGGGTTGTTTCTTTTCCCTCTGTAAGGAACCGGAGTCAGATATGGCGAATCGGTTTCAAATAAAATCCGGTCCTCCGGCACGTACTTCAGGACACTCCTTACCTTCTCGGCATTCTTAAAAGTCGAGCTGCCGCCGAACCCCAGATAGAAGCCCATTTTCAGGAGTTCTTTGGCGGTTTCCACGGAACCGGAATAGCAATGGAACACTCCCCGCAAACCCTTGCCTTCATTATGAAAGATATCCAGCATATCGCCATGAGCATCCCTGTCATGGATTATGACAGGCAAGTCAACTCTGCGCGCCAAGTCGAGCTGTTCAATGAAACGTTTTTTTTGGAGATCCCGCGGTGCACAATCATCGTAATAATAGTCCAGTCCGATTTCACCGATCGCGACCACTTTCGGATGTTTGGACCATTCCTCCAGCTTCTTCAGATCATCATCCTGCATCCGCAGAACTTCCTCTGGATGCCAGCCAACAGCGGCATAGACAAAATCATAAGTTTCCGCATAAGTAATGGCTTTAAATGAGGTTTCGTTATCACAGCCTGGATTGATCATGCCTGCAATCTCTTGCCGTAATTTTGCGAATACTTCTTCTCTGTCAGCATCAAAATAATCGCTGTCCATATGGGCATGGGAATCAAAAACTTTTGCAGACATTTATTTCACCTTGCTGCCGGAAGCAATACCAGGCGCATCAGCGAGAACCAGGTTTCCTTGTCCGTCGGAAGCCGCTAGCAGCATGCCTCTGGACTCAATGCCACGCAATTTTGCAGCTTTCAGGTTGGCTATCACAATCACATTTCTGCCAACCAGCTGTTCTTCAGTATAATGCTGGGCAATACCGGATACTATAGTACGTTCTTCTTCGCCAATCTTTACAGAAAGCTCCATTAGCTTATCTGTTTTTGGCACCCTCTCGGCAGTCAGAATCGTAGCCACACGCAAATCTATCTTAGCAAAATCATCAATAGAGATTTCTTCTTTTTCCTCCTGCTTTGGCTGCTCGGCAACCTTTGGCGCTGCTGGAGCAGGTGGAGCTGTTTTTTTCGTAGCAGCAGTTACAGTAACGCCCTCTTCATTAATCTCAATGCGCGGATAAATCGGCTCGCCCTTTTGGACAATCGTACCGTCAGGCAAACCACCCCAGGCAGCATCAGTCAGCATAAAATGTGCCGGTACTGCGAGCCCCAGCTGCGTATAGATTTTTGGACTTGTGTGCGGAACAAACGGGGAAATAAGAATAGCAACTATTCGCAGTACTTCCGCCAGATTGTACATAACGGCTTCTAATCTCGCAGCCTTGGCTTCATCCTTAGCAAGCAGCCATGGAGCTGTTTCGTCGATGTATTTATTGGTACGGCTGATCAAAGTCCAGACGCCCTTGATTGCCGCGTTTATTTCCATTTTATCCATGGCTTTTTTGTAATTCTCAACCGTTTCACCAGCCAAAGTAATCAGTTCATTATCAAGTGCTTCCGGCACAGCAGTTTTATGAATTTTGCCGCCGTGATACTTATCGATCATGCTAACTGTACGGTGCAGCAAATTGCCAAGATCATTGGCCAAATCAGCATTGATGCGGGTAATTAACGCATCGCGGGAGAAATTACCGTCACTGCCGAGATTAATTTCGCGCAGCAAGAAATATCTGATAGCGTCAGCACCGAATTCTTCAATCAAACCCAGCGGATCGATGACGTTGCCCTTGGATTTGGACATCTTATCGCCTTCGACAACGAGCCAGCCGTGACCATAAACTTGTTTAGGCAGCTCTGCCCCCATAGCCATCAGCATAATCGGCCAAATGATCGTATGGAAACGCACGATTTCTTTGCCTACAAGATGAAGATCAGCAGGCCAGAATTTCTTGAATTTTTCTTCATCATAACCATAACCGGCACCGGTAAAATAATTAAGCAGGGCATCAAACCAGACGTAGACAACATGTTTGTCATCAAAAGGCACTTTTATGCCCCAATCAAAGGTTGTCCTGGTGATACAAAGATCTTCCAGACCTTGTTTTATGAAATTGATCATTTCATTGCGACGGGAAACCGGCTGAATAAAATCAGGATTTTGTTCTATATATTCCAGTAAGCGATCCTGATATTTGGACAGTTTGAAGAAATAGCTTTCCTCCTGCATCTTCTCCACCGGGCGGCCGCAGTCAGGGCATTTGCCATCAACCAGCTGACGTTCCAGCCAATAAGATTCGCAGGGTACGCAATACAAGCCTTCGTAATTTTTCTTGTAAATGTCGCCTTGATCATAGATTTTCTGCATAATTTCCTGGACAACTTTTTCGTGGCGTTTTTCACTTGTTCTGATGAAATCATCATTGCTGATGCCCAGTTTCTCCCATAAGAGTTTGAAATTGGCAACGATAGCATCTACGTATTGAATAGGTGTTACACCTTTTTCTTCTGCTTTACGCTGAATTTTCTGGCCATGCTCATCACTGCCGGTCAGGAAAAGAACATCATAGCCTGCTGCACGGCGATAACGGGCAATACTGTCAGCAATCGTTGTGCAATAGGCATGACCTATGTGTAAATTGTCACTTGGATAGTAAATAGGAGTTGTGATGTAAAAACTTGGTTTTGTCATTCTTTTTCCCCTTCTTCAGCTAAAATTAATCTATTGTATAACTCCCTCTTGGGAACTTTGTTTTCTTTCGCAACTACTTGCAAGGCTTCTTTCTTTGGCATACCACCGGCAATCAAAGCCATGACTTTTAAGAGAGGATCCTCTTCTTCTTTGCTCTCTTCTGTAATATCTTCCTCAGCTTTTGCTATAACCAAGGAAAATTCACCGCGCGGCGTCTTTTGCGTCAGCCAGGCAAGACATTCGGAAACCGTGCCGCGAAAAAATTCCTCATGCAGTTTGGTCAATTCCCGTCCTGCTGCCATCTGGCGGTCACCCCAGGCGGCAAGAATTTCTTCCAGGACTTCCTTAACGCGATGGGGAGCTTCATAGAGAACTATCGTAGCAGGGATCTTTTGCCAAAGCTTCAACTGCTCACGACGATTTTTCTTGCTTTTTGGTAAAAATCCTCCAAAAAAGAAAGGTGAAGACGGCAGGCCTGAAGCAATCAAAGCACAAAGCGCAGCATTAGCACCCGGTATCGGTACTACGCGAATACCGGCTTCTATGGCGAGTTTAGCGAGATGCTCGCCAGGATCAGCAATGCCCGGAAAGCCAGCGTCACTAACCAGTGTCACCTGTTGACCGGCCAAAAGTTTCTCTATTAAAACAGGGCCCTGTTTTTCCTTATTATGTTCATGATAGCTCAAAAGATGGCCATGGATACCAAAATGCGTCAAAAGCTGTCTGGTATGCCTGGTGTCCTCGGCAGCGATTATATCCGCTTCCCGCAGAGTCTCAAGGGCACGCTCTGTCATGTCTTTGAGATTGCCTATCGGCGTCGCGCACAAATACAAAGTACCCGGCTCGTCCTGCATCATTGTTCTTCTTCCTCCTCCGTCAGACCGTAACAGGCCAAAGTCTGTTTACTGTAACTGCCGTCAGCATTATACATTATGAGAGGTTCCAGCACCTCCAGGCCAGGTGCGCCGCCTTTGACAAATTCTGCCAGAAAGACCCATGCAGGCTTATCAGCAAAGGAATGCACCCACTGCAGCTTCTTTAATTCCATGCCATATTTGGCGGCCAAAGACAAACATTCGGTGAAACGTTCCGGCAGCTGGACAATAGCAAAACGGCCTCTGTATTTAACCAGAAAAGCCGCTGCTTTAAAAAAATCTTCCAGATTAGCCGTCACTTCATGACAGGCAGACTTCCCTACCTGCCTCATCTTACCTCTGTTACGATATGGAGGGTTGGCAACAATCAAGTCAAAACTTTCGGAAACAAACGTTCCCTTTAAATCACGAATGTCACCAAAAACGGCCTGCACATGCCCTTCGATCTTATTTTCAGCAATACTGCGCTGCATAAGTTCAACGACATGCTCATTGCAGTCTATACCGGTAACCTTTGCCGCACCACGCGCTGCCAGAAGCAGGCTGATTGCTCCGGTACCGGCTCCCAATTCCATCACTCTGGCTCTTTTCACAAGGAAAGGAAAAGCAGCCAGAAATACTGCGTCTGTCGTAAAACAAAACTCCTTGCTGCACTGCCATATCTTATAGCCGCAACCTGGCAAAGAATCAAGACGTTCCGTAGTCTTTACCATTGTCATAGCTTAGATATCTGCCTGAGCGGCTTCCACGATTTCATCCCAGGAAACCTGAATGACATTGTCAGGTGTCAGCTGCACAGAAGCGGTCTTGTCATTGCGGTTCACACGGACTACTTTGCCTTCGCCCAAAGGTGTAATTACCATCGACCCTTGTTTTGGTACTGCTTCTCTTTCACTGCGCTGGCAATTACACTCTTTACCGCAGTATAAATAATTTTCATATTTGAGACAACACATCAAACGACCGCAGATACCGGAAATTTTGGCTGGATTAAGGGACAATTTCTGATCTTTGGCCATGCGGATGGAAACCGGTTCGAAATCGCCGAGAAAAGTAGCGCAGCACAAAGGCCGGCCGCAGCAGCCAATACCGCCCAGCATCTTGGCTTCATCACGCACGCCAATCTGGCGCAGTTCAATGCGCGTACGGAAAACAGCCGCCAAATCTTTAACCAGTTCGCGGAAATCTATACGGCCCTCTGCCGTAAAATAAAAAATTATCTTGTTAACATCAAAAGTAAATTCGACATCAATCAGATGCATCGGCAATTCATGCGTTTTAATTTTGCGTTCGCAAATATTGAAGGCTTCTTTTTCGCGCACCTCATTTTCAGCAACCTTCTCCTGGTCGGCTTTAGTCGCTTTACGCAAAACAGGCTTCAGCGGAGCGATAATTTCTTTTTCGTCCACTTCCCTTACGCCGGCCACAACCTCGCCGTACTCCATGCCACGTGCTGTTTCCACAATGGCAAAATCGCCTTTTTGTACCCCGGTTTTTTCAGGATCAAAATAATATATTTTCCCTGCTTTTTTAAATCGAATACCTACTACTGTCGGCATTATTAATCCTCCTTCAGGATCATGTTCATTCTTACCAGCATAGCTTCCCATACTACCTTGCCGGAAGCATTAGCGGCTATTGCCATGTAACTTTCCTGAACAATCTTTATTATATTCTTTATTTTTGCTGAATGCCAATCAGCGAAACATTTTTCAATGTGTGGCAAAACATCTATATTATAAGCGTTACCAGCCATGCCTTCTTTACAGAGCAGGGCATCACGCAATATAAACAACATCATTTCCAATAAAGTCATACCATCTTCGCCTGCGGTTTTTTCCGGCCACCCATATTGGGTCGTTAGCTGCAAAGGTCTTTGGGTCGGCAGCTGTTCAAAAATGGTCAAAGCTTTATTGCGGCAATCCACGGTATTACTTTTCAGCATATTAAGCGCTGTTCCTATCGAGCCATCGGCAAGATGGGCCAAAGCAACAGCCTCCTCAGGCCGGGCACCTTCCTTTGCCAAAACAGCTTCAATTGTTTCTGCGGGCAGTGCATCAAAACGCAGCTGGATTACCCGCGAGCGAATTGTCGGCAAAAGCCTTGCAGCCGTATTGGCGATCAGAATGAAAAGCCAGAAGCGGGGCGGCTCCTCCAATAATTTCAACAAACTGTTCGCGGCAGTCAGATTCATGTAATCTGCCGCATCTATGATACATACCTTATGTGCGGACAAATTAGGTGCAAACGCGGCTTGACGAGCAATTTCCTTAATCTGGTCAATGACGATTTCCTTACCGGGCGCACTTTGCTCCACTAGCAGAAAATCCGGATGACCGTTGGCATTAAAAGCCTGACAGGAGGGGCAGCCACTACAAGGCAGCTTTTCCGACCTGCAAAGAAAATCCTTGGCAAAAGCTGTAGCCAAAGCCTTTTTACCTATGCCGCCAGGCCCCAGGAATAGCAAAGATGGTGTTCGTTTACCTGACACCAGCAGTTGCTGTAAAAAATGCTTATTCTGTTCATGTCCACGTATGTTTTCCCACATTATCAGCTGTTCCCGTCCATTTCCTTTCATTATAGTAGAAAGTAAATTATCCTGCAGTATTATTTTGCTAAAAGCCTCTGTAAATCGGTCAAAATTTCGTCCAAAATATTTTCTTCCGATTGCAAAGCGTCAATTACATGAATGCGTGTTGGTTCACTGGCTGCTAAAGCCAGGAATGCTTCGCGAATTTTCTTCTGAAAGGCCAGGCCTTCGAGTTCAAAACGGTCAACAACACCGCGGGCATTTCTGCGGATTGCCAGTTCTTCCGGCTCACCGTCCAATAAAATAGTCAAGTCAGGATGTAAACTGCTTGTTGCAAAGTCATCTAACATTTTTAGGGTCTGCAGTTCGACTCCACGGCCGCTGCCCTGATAAACAAAAGTTGAATCGCTGAAGCGATCGCAAAGGACGATCTTACCAGCCTGCAAAGCAGGCCTGATCAATTGTGTTATATGGTCAGCCCTGGCTGCCAGATAAAGAAGAGTTTCTGTTTTGTGGCTGATGGCCAATTCAGCATCCAGAACCAACTCACGAATCCTTTCGGCAGCCTTAGTACCACCAGGTTCGCGGGTACAGACTACCTCATAACCCTGCTCTCGCAGCCAAGAGGCAACTTTAGCTATCTGCGTTGTTTTTCCGGTGCCGTCCGCACCCTCGAAAGTTATGAATAAACCTTGCTTCATTGCTTCACCACCTGAATTTTCGTCAAACTACCATCCTGCGAACCACTGACCGGCAAACCAAGCGCTAACATGCTTTGGCAGTAGCTTATGATTTCTTCGGTCAAAAGTTCCCCCGGAATAATTACCGGAATTCCCGGCGGATAAAAACTGATTTGTTCGGAGCAGATCCTGCCAGCTGCTTCACGAAAAGCTATGGCTTCAGTATCAGCATAGAATGCTTGGCGTGCCGATAAAATTTGTTGTGCAACCGGCATTTGGCAATTGTTAGAAAGCGCCAGAACCGGTTTGTTTTGTTTTTTTATAATATGAAAAATCTCTTTAATCTTATTAATTATACTTTCGATTTCTTCATTGTCATCAGCGTAAGTCAACAAGAAAAGAACATTATTGCGGTCTACCAATTCAACGGCCAAACCATTTTCCCGCAAAATTTCCCCGGCTTCGATACCCGTTATACCTATGTTTGCTACATTTACCGTTACTTTAGTGCCATCAAAACCAGCAACCTCGCTGCGCTCTAAAATGCCGGAATCAAGAACTTTGAGGCCCTCAATATCGCGCAAAGACTGACGCAGTTTTTCTGCAACAGCCAAAGCAGCTTCTGCCATCGCGGCTCCTCTTGCTGCCAGCTGAGACCTGGCGGCATCCAAAGATGCCATCAAAAGATAATTAGGACTGGTAGTAGTTAATAAGCTCATTGCGGCCGCTATTTGTTTCTGGTCAATTCGCTGTCCTTTTACATGCAGCATAGAACATTGGGTTAAAGCCCCAAGTGTTTTGTGTGTACTTTGCGCGCAGGCATCTGCTCCGCATTGCAAGGCGGAAGGAGGCAAGGCTGCCGAAAAACCCAAATGCGCTCCATGCGCTTCATCAACCAGCAAAAGAGCGCCTCGACTATGAGCAATTTCTCCTATCGCTTTCAGATCGGCCGCCAGTCCATAGTAGTTTGGGCTGGTTACCAACACAGCTTTGATGTAAGGATCCGCTGCCAGCGCCTTTTCAACAGCTTCTGGCGTAATTTGAGTATTAATACCAAAAGCTTCATCATATTCAGGTGGTAAAAAGACAGCCGCAAGACCGCCAAGTACCAGTGCGCCGGCTACCGCTCGATGAGCATTGCGGGGGATAAGCACTTTTTCACCAGGTTTCAATGCTCCAATCAGCATCGCGTGAATAGCACCGGTCGTGCCATTAACCGCAAAAAAACAACTGTCGCTGCCATAAACTTGCGCAGCCAGTTCCTGCGCTTCCTTCAGACACCCTTCCGGGCAATGTATGTCATCAAGTTCTGACATCAAGGAAACATCTATAGCTGCCGCACGCTTGCCAAGGGCAGCCAGCAATGAGTGATCCATGCCTCTGCCACCCTTATGTCCAGGTGTATGCAAGGGATAGACTTTGGCTTTTTCATAATTAAAAACTGCCTCGCAAAGAGGTTTATGTATTTTCAAGGAACTTCTCCTTTTTCATCTTCATACTATCTGTTCATTTTATCACAAGAAACCTCTCCGTAACAACTGTATCCAAGCAGGCAATAAAAATCCGGAACCCACGCAGCCAATTGCCAATTACAGCAATTACAGCGCAAGTTCCGGTTTATCTTGATGCTTAGGCTTTGTTTCCAGGCGTCAGGTCTTCTTCTGGGAAGAGTACCTTGGCCTGATCTATTACTTCTCGGATATCCATTGTATTGAAAACATACAAGTTGCCACGTTTAAGCAAGATATCAATTCTGGTCATGGCCTTCAACGTTTTAACGAGAAAAGCCGCATAGACAAGGGCCGTCTTCTCCTCAGGTTTGAATTTCTCGTAATCTTTTTTCTCTAATAGCGTCTGTTCAACTTTTTCCATTTGCACCAGATACTCATCATTGAGTTTTTGAACATAATTCAGCAATCGTTCGATGGTAATATGTATACGCTGCATCTTACCAACAACATCAGCCAATTGCATAGAATGTTTATCTATCTTATCCTTTAGTTTCATAGCAGCATTTTTGTCGTTTTTGGATAATTTATCTACACCAAAATCCTGTATTACTGCCGGAACATCAAGAATAGCATTAAGAACAGAGGCCTCAGCTACATTGCCTGCTGCCGGCACTTTGATTTGGTGTGTTGAAAGTGCTTCCAATATCGTGGTGCCTTTGTCGCACTGCGGAAAACCAGGCAAATTATTTACATCGTTCTCATCAAATTTATGTGTCATCGTTGCGCCATACAACGCAAGAGCAGTCAATACGCCACTGCCTACATCAGCCATGCCGCCCTTCAAAATAGTGTTTACGACTTTTGCCGTTTCACGCAGCGCTTCTCTTTCGGGTTTGCCCATACGAAATGTTTCAAAATTCATGTATTTGAGTTGACGCGGCAAATTATCAATTTGTTCCAGTGCATCTGCCATGCGTTCAAAACTTTGCCATATCTCAAGCTTGAGATTGCCCGCCAATAAAAGCAAAGGGAGCAAGGCCTTCTGTGTTTGGTAATAATTGTATTTTTCATCTTCATAACGCGCTTGGGAATTTTCCACGATCTGTTTTACATCACGCATATCCATGTAAAGTTTAATGCCAGCCGCACCCAAACCGGCGGCAATCCAGACAGCTATTGGAACACTCATGATATACCTCCCGCTACTAAAAAAAATTGTACACTTCCTCTAGTTTTTATTTCGTCAAGGATAATAAAAACCCTTCTTTACAAATATATAAAAAACCGCAGGCAAAAGCCTACGGTTTGAAAATTTTATTAAACTGCGGTGGCCAATGCATCTTTCAGACCAAATTCTGCTTTGACATCTTCCCAGACAACAATCTGGGTTTTACGAAAACCATTGAAAACGGTGGCCGAAGCTGAGCTATAAGCTCCACAAGCCGGCACAAGCAACAAATCGCCAACTTCAAGCGGCACAGTCATCCTGCCGCGGAACATAATGTCCAAAGAGTCACAGCTAGGCCCTGCGAAAGTAGCTTCAATCTCTTCGTCGCCTTCTTTAAAGCTGATCAACTTGTAATCCCATTGGTCAAAAATGACCCCTGAGAAAGTTCCATAAAGACCATCATCCAGAAAATACCAGGTTTGTCCATTGCGCTCATTGACACCGATGACACTGGTAATCAGGTTCATGGCAGTGCCACAGATAAAGCGTCCCGGTTCTGCCCAGATTTCTACATTGGCGAAATCTTCCTCAAGACGTGCATTTACCTGGCCAAGAATTTCCTGCAGGTTGAAATTAACTTTCAGCTCCGGTATGGGAAAACCGCCGCCAATATCGAGTATGCGCAGGTTAAGACCAGCTGCCTTCGCTTCCTCAAATATTTCACGTGAAATATCAAGTGCTTGCAAATAAGGATCAGCAAACATCACCTGGCTGCCGACATGGAAACAAATTCCAGCAGCATCAAGACCAGCATCCTTAGCAGCCTTCAGCAACCCTACAGCATCCTGACGAGCTGCACCGAATTTTTTATTCAGGTCAACATGCGCAGAAGAATTATCAATGCGGAAACGCAAAAGAACAGTGGCGCCAGGACATGCCTTTGCCATCTTCTCCACTTCAGCTATGTTGTCAAAAGTCATTTTATTTACGCCGGCATAGGCACAAGCTTTCAGTCCAGCCGTCGTTTTTATTGGATTAGCATATATCATACGCTCGCCATCAATGCCTAAACCAGCAAGCGTTTTTATTTCACCGTCAGATGCGACATCAAAACTCGCACCCATCTCAGCCATCTTTTCCAAAATGCGCATATCCGGGTTTGCCTTCATTGCATAATAAAACTTAACCCTTGGCAAATTCGTCTTTAAGAAACGATAATTTCTTTCTATCTGATCTAAAGACAGAACCAACAAAGGTGTATCAAAATTTGCCGCTAATTGTTCCACAGCACTCTGTGTCAGTTGAAAAAAAGGCTGCCTTTTCATATCCACTCTCCCTTTACAATAGTGTCAATTCACCTATATGATTTTACCACAAATATGAAAAAGTACAATAGGAAAATTGAGGAAAATGAATAATTTTTGAGGAGTTTGAAGGAAAAGTTCAAAAAACAACAAAATACGCCAAAATTTGCCATAATATCGCGAAATACGCCAAAATCTGCCCATTATTCATTTTTCATCGAGAAGCCAGACCACAATATATAGTGGTTTACAAAAAAAATGCGGCAAATATGCCATCGAAAGTCCGGAATAATAATAAAAAATCCGCTGCAACTATGTTGTGCAGCGGACTAATTGCAATTAAATTTTACTATTTTTTAGGGGCTGGAATAACATCACAACCCATATAAGAACGCAATGCTTTAGGAATTACAACAGAACCGTCAGCCTGCTGATAGTTTTCGAGAATAGCGCAAACCGTACGTCCTACAGCTAAGCCGGAACCATTGAGCGTATGAACAAATTCCGGTTTCGCCTTAGCATCACGACGGAATTTAATATCTGCTCTTCTTGCCTGGAAATCAAGGAAGTTGGAACAGGAAGAAATTTCGCGGTAACAGTTGGCTGCAGGCAGCCATACTTCGAGATCGTAGGTTGTAGCAGAACTGAAACCGATATCGCCGGTGCAAAGACGCACAACGCGGTAAGGCAGTTCCAGACGTTTCAGAATATCTTCCGCATCGCTTGTCAATTTATCAAGTTCAGCCCATGATTCTTCCGGTTTCGTGAATTTGACCAGTTCAACCTTGTTAAACTGATGCTGGCGAATAAGGCCACGTGTATCGCGTCCTGCCGAACCTGCCTCCGCACGGAAACACGCACTATAAGCAGCATAACGAATAGGAAGCTGATCAGCGTTCAGGATTTCACCGCGGTGGTAATTGGTCACCGGCACTTCTGCAGTAGGAATCAGATAATAATCCAAGCCTTCCAGCTTGAACATATCATCGGCAAACTTTGGCAATTGGCCGGTTCCCAGCATACTATCCTTGTTAACAATGTAAGGTGGGAATATTTCGGTATAATCGTGTTCCTGGGTATGAACATCAAGCATGAAGTTATAAACGGCACGTTCCAAACGGGAGCCCAGACCTTTGTAGAAAGTAAATCTGGCGCCGGTTACTTTGGCAGCACGTTCAAAATCAAGAATGCCAAGAGCTTCACCAATATCCCAGTGCGCTTTAGGCTCGAAACTTAATTTTGTCGGTTCTCCCCATTTGCGGACTACCGGATTGTCACTGTCATCCTTACCAACCGGCACATCATCTGCAGGCATATTCGGGATGTTCAGAATAATATCCTTTAGTTTTTGCTCAATTTCTTTAAGCTCTTTGTCATCCTCGGCAATTTTTTCACCAAGGGCACGCATAGCAAGAATTTTATCATCGGCATTTTCGCCGCTTTTTTTCATTTTACTTATTTCCTGGGATACGCTGTTACGCTCGCTCTTTAAAGTCTCAACCTGCTGCAGGATTTCTCTGCGTTGTTTTTCTAAAGTCAAAAACTCGTCCAGGTTCATATCCATATTGCGATTTTTCATGGCTTTTTCCACAAGCTCAGGATTTTCCCTGACAAATTTCATATCAAGCATGTTCATTCCTCCAAACAAAATTAATGCATCAATACTATGTATTGTATCACAAAAATGGTTATTTGTAACAACTCAGTATTACAAATCCATATTTATTACATTCTCTTTCAGCCACTTTTTCTCCAGCTTGTAATTCGGCATAATTGTCTCCACAACCTGCCAAAAAGCCGGTGAATGGTTTTTGTGCACCATGTGGGACATTTCATGTACTACGACGTAATCCAGGGCTTCTTTTCTTGCCATGATGCAACGCCAGTTAAAAAGCAGTTTATTATCATAAGTGCAGCTGCCCCAGCGCTTTTTCTGTTCTTTGATTTGCACTGCCGAAGGCTTACCGTCAAAAAACCTTCCATAATATAGCACCCTTTGCGTAATTAGCTCCTGGGCCCTTTCCCTATACCACTTATTTAATGCTTTTTCAATGCGCTCTGGCTTCGCATCACCAGTTAGTACTATAATTTTCTCATTTTCCAGCCTGACGCTGTCCTTCTTTAAACCCTGTATTACTTCGAGCTGCAAAGAATAATATTTGCCCAGGTAAAGCAAGCTTTTGCCCTGCGCAATTTCCCGCTCACGTTTTTCGTCCTGAGCTTTTTGCCAGAAGGCAAGCTTGTTATTGATCCAATCAGCCTTCTGCTCGACTATTTCTAAAATTTTCTGTGCAGGCAGCGTCATGGGCGCTCTGACCACTACACTGGTTGATGACTCGACCGCAATGGCAAGCGTACGCCTTCTGCTGCGCACCACTTCAAATTCCAGCGTTTTATCTCCGTACTGCATTACTTTTTTCACTGCGACACCCGCACTTCTACTTTTCTTAATCTCTTAAAACCGACTACCATCTATTCGCTGAACGAAATACTTTTTCCTTCTTACGGGCAAAAAATACCTTCTTGATATTCTTTTTGTTTATACTCTCAGGTGTCGGCAAGATAATTTGCTCTGGACAGGGTTGTACACGCTTCCATGCGTCGGTAAAACCGCCGGGAAGCTGAGTAAACATGCTCCCGCAAATCACTTC